>JAXGTD010000007.1:0-65218 GCA_040775095.1 Chromatiaceae bacterium | reverse complement strand
TGGGGCCGCGACTGTCACGGTGAGGGTGGGCGACTGAGCATCGACGGCCGCGAGCTGACCTACAGCAGCCATCTCACCATCGGCGACACCGATTGGTCGGACTGTGACATCGTCATCGAGGCCACCGGCAAGCACCACAAGAAGCCGGAGGCCTTGCAGGCCTATTTCGAGCAGGGGGTAAAGAAGGTCGTCGTGGCCGCCCCGACCAAGGGCGCACTGGACATCGTCTACGGGATCAACCACCACCACTACGACCCCGCCGAGCACCATCTCGTGACCGCGGCCTCCTGCACCACCAATTGCCTGGCACCCGTGGTGAAGGTGATGCACGAGCAGATCGGCATCGTCCACGGCTGCATGACCACGATCCACGACATCACCAATACCCAGCGCATCGTCGACCTGGGCCATAAGGACCTGCGCCGCGCGCGGGCCTGCGGCCAATCCCTGATCCCCACCACCACCGGCTCGGCCAAGGCCATCACCAAGATCTTCCCGGAGCTTGACGGCAAGCTCAACGGCCACGCGGTACGCGTGCCCCTGCTCAACGCCTCGCTCACCGACTTTGTCTTCGAGGCCGCGCGGCCGGTCAACGCCGAGGAGATCAATGCCCTGTTCAAGGCCGCCGCCGAGGGTGAGCTCGCCGGCATCCTGGGCTACGAGGAGCGCCCACTGGTGTCCGTGGACTATCTCAACGACCCGCGCTCGTCCATCGTCGATGCCCCCTCCACGATGGTCGTCGATGGCACCCAGGTGAAGGTCTACGCCTGGTACGACAACGAGTGGGGCTACGTGAACCGCATGATGGACATCGTGCGCATGGTCGCTGGAGGCCTGTAGCGTGGACTGGAAGGTGCTGGCCACGGTTTTCGCCACGGTGTTCGTCGCCGAGCTGGGGGACAAGACGCAACTTGCCACGTTGCTCTTCGCCGCGGACAAGGATGTCAGCAAATGGCTGGTCTTCATCGGCGCCTCACTGGCGCTCATCGCCACGTCCGCGCTGGGCGTTTTGGGTGGTGGGCTCATCTCGCAGTATGTCAGTGAGCGGACGCTACACCTGATCGCCGGTATCGGCTTCATCGCCATTGGCGTGTGGACACTCTGGAAATGAAAGGGCCATGAACAGCACTACCCGCAACTACATCACCGTCACGGCCGGCTATTGGGCCTTCACGATCACCGACGGCGCCATCCGCATGCTGGTGGTGCTGTATTTCCACATGCTCGGTTACTCGCCATTCGAGGTGGCCATGCTGTTCCTCTTCTACGAGGTGTTCGGCATCGTCACCAACCTGGTTGGCGGCTGGCTCGGTGCAAGGATCGGGCTCAACCTGACCATGCACATTGGCATGGGGATGCAGGTGGTGGCGTTGCTCATGCTCACCGCACCCGACCCCTGGCTCTCGGTGGCCTACGTGATGCTGGCCCAGGCTCTCTCGGGCATCGCCAAGGACCTGAACAAGATGTCAGCAAAGGCGACGGTCAAGACGCTCACCGGCGAGCATGGCGGCGAGTCCAAGCTGTTCAAATACGTGGCCGTACTGACGGGCTCCAAGAACGCGCTCAAGGGCCTCGGATTCTTTGTCGGCGCGGCGCTGCTGGAGTGGATCGGCTTCCGCGGGGCGCTGGCCGTGCTCGCCGGGGCATTGGCCGTGGTACTGGTTGCCACCGCGATCGTGCTGCCGAGCGGGGTCGGCAAGATGAAGTCGAAGCCGAAGTTCACCCAGGTGTTCTCCAAGACGCCGGCCATCAACTGGCTGTCGGCGGCCCGATTCTTCCTGTTCGGCTCGCGCGATGTCTGGTTCGTCGTGGGCCTGCCGGTGTTTCTCTACGAGGTGTTGGGCTGGTCCTTCATGCAGGTGGGCGGCTTTCTGGCGTCTTGGGTCATCGGTTACGGCCTCGTGCAGGCGGCGGCGCCAAGGCTGATTCGCAGGCTTCACCATGGCAGGGGACCCGGCGGTGGCACCGCCCGGGTCTGGGCGCTGGTCCTGAGCGCGTTCCCGGCCGGGATCGCCCTCGCATTGATGCAAGGCTGGCCGCCGGGGCCCGTGCTGATGACCGGGTTGATCCTGTTCGGCGCGGTCTTCGCGATCAACTCGGCGGTGCATTCTTACCTGATCCTGGCCTATTCGGACTTCGAAAAGGTCTCGATGAACGTCGGCTTCTATTACATGGCCAACGCGGGCGGCCGCCTGGCGGGGACCGTGCTTTCCGGCCTGGTCTATCAGACTCAGGGGTTGGAGGGCTGCCTGTGGTGGTCGGCCGGGTTCGTGCTGGCGGCCTGGGTCTTGTCCTGGCCGCTGCCCGAGGTCTTGATCGTCCCCGAGGGCGCCCGTGCCGATGTCGCCGATGTCTGAGAGGCTGGAACAAGCGGGTCGCCGATCATCTGCTGCGCCCGGCGGGCGGCCCCTGTGTCAGGACAGTTATCGGTCCGCGGGCGACAAAGACCATGCCCGCAAGTTTTCTGACGATCAGTTGCTGTATCGACACTGGAAGCCAGGTCACCAGGGCCTTCTTGCCGCCGAGCCTGCGTTGCAGCCAGTCTTCTTCGACATGCGCGATATCGCAGAAGTATTTCCTATAGCTTGAGCCGATTTCCTGGGCCGTTCTGTAGTGGGTCCAGTCGTCCAACCAGGTGCAGAAATCCCGGCTCCACGCCATCACGTCCTTATTTCCCTTGTGATACCCAAGGCCAAGCGTCCTGAGTGCGGCCGCGTAATAGACTCTAATTCGGCCGCGCTTCGGAAACCAGTGAAGAAACGGGATACCGCAGTGCCCTTCACGCCAGACACCCCGGTCAGGAAACAGGCTCATGACGGCGCCGCCAGGCCTTAGCACGCGTTTGATCTCGGCGAGCACAAGATCGAGATTCTCGACATGCTCCATGACCTGATTGTTGATGACGACGTCAAACAACGCCGAATCGAATGGAATCCTGTTTCCATCCATCCTTCTGATAATGCCGCGATCCAGAAGTCCGGAAGGAATAGAATCGGAATAGTCTCCACCTTCATAGAACAGGTCGCACCCGAAGGCGTTGATGTCTCGCGCTCGCAGCGCATTGACGATCTGCCCGGCGCCACAACCATAGTCGAGCACACGGATCGCCTTGTCCAGGTGCTGGTCGATGACCCACCGCGCGCAGAATTCGTAGTTGTTCATTCCGTTTCCAGGCTTGGGGAAAGGCAGCACGAGGGAAACGCCGATTTCCGGCGATCCCCGCCAATGACGCCTACCAGATCGCGTCGTACAGCCCGGAGGTGCGCACCACGGGCCGCGCGGCGGCGTCGGTGAGGCGCTGCATCGGCGCGATGAGCGTGATGCGATCTCTGGCCCGGGTGATGCCGGTGTAGAGCAGCTCACGGGTCACGGCACGGCTCGAATAAGGCGGCAGCACGAGGACCACCTCGTTGAATTCCGAACCCTGGGACTTGTGCACCGTCATTGCGAACAGGGTCTCGTTGTCCGGAAGTCTGGCGGGCAGGATGCGTCGAACGCCGTCCTCGGAGTCGAACCAGGCCCGCAGGTCTGCCGCCTGCCGATCCGGGGTCGCGTCGGGCACCTCGGGCGATGGCGGGCGCTGCCCGGGCAGCAGTATGCCGATATCGCCATTGTACAGTCCCAGACCATAGTCGTTGCGGGTGATCAGCACCGGCCGACCGGAATAGTGGCGCCGCCCTCGCCCGCCGCTCAGGTCGATGACACCCGCCTGCGCGAGTACCGACTCGGCGATCCGGTTCAGGTTGTCGACGCCAAATTCGCCGTCGCGCACCGCGCACAGCACCCGAAACTCGTTGAATCGCGCGAGCACCGCGGCGGGTCCCCCGGCAGCGAGGCAGGCGCGGTAGCGCGGCACCAACTCTGCAACCAGGAACTGGCGCAGACCGGCCCCGTCGAGCTCGAGCCATCGCAGGTCAGCATGTCCCGCGCCGATGACCCGTCTTGCCGAGCGCACGTCGCCGGCGTTGACCGCGGCGGCCAGTGCACCGATGCCACTGTCCGGTCGGAAACGCCAGCTCCTGCGTAACAGCGCAATGGCATCGCCGAGCCCATGCCGTGACACCCCGGCGCTGGCCTCGGCGGCGGCCAGCGCCAGCGCGGGATCGCTCTCGTGGTGATCCCGGGTCGGCCTGGCGGCCGCGTTCGGATCCATGCCGGCGATCTCGAGCAGGGCCGTGCGCATGGCCTCGGAGTAACCGGGATCACGACCGCGCCCGCACAGGTCGCCCAGCACCATGCCGGACTCCACCGAGGCGAGCTGGTCGCGGTCGCCGAGCAGGATCAGCCGCGCCCCGGCAGGCAAGGCATCGAGCAACCGGGCCATCAGCGGCAAATCGAGCATCGATGCCTCGTCCACCACCAGCAGGTCGAGATGCAGCGGGTTGCCGGCATGGTGGCGGGGCCGCGCTCGGCCCGGACGGAATCCGAGCAGTCGATGCAGGGTCTGGCCCTCGTCCGGGATTGCCGAGGCCAGTGCCGGATCCATGCCGGGCCGGGTCCGGGCTCGGCGGATGGACTCTGTCAGCCGTGCCGCGGCCTTGCCCGTTGGTGCGGCCAGCGCGACGCGCGGTGGGCGCCCGCTCGCCGCCGCCTGCTCGACCAACAGGGCCAGGATCGCGGTGACCGTGTGGGTCTTGCCGGTGCCGGGTCCGCCGGAGATCACGCAGAGACGCTTGAGCACGGCGATCGTCGCCGCCACGCGCTGCCAGTCCGGCTCCTCGTGCGTCGCCGCCGGGAACAGGCGCTCGAGTCCAGCGCGCAGCCGGGGGCGGTCGACCTCTGGTGCCCAATCGGCCGCGAGCTCCTGGATGCGGCGCGCGACGGACTGCTCGAACTCCCAGTAGCGCCCCAGATAGAGCCGATCCTTTGCGTCGAGGACCAGTGGCGCCCGCTCGCCGTCGACGCTGACCACGCTCCAGCGTGTGAGGGCATCGCGCCATGGCGCAAGCATCGGGGCCCGTAACGCGGGGACCGACTCGAATGGGCAGGCACCGGCGAAGCGACGCAGATCCAGACAGACGTCGCCGCTGCTGGTGCGTTGGCTCGCCAGCGCGGCGGCCAGCAGCTGTCCGGGTTCGGCGCCGCCGGCGGTTCGGCGCAACCAACGGGCCAGATGCAGATCGACCGCGCCCAGCTCGCCGCTGTCGACGGCCTGTTGCAGAAGGCTCTCGGTCATTGGCTGGTCTCCTCAAGCCGGGTGCGCCCGGCGTGCCCTGCATCGGGCAGGTCCATTGCCGCTGCCGCCCCGAGGGCCGCGTCCAACGCCCGGATCAGCCCCGGCGCGGGGCAGTCGTGGAACACCCCGTGGCTGGCCGCTCCATCGGCGGTGAGGGTCGGGCGTATGCCACGAACGAACAGATAGAGCACGCCCCCGAAGTGGACGGCGCCGTCGTAGCCGGGTTGACGTGCGCTCAACCAGCGGTGCAGCGCGACACTGTAGATCAGGTACTGCAGGTGGTAGCGGTGATGCGCCATCGCCGCCGCGATCGCGTTGGGGGCGTAGTCATCCAGGGAATCGCCTAAATGATTCGACTTGTAGTCGGCGATATAGAACCGCCCGTTCCAACGGAACACCAGGTCGATGTAGCCCTTCATCAGGCCCCGCAGGGTCCGCCCGCTGGAACGCGACAGCCCGGCATCGGGATAGCCATGGGCCGACAGCAACTGCCCGAGGCCCCGCGTCCGCGCCTCTTCGAGGCTGAAATGAAACGCCAGCTCATTGCGGCGATCGGCCCTGGGCAGATCGCGCAGTCGAAGCGAGGCGCCGTCGGGGTCGGTGCGCAGCGGCGTGTCGAGCGTATTGGTCACCAGATCGGCGGCGGCCGTGGACCATTTCGTGTCGATGCCGTGCCGGACCAGGGCATGGCGCGCCGCGTCGCGCAGCACCTGATCGCGGGCGTCGGGGAAGTCCAGGTGCTCGAACATCGCGTGCAGGCAGTGGCCGGCACGAATCCCGCGGGGAAAGGCAAAGATCGGATCCAGGACCCCGCCAGGCGGCGTATCGGGGCCAGCGCCGGCATCGGGCACGCTCGCATCCCCTGTCTCGGCCGTCCCGGCGACCAGGGGCTCGATGCGCTCGTGCACGGCACCCGCGCCCTGGCCTGGATCCTGGTCGTAATCGGGGCGGTCGCTGTCCCGGTCGAACTCACTGATCAGCCCCGAATAGCTGGCCAGGCGCCAGTCGTCTCGGATCGGGCCGGCAAACACGCGCGCCGACAGCGTGGGCGGCGCGGGCAGCGCCAGCCCGGGCGACGGGTCCTGCCGGGGTGTGGCATCGGTAACACAGATGGCATCGGGGGCCAGCCGGCAGAGCCCCTCGAGCCCCGCCCGCAACGTTTGATCGTCCCGCCCCTTCATTCGGTCTCCGGGGCCGTCGATGAACGGGTCCGGGTGCAGCAGATAGGCGGCCGCGGAGCCACCCGCCCCGTTGACGCTCCCCCAGTGGACGAGGCAGAGGTGTTTTGCGCGGGTGAGCCCGACATAGAGCAAACGCAGGCCCTCGGCCAGGGTCTCGCGTCGATATCGGCCGATGCTCTGATCGAGCTCATCGGAGCCGAGGTCGAGGCAGGCGGTGCCGTCGTCGGCATGGAATGGCACGGGGGCGTTCTTGTCGACGGAGCGGAATGCGGTCCAGGGAAATGGCAGGAACACCACCGGGAATTCCAGCCCCTTGCTCTTGTGCAGAGTGACGATACGCACCAACTGCGCATCGCTCTCCAGGCGCAGCAGCTGGCCGTCGTCACCCCTGGGCGGATCCTCGCGCTGTTGTTCCAGCCAGCGCAGCAGATTGTCGATGCCCGGGTGCTCGTGCGCGGCGACCTCGACCAGCTCCCCCAGGTGCAGCAGGTTCGTCAGCCGCCGCTCCCCGTCGGGCAGCCGACGCAGATTCCCGGTGATGCCCTCGCCCTGAATCAGTCGCCAGAACGCGGCCAGGAACCCCTGCTCCTGCCAACAGCCACGATAGAGCTCGATGCGCGCCAGCAGCGCGTCCCAGGCCGACTCATCGGTGTCGAGCGCGGCGATGCGCGAGGCGCTCCAACCGAGCATCCTGGTGCTCAGCGCCGCGCGCAGCGTGCCCTCGTCGCTGCCCTCGCTGAGCGCGCGCAGCAGCAGCATCAACTCCTCGGCCTCGCCGCTTTCGAACACGCTCTCCTGGCCGATACTGACGCAGGCGACCCCCTGTTGCATCAGCGCATCGCGCACGGCGACGCCTTCCTTGTGCTTGCGTACCAAGACCGCGATGTCGCGTGCCTGCAGCGCGCGCTCGCCGATACGCGCGCGGCCGGCGTTTCCCTGGGCGATCAGTGCGGCGATCCGTGCCGCGGTGTCCGCGGCCGCGAGGCTCAGCGCGCCGTCGGCGCTGAGCCACTGGCCGTTCTTGAGGCGGTGCTCGGGATCCAGCGGCAGCCAGCGCAGCTCGAGCGGGGTGACCGGCTCGCCGTCGATCCGCAACGGTGCGTTGTCTGCCTTCGGCCCGGAGCGGACCGGCGCGAACGGGATCGCCTCCTCGTAAATGAACGGCGCGTGGGCGCGCGCGAACAGCGTGTTGACGGCTTCGACGAGCCGGCTGGCGGAACGCCAGTTGGTGTCCAGGGTCCAGATCGCGCCGTGCGCCGCCGCCTGCCGGCGTGCGCCCATGTAGGTAAAGATATCGCCCCCCCGAAAGGCGTAGATGGCCTGCTTGGGGTCGCCGATCAGGAACAGACCATGGGACGCCGCGCTGTTGCCATCGTCGCCGTAGATGCGGCGAAAGACCCGGTATTGCAGCGTATCGGTGTCCTGGAACTCGTCGATCAGCGCCCGCGGGTATGCCTGGCGCACGCGTTGCGCCAGGCCGTCGCCGAGCGGTCCATCGAGGGCCTCGGCGGTGCGGCTCAGCAGGTCGTCGAAATAGAGCACGCGTCGCTGCTGCTTGGCGTGCTTCAGAGCGGCAATCAGCTCGCTCCGGGCCTCGATCAGAAACGCCGCGCGGCGTTGACGAGCGAAGGCTTCGACCTGCCCCGGTGTCATCTCCCCGCAAAGATCGAAGAATGCGTGCTTCGGCGTGGTGTGGCCATTCTTGGTACCGACGGCGAGCTTCGCCGGGGTCAGCAGTGCGAGCTTGTCCGGCAACTTGTCGGGCAACGCCCCGTCGGCGACCAGGTCATCGACCGCGGCCAGGGCCTGTGCGACGGCACCGGGCCTGTAGCTGTTCTGCTTGAGCACCTCCCGGTCTGCCAGCAGCTTGGCGACGGCGTCTCGGCTGGCGGGCCAGGTCGCGCGCAGGCGCTCGCGCCAACCATGCAGCTGTTGCCTTGGGTCCGCATCCGGTGCCCGCCGCGGCAGCACCTGCAGCGTCCCGGGGCCGAGGTGATCTTTCAGGGAGTCGAGCAGGGCCTGCGGTCCAGCCTTCCAGTTGGCGAGCATCCAGGCGGCCTGCTCGGGATCGGCCGCTGCCATGCGCCGGCGCCACAGATCCTCGACGGCGCCCTGCCGGAGTGCCGATTCATCCGTGATCATCTCCGGATCAAAGCTGATGCCACTCTCGAAGGCATTGTCCTGTAGCAACCGCCCGCAGAAGCCATGGATGGTCTGGATTGCGGCCTCGTCCATACGGGCAATCGCCTCGGCCAGACGCTGACGTGCCCGTTGCGGGTCGACGCCACCGATACGTCCATCGGTCAGCCCGACGAGGATCGGGTCGTCGCCCACCGGCTGCCCGGCGGCTTTGGCCTCGAACGCGGCCAGGGCGGCGCGCAGCCGACGTCCCACCCGCTCGCGCAGCTCCTCGGTGGCGGCATTGGTGAAGGTCAAGACCAGGATGCGATCGATGCCGATACCGTCTTCCATCACCATGCGCAGCACCAGGTTGGTAATGGCGTAGGTCTTACCAGTACCGGCGCTGGCCTCGATCAGGTGCAGACCGCGCAATGGAATCGTGGTGAGGTCCAGGGGCTCGATCACTTGTCGTCCTCCTCCAGCACGGCCAACAATGGCCCGAAGACCTGCACCGCCAGCGCACAGAAATCGGCGCCCAGCGGTTCCGCGACACCACGAAACGCGGTCTGTACCGCCAGGTCCGAGCCCTCACCGGGAGGGCCGTTGTAGCTGTCCCGCCAGACCTTGTCTACCGCGTCCATGCTGCCGGTTCGCGCCCAGACCAGACTGCAGTCGGGGAACAGCGGCAGTGGCTCGCGCCGCGCGCGCCGCCACAGATCGAGCAGCTCGGCGAGGCGCTCCGATGCGTCGGTGAGCGGCCGCAGTCGGGTCAGTTTGAGATTGTCTTTCTCGTCGCTCAGGCAGACGCTGCAACGCGCGATACCCGCCGGCGCGATCGCGTTGAGGACCAGATGACGGAGCCAGAGGGCGAGCAGATCCTTCCCGCGTAGACGTCCGAGCCGGTGGCAGAGCAGTCCATCCTCTGTCAGACCATCGAGCCAACCCTGCAAGCGCGCACCGCCGCAGGTCAGATCCACCTCGACGGGCGCCACCGCCGCACTGCTGAGCCCCTCGAGCCGGGCGCGAAAGCGCGCCACGCGCTCGGCCCGCTTGGTGAACAGGATCCGGCCCGCCTCGCCATGGGGCAACACCCCCTCGGCTCGTAGCACCGCGAGGCCGGCGTCGATGGGACCGGCCTGGCTGAGCGCAAGCAGGCGCTGGTCGATAGACCAACGCTCCAGGCCGTTCGGGGCAAACGGCTCGGTCTCGGCGAGCACGCCGTCCCGCGCGGGCAGACGAAGGCGCAGGCGCTGCTCGAGAAACCATCGGGCCGGCTGGCCCAGGCAGCGGATCAGCTCATCGAGCTCGACAACGTCGGGCGGCTCGTCATCGAGACCGGGGCCGGCGAATGGCGGGGGGTCGGCGGCGACCGTCGCCCGCGCCATCGCCAGCCAGTCATCGGCAAAGCTGAACAGGCGTGGCTCCTGGGCATCGAAGTAGCGAGGCGAAAAGGGCTGCAGCGGGTGCTCGATGACGAGATGCCGTGACGGCAGGCCCTGCTGCGGGTCGTCGGCGGCCGGATCGGCGGGCACCTTGAAGCTCCGATCGATGCAGTCGAGCAGCTCTTCGACAACCACGGAAGGTACCTTGACGGCATTGTCGCGCGGGTCACGGCCGACATAGGAGATGTGCAGATACTCGCGTGCCGAGAGCAGCGCCTCCAGAAACAGGTAGCGATCGTCGTGGCGGCGTGAGCGATCGCCTCGACGTGGGTGCCGGGCGATCAGGTCGAAGCCCAGCGGGCGCTGGCCGCGTGGGAAGTCGACGCCATTCATTCCAAGCAGGCAGACCACGCGTGCCGGTATGCTGCGCATGGGGACCATATTGCAGAAGGTTACGCGTCCGCTCAGGAAACGGCTCGCACCCCCGGACTCCTCCAGAACCTGCTGCAGCCGGGCGCGGATCAGGTCCGGTTCCAGGGCCTCGTCGAGCCCGGCGGCGCGGGCATGCTCGGTCAGGCCGTCCAACGCCTCGCGCAGGCGTTCGAGCAGGCCCTCCTCCTCATCGTCGGGCGCGAACAGGACATCGAGCATCGCGCCGAGCCGCCGGTTCCAATCCTCGGCGGTGTGGGGACATGCCAGCTCGTTGTGCCACTGGGCCAGCGCGTCGATGAAGGACTGCAGTCCGCCCAGGAGGCGCGCGCCCTCGCCGCCCTCGACGTCGACGTAGGGCAGCGTGTCGCCGTAGAGCAGGCCATCGTCCGGCAACGCGTAGCCCAGGAACAGCCGTTGCAGCCCAAAGGCCCAGGTATTGGCATTGTCTTCCGGCAGGCCGAGCCCGGTGCGCATGGTCGCATCCAGACCCCAGCGGATGCCGGCCTCATCGATCCAGGTGCGAATGCGCGCGAGGCCCTGCTCGTCGATCCCGAAGCGCCGGGCGATGGCGGGCACCTCGAGCCATCCGAGGACGTCGGTGGCCGTGACACGACTCAGCGGCAGGGCCAGCAGCTCGGCGAACGCGGCCAGCAACGGCTGCTCGGAACCGAGGCGACGGTCGGCAATGGACCAGGGGATGCGTCGCGCCGCTGGCGCCGCGCCGAACACCGCGTCGACGAACGGCGCGTAACGCTCGATGTCCGGTGCCATGACCAGGATGTCGCGCGGCTCCAGGGGCGCGTCGGTGACATCATGTGGATCGGCGAGCGACCTGGTGGCGAGGGACGCGGTCCGCTCGAAGAGCGCGAGCAGCCGGTCGTGCAGCACCTGGACCTCGCGTAGCGGGCCGTGGCAGCAGTGAATCAGCAGTGAGTCATCGAGCGGGTCCAGGGTCAGGCGCTCGCCCGGGTCGCTACGGCGCGGGTCCGTCAGGGTCAGTACGTCGTGCTGCAGGCGCGCGAGCAGCCGATCGGTGCCGGGATCGATGAAGCAGTCGTGCGCGTCGCCCTCGAGCTCCAACACCTGATCGAGGAAGGCCTGACCAGTATGCCCAAACGCGGCCAGCAGCGGATTCCCCAGGTCCAGCAGTGCACCGGGGTCCGGCTGGCCGGCCGCCGCTGCCCGCGCGCGGCGGCGCTCGCGCCCCTTTTCGTCCACGATGTCGGCCCAGTACTCGGTGCAGGGATTGAGCAAAAACAGGTGCACCTCGCGGTGCGCGGCGACTACCTCGAGCACCTTGCAATAGGCTGGCGGCAGCGCCGAGAGCCCGAACAGCGCGATCCGCTCGGGCAGCAGGGCCGGGTCCGCCGGCGCCCGCCCCGCGTCGAAGGCCGCCTGCAGGCGCGCGAGCAGGCGCGCGCGATGGGGCGCCGCGCCCCTCCCCGGGGCGTCGGTTTCCGTCTGCGCCACCAGATCGCGCCACAATAGCGCCTGCCAGTCGGTGCCCTCCCCTGCCTCCCAGCCCAGTACCAGCTCAGGGCGGTAGACCAGGTATTGATCGAAGACATCGGCGATGCGCAGGCTTAGCTGCCAACGCTTGAGCATCCGCGGCTCGCCGCTAAGATAGCGACTGAGCTCGGCGAAGGCCGGCTCCGCCAGATGCTCTGGCAGCCGCGCGAAGATACGCCAGCCCAGCGTCTCCTTCTCGTACGCGGACTGCTCCGGGATATCCGGCATCCAGGCGCGAAACAGGCGCCACACGAAGCTGGCGGGCAAGGGGAAGGCAAGATTCGCCGCGATGCCATTGGTCTGGGCCAGACGCTGCGAGAGCCAGCGTGCCATGCCCTGGTTTTGCACCAGGATCTCCTCCGGGAGGAAGGGATCGGACAGGGGCGCGGCGATCACCGCGCGCAGCCGATCGAACAGGACTTCCAGACGGTTGCTGTGGTGGATGTAGAGCATGGCAGCTGAGGATATCCGTTTCGTTCGTACACGCAAGCTCGAGACCATACCCGGCGTGGCGTTCTTGCGCTGATGCGATGATTGGAACAGACCGCGGGCTCAGCGCGCGAGCCCGTCCATGCCAGGACCGTCCCGGTGGCGGCAGAAATTCGCATTGCGCCCAACCGATGGGTTTCCTAGACTGCCACGCGCTGCCGGGTGTTTGGCGGCCCAACCGGCGGGTCCGCGCCGGCCGCGGATGACCCATCGCGGTTGGCGGCCACGAGTCGTCTTTCTCTGGGCATGCCCCCGCGCCCGGGTGGGCCCCGGGTCCAGTCCCGGCAGCGAACCGATTCACCGCCTCCCCGGGGTAGCCGGCCCACGCCAGCGTCCCCGAGCCCTCATCCGCGTCAGGAACCCAAGCTTCATGTCCGCCAGAGATCTGCTCAACGAGCAAAAACATCTCGCCTCGCGCTGGCTGCGGCTGGCCGTTGGGCTGGGTCTAGCCAACGGGGCCCTGCTGATCGCCCAGGCGTGGCTGCTGGCGCGGGTGATCGATGCGGTGGTGTTTGCGGAGGCCGGTCTGGTCGCGGTGCAGCCCTGGCTGTGGCCACTGCTCGGCCTGTTCCTGCTGCGGGCGGTGCTCGCGTGGGGCTCCGAGCAGACCGCGTTCCGGGCCGCCGCGCAGGTGAAGATTCAGTTACGGGATCGCCTCTACCGGCATATCCAGACGGCTGGCCCGCAGTGGCTCGCGGGACAGCGCAGCGGCGCGCTCGCGGAGGATCTGATCAAGGGGATCGAGTCGCTCGAGGCCTATTACGCACGCTATCTGCCGGCCATGTCACTGACGGCGATGATCCCGCTGGCGATCCTGCTGGTGGTCTTGCCCATGGATTGGCTCTCGGGGCTGGTGATGCTGATCACCGCACCGCTGATCCCGGTGTTCATGATCCTGATCGGCAAGAGTGTCGAGAGTCTGAACCAGCGCCAGTGGAAGACGCTGGCGCGGATGGGGGCGCATTTTCTCGACGCCATCCAGGGCCTGACCACACTGAAGCTCTTCAACGCCAGCCGGCGGGAGGCGGATGTCATTGCCCGCATCGCCGACGAGTACCGGCAGAACACGATGCAGGTGCTGCGGGTCGCGTTTCTGTCCTCGGCGGTCCTGGAGTTCTTCTCCACTGTCGGCATCGCGATCATCGCCGTCTTCATCGGCTTTCGCCTGTACCAGATGGATCTTCCGATCCCGGATGCGCTCGCGCCGCCGCAGATCAGCTTCTTCACCGGCTTTTTCGTGCTGTTGCTGGCCCCGGAGTTCTATCTGCCACTGCGCAGCATGGGCACGCATTACCATGCACGCATGGATGCGGTGGCCGCCGCCGAGCGTCTGGTGACCATCCTCGCTACCCCACTGCCGCCGCCTCCCCTCTCGCCCCGGCCACTGGACACGCGGCGCCCGTGCAGGATCGAGTTCCAGGACGTGCATTTCGCCTACGAGCCGGGTCGCCCGGCCCTGGCCGGGGCGAGCCTCAGCATCGATCCCGGCGAGCGCATCGCGGTCGTCGGCCCGAGCGGGGCCGGAAAGACGACACTGGCGAACCTGTTGCTCGGTTTCATCCGGCCCGAGCGCGGTGCGGTCCTGGTTGATGGTATCGACCTGAATCAGATCGATATCGCCGACTGGCGCGCGCGCCTGGCCTGGCTGCCGCAGAATCCGCGTCTGTTTCAAGGGACCATCCTCGACAACATTCGGCTTGGCGCGCCAGATGCGGACCTCAATGCGGTCAGAGAGGCGGCCCGGCAGGCGCGCGCGGCCGAGTTTATCGATCGGCTTCCGGCCGGCTACCAGACGGCCATTGGCGAACGCGGGGCCGGCCTGTCCGGAGGCCAGATCCAGCGCATCGCCCTGGCCCGCGCCTTCCTACGCGACGCGCGTTTCGTGCTGCTGGACGAGGCGACGGCCAATCTCGATCCGGCCAGCGAGGCATTGGTTCAGGAGGCGATCGACGAGCTGGCGAAGGGCCGCGCCATGCTGGTCATCGCCCATCGCCTGGCCACGGTGCGCACCGCCGACCGCATTCTGGTCCTGGACGGAGGGCGTGTCGTGGAGGCCGGCGACCACGCGGCGCTGAGCGCGCGCGATGGCCCCTATCGGCGGATGATCAGGTCGGCCGAGCGGCGGGTTGCGACATGAAAGAGCTCCTGCGCCTGTGGCGGCTGTTCCAACCCTACCGGGGCTGGATCCTGGGCGGCTTTGTGATCGCGCTGGCGACGCTGGTCGCGAACGTGACCCTGCTGGCCATCTCCGGGTGGTTCATCACGGCGATGGCGGTTGCCGGTGGAGCGGGTGTCGCGATGAACTATTTCACACCCGCCGCGGTCATTCGTGCCAGCGCGATGGGGCGCACCGCCGGGCGCTATCTGGAACGGCTGGTTACGCACGAGGCGACCATGCGCCAGCTCGCCGGCCTGCGGGTCTGGTTCTACCGCCACCTCGAGCCGTTGGCCCCGGCGCGGCTGCTGCAGTATCACAGCGCGGATCTGCTCAGCCGCATCCGCTCGGACATCGATGCACTCGACAACCTCTACATCCGGGTCCTGATCCCGGTGCTGGTGGCGCTGACCAGTGCCGTGGGATTCGTCCTCTTCGCCGCCTGGTTCGATCTGCGCCTTGGGCTCCTGCTGTTGGGCATGTTGTTGGTGGCAGGCGTGCTGATCCCGTTCTGGGCCAGACGCCGCGGCGCCGAGCCCGGCCGGCGCTTGATCGAGACCGAGGCGGCGCTGCGCCAGGCGGCCATCGATGGTACCCAGGGGCTCGCGGAGCTGCTGGTCTATGGTGCCGCCGACAGGCACGCGCGGCAGATCGATGGGCTCAGCCGCACGCTGATCCGGGAGCAGGACCGCATGAGCCGCTACGCCGGCATCGCCCAGGGGGCGGTCGGACTGAGCGCCAACCTGACGCTCTGGGGAATGCTCTGGCTTGGGATCCCGCTGGTGCATGGCGGTGAGATCGCGCCGCCCCAGCTGGCCATGCTGGCGCTGTTCGGACTGGCCGCGTTCGAGGCGGTCGCGCCGCTGCCGATGGCCTTCCAGCAACTGGAGGCAACGCTCACCGCGGCGCGGCGGCTGTTCGTGCTCGTCGACACCGAGCCGGCGGTCAAGGAGCCCACGGAGCCTTCGCCCGTGCCGCAGCACCATGGGATCGAGGTCCGCGGGCTGGGTTTCCGCTATCCCGGTGCCCAACGACCGGCCATCGACGGGCTCGACCTGGATCTCCCGGCTGGTCATCGGGTGGCCATCGTCGGCGCCACCGGGTCGGGGAAATCGACGCTGTTGAACCTGCTGCTGCGCTTCTGGGCCCCGGACGAGGGCCAGATCCTGCTCGGCGGAAGGCCGCTTGGCGCCTTCCGCGGCGAGGATCTGCGCCGCCAGATCTCGCTGGTCTCGCAGCACACGCACCTGTTCGACGCCAGTATTCGCGAGAACCTGCTGCTCGCGGCCCCGGACGCCCCGCAGGGCCTGATCGAGCAGGCCTGCGAGACCGCCCAGATCCACGATTTCATCAGCGCGTTGCCAGAGGGCTACGACACCTGGGTAGGTGAGACCGGGGTGCGCGTCTCCGGCGGTCAGGCACGGCGCATCGCCATCGCCCGCGCGCTGCTCAGGGACAGTCCAATCCTGTTGCTCGACGAGCCCACCGAGGGGCTCGACGCACCCACCGAGCGGGCGCTGATGGGCGCGGTACACCGGCTCATGCGGGGCCGCACGGTGCTACTGATCACCCACCGACCGGTGGCCCTGGCCGAGATGGATGAGATCCTGGTACTGGATGCAGGGCGCGTGCGGGAGCGCGGGACACACCAGGAACTGCTTGCCGGGGAGCTCTATCCGCGCCTGCTCGGGCTCGACACCGTCATGTGACGGGGCCGCGTCGCGCTCCGGGCCGGCTACAAGCGCTTGGCCCATGCCTCGACGCCCGCATCGATCAGCCTGAGTGCCCGTTCGTAGACAATGAGCTCGCGCCGGTAAGGGTCTTCGATCTCGGTGCCGCTCCAGTGCCCGAGCAGATAGGTCTTGCCGGCCGCGCTCGGGTCCAGCTCCATCAGGTAGCGGCGCTGAGCGCTCTCCATGACCAGGACCAGATCGGCGCCCCGGATCATCGCGCGATTCACCGGCGTCGCGCGATGATCCGACAGATCCAGACCGCGCGCGTCCATCAGCCGACAGGCGGTCTCGTCCGCGGGCATACCGACTGCGGCAGCGACACCCGCGGAGCGCAGCTCCCGCGTGTGCCCGCCACGGGCGAGCTCGGCACGCAGCAGTACCTCGGCCATCGGGCTTCGGCAGACATTGCCAACGCACAGGATCAGGATATTCTGGAAGGGCGACGACATGGTGGATTGTGGCGAGCGACGAGTGCCATCCGGCGGACCGGAAAATAAGGTCAGGCGTTGTGCCAGGGACTCACACGGTCCTGCTCGGCGACGCTCAGACGTCCGTCCAATGCGGACGATACCTCCAGGATGGCGGCCCGGGCGAGGTCCGCGTGGTTGTTCTTGGCGCTGATGTGCGCCAACAGGAGATGACTCAGGCGTTTGTGGTCCAGCCGGTCGACCAGTGCCGCGGCCTGTGCGTTGCTGAGATGGCCGAAGGCACCGCCAACCCGCTCTCGGAGCCGCGGCGGATAGGGCCCGCGATTCAACATGTCCACATCGTGATTGGCCTCCAGGACCAGCGCGTCACACTCCCCGAGCAAGGCCGCTGCCCTCGCCGTCACGGTTCCCGCATCAGTCAACATGCCCACACGCCGGCCCGCGGCCTCGAACACAAACTGGCTGGGCTCACGCGCGTCGTGCGGTACCGGGAATGGGAGCAGGCGCATGTCGCCCACCCGGAATCCCCGCCCATGCCCCGAGAACAGTCGCAGCCGCGGTACATCCGGCTGGCCGAGCCCCTTCCATGTGCCCGGCGTCGCCCAGACGTCGGTTCCATGACGGTTGGCGAACCGCGCCACGCCCTGGCCGTGGTCGCCGTGCTCATGTGTCACCACCAGCGCATCGATGCTGTCGGCCTCGACGCCGAGGGCCGCCAGCCGCGAGCGCGTCTCGCGTAGACCGAACCCACAATCGATCAGCACGCGCGCGGAGCCGGTCTCGATCAGCGTCGCATTGCCTCGGCTGCCGCTGCCCAGCACCGCGAAGCGCATTCAGCGCATCTGCTCCTGAAGCAGGCTCAGGATGCGCTCACTGGTGGGCGAGGTATCACGGGCCCCGTTATTGTCGTGGATCGTCACCTGGGTCTCGCCTTTTTCTTCCACCAGCCTGACCTGATACTGCTCGACCTTACTGATCTTGTCGCTGTCCCAGAAGGCGAGCTTGGAGAGGATACCGCTCTTCTTCTGCTGACCGCGCTGCGGGTCATCATAGCGCACGAAGAAGATGCCCCCGCTGCGGTCGCGATCCTCCACCGCAAATCCGGAGCGGTCGAGCGCAAGACCAGTCTGACGCCAGGCACGGCGGAAATCCTCGGGAATGATCAGCGCGCTGCCGCCACCCAGACTGACGAGTCGGGGTGCTGCCGTGGCGGGCGCCGCTGTACCGCCGCCTTTTGCCAGCATCCGCTGCGCACTCTGATCCGACACCCCAAGATAGAGCATCAGGCGCCGCAGCATCGCGGCCTCTTTGTCCGGATCGGTACCCGAGGGTTCCCAGACCGTGTTGGAGCCCTCGCCGAGGGTGTTGCGCACCAGCTTCTCTTCCATACCGCGATGGGTCAGATACAGGTCGGTGGTGCCGGGCTGGGCCCCGGCATCGAGGCGGACGCGGTATTGGTCGCGGGTGGATGTCGCGTAGAGTCCATCGGCGACCTTGCGCAGCATCTTGGTCACAAAATCGTTGCGTAGCTCGGCGCGGTTCTCGAGCCAGTCGGTCTTCATGACACCGACCGCAGGATCCTGCTCCAGCAACAGGATTCCCTGCTGGCGCCAAAACGCGACGACCTTCGGCCATACGCTCTGCGGGGGCGCGTCGATCTCGAGCCAGCGCTGGTCGCCCGTGCGCTCAAGCGTGACACCCTTCACGTCGGGCAGTACCTGCCCGCTGGAGGCAACCTTCGCGCGCTGCGCGCGCCCGCCGGCATAGTCCGAGAAGGTCGTCGAGCCGGTTGAGGACGGGATGTCCAGGGCGTCATCGAAGCTGCCGCTGGCGAGGTCTGGCGGCAGCTCCAGGTTCTCCGATGCCTCGGTCTGCTTCTTGTATTCCAGGCGCTGATCAGGGAGGTACTCTTCCAGCTTCGGGGTCGAGTTACAGGCGCTGAGCAGCAGCAGGATCAGAATGGCGCCGATGGGCTGATAGACTATACGCATGGCTGGGCGTTCGGACTCGTGCGCGCCCCCGGGAGTCGACCCGGGTCGGCGCGGCGTGGAAGATAGAGTGGTTGGGTGATCGCGAATTGGCCTGTTACACCACACCCGCCTGGACCATCGCATCGCGCACCGACGACTCCAGTTCCGTGGGCAGCCATGTCAGCGGCAGCCGGATACCGGTCGAGCACAGGCCCATCGCGGCGACGGCCCATTTGACGGGGATCGGGTTGGACTGTACGAACAACGCCCGGTGCAGGCCGGCGAGATCGGCATCGATGACCAGTGCGCCGTCGCGCTCGCCGGCGAGGGCCGCACGACACATCCGCGCCATACGCCGCGGAGCAACATTGCTCGTCACCGAGATCACGCCATCGCCCCCGCTGAGCATGAACTCACATGCGGTGGCATCGTCTCCACTGTAGAGCAGAAAATCCTCCCCGCAAAGCTCCCGCAATCGGCTCACCCGCGTGAGGTCTCCGGTTGCCTCCTTGAGACCGATGATGTTCGGCACCTGGGCCAACACCCCCGCTGTTTCCGGAAGGAGGTCGCAGGCGGTCCTGCCCGGCACGTTGTAGAGGATCTGCGGGATGTCCACCGCCTCGGCAACGACCCGGTAATGGCGGATCAGACCTTCCTGGGTCGGTTTGTTGTAATAAGGTGTGACGAGCAGCGCCGCATCCGCACCGGCCTCGGCCGCGCAACGTGTCAGGCGAACCGCCTCGGTGGTTGCGTTGGCGCCGGTGCCAGCGATGACCGGGATACGTCCGGCGGCGAACGCCACGGTGCGCGCGATGACCTCGCAGTGCTCATGCTCACCGAGGGTCGCGGATTCGCCGGTGGTGCCGACCGATACGATGGCCGCCGTTCCCGCTTCGACGTGGAAGTCGACCAGTCGCCGCAGGCTCTCGTCATCGACATCGCCGGACTGGCTCATCGGCGTGATCAGCGCAACGATACTGCCGCGAAACATGCCTGTGGTTACTCCAAAGTTGCGCGAAATCAGCGGATGGTAGCCTGCATCCTTTGTTGCTGACAAGACCATTGGCGAGAACGCGGGGGCGGTATCGCCCACGGGAGCAAGCGACACCGCCCAGACTCTTGCGATTCCAGACCGCGTGCTACACTCTCGCGATCAGGCCAAGCGACCAATGTTGTTCACGGACTATGACCACGCAGAAGACCTACCTCGTCATTTCCGCACTCGGCGAAGATCACCCAGGACTCGTCAACGACCTTTCCAAGACGATTCTGGACCAGGGGTGCAACATCGAGGACAGCCGCATGGCGGTGCTTGGCGGCGAGTTTGCGGCGATGCTGCTCGTCGAGGGCAAATGGAATACGCTGGCGAAGGTCGAGAATGTGCTACCGGAGCTGGAGCGCTCCCTGGGCATGACCATCATCTCCAAACGCACCGGCGAGCGCTCCCGGCGCGAGAGCAAGCTGCCCTACGCGGTCGACGTGATCGCGATGGACCATCCCGGTATCGTGAACCGGCTGGCCGGATTTTTTGCCGAGCGATCGATCAACATCGAGGACATGGCCACGACGACCTACGCCGCGGCCCATACTGGGACGCCCATGTTCTCGGTGCACATGACCGTCGGCATCCCCGCGGACACGCACATTGCCACGCTGCGCGAGGAATTCATGGACTATTGCGATGGACTCAACCTCGACGCCGTGCTCGAGCCGCTGAAGGGCTGAGCATCACCATGCTTTCCACCGGGCCCGACCAACGGGCTCTCCACACTCCACTCTCCACGTGATCGAAGGCCCGCTCCATGACCGTGAAGATCGGTGAAACTGTCCCAGACATCGCGTTGCCGGCAACCGACGGCAAGCAGATCAGGCTCTCGGATTTTCGCGGACGCAATCTCGTGCTCTACTTCTACCCGAAAGCGAGCACCTCCGGGTGTACGCAGGAAGGGCTCGACTTCACCGCGGCGTCCGGGGCGTTCGCCGACGAGAACACCGCGATCCTTGGTGCATCGCGCGACGGGATCAAGGCACAGGAAAATTTCAAGACCAAGCAGGGCTTCACCTTCGACCTGCTCTCGGACCCGGACGAGGCCCTCTGCAGGCTGTTCGACGTCATCCGGCTGAAGAAGCTATACGGCAAGGAATCCCTCGGGATCGAGCGCAGCACCTTTCTGATCGACCAGCACGGCGTACTTCGCCAGGTATGGCGCAAGGTGAAGGTGGCGGGCCATGTCGACGAGGTGCTCGCCGCCGTCCGGAGCATCAACCGGGGCGACTGACGCCCTGGACGCGCACGGATGCAGCACCCGCACCGCCTCTGACCCCTCCCCGCCCGGCGCCCGGGCGCTACAGAGCCGCCGACGCCCCATGATTAAACGCGAAGAAGACAAGCCCTGCCTGTTCGTGCTCGACACCAACGTGTTGATGCACGACCCGACCGCGATCTTCCGCTTCAAGGAGCATGACATCTTCTTGCCGATGGTCGTGCTCGAGGAGCTCGACGCCGCGAAGAAGGGCCTGTCCGAGGTCGCCCGCAACGTCCGCCAGGTCAGTCGTTTCCTCGACGACCTGATGCATGGGGCCGATCACGACGAGATCAGCGCCGGGCTGCCGATCAGTCTCCGCGCGGGAAGCGGCGGTGGGTTCACCGAGCCGCCGACCGGCCGGTTGTTCTTCCAGACCGAGCAACTCGCGATCCGCATCGACGCCGTCCTGCCGGGCACGAATGCCGACAACAATCTGCTCGGCACGGCCCGCGCGCTGCAGGATGCGCACCCCGACCGCACCGTGATCATTGTCTCCAAGGACATCAATCTGCGCATCAAGGCAACGGTGCTCGGGATCGCGGTCGAGGACTACTCCAACGATCAGGTGCTGGAGGACGCGGATCTCCTGTACACCGGCCTCAACGTGCTTCCGGAAGACTTTTGGGACCGGCACGCCAAGGAGATCGACTCGTGGAAGGAAGAGGGCCGTACCTATTACCGCATCAGCGGACCGGACATCGCCGACTGGTATTGCAGTCAGTGCCTGTACCTGGGCGATGACCAGACCTTCGAGGCCATCGTCCGCGAGAAGCGTACGCAGACCGAGGCGGTCATCGAGCTGGTCGAGGACTACCGCATCCCCCGCCACAACGTCTGGGGTATCACCGCGCGCAACCGGGAGCAGAACTTCGCGCTGAACATGCTCATGGACGAGGACCTGGATTTTGTCACCCTGCTGGGGACCGCCGGAACGGGCAAGACCCTGTTGGCGCTGGCGGCAGGCCTGGCGCAGGTGCTCGACCAAAACCTCTACCGCGAGATCATCATGACAAGGGTCACGGTCCCGGTCGGGGAGGATATCGGCTTCCTGCCCGGCACCGAAGAGGAAAAGATGACGCCCTGGATGGGGGCGCTGATGGACAACCTGGAGGTGCTGACGCAGACCGAGGGTGGGGAGTGGGGACGCGCGGCAACCAACGACCTGGTGCGCAGCCGCATCCGTATCTCCTCGATGAACTTCATGCGCGGCCGGACCTTCCTGCACAAGTACATCATCCTCGACGAGGCGCAGAACCTGACGGCCAAGCAGATGAAGACCCTGATCACGCGCGCCGGGCCGGGGACCAAGATCGTCTGCCTCGGCAATATCGCGCAGATCGACACCCCTTACCTCACGGAGACCACCTCGGGCCTGACCTATGTCGTCGACCGATTCAAGGATTGGGAGCACAGCGGCCACATCACGTTGATCCGCGGTGAGCGCTCGAGGCTGGCGGACTTCGCCTCCGATAGGCTCTGACAACCGATGACCACCAGACCACCAAAACAAGACAGAGGAGAAGGTTCCATGCGCAGACTGACGTCCACCGCGTTCATCATCCTGAGCGCCCTAATCACGCTGGCGCTGCCAATCGGGGCCGCGATGGCTGGCGAGTCCGGCACCGGCGACAAGCTCAACGTCGTTTACCACGTCTCTGACGAGGACAAGGTCAGCTTCGTGCTCGGCAACATCCAGAACCACATCGACGGTGTCGGCGGCCCTGAGAACATCCACATCGTCCTGGTCGCCCATGGCCCGGCGGTCAAGGCGTTCACCGACATCGACGCGGTGGATCGCGTGCGTGGTGCGGTGGCATCGCTGCACGAGCAGAGCGTCGAGACCGTCGCGTGCGGCAACACGTTAAAGGCATTGAATCTCGAACCCGATGAGTTGCTACCCGGCTTCGTCATTGCCGAACAGGGTGGCGTGACGCGGATTGCCGAGCTGCAGTCGCAGGGCTACATCTATATCCGGCCCTGACGCCACGGCAACACGTTTTCGGCGACGCGGCGTGCCGGGTTCGGGCGTTCATCCAATTGCCCGCACCCGGCTGCCGAACATCCAGGCGAGTCCGCGACGAGCGCGGGTCGCCGGACGAAGTGTCGAGATGTTCGCCGCCGCCGGATCGCGGACAGCACCGGTGTACGCGGGTTCTGTGCGAGGTGGTCCCCCTGTTCGGACCACGGATGGATTCAGTCAGCACCCCGCGGTGAAGGAAACGCTGATTTAGAGCGTTTCCCGCCCGGGCCATGGAGCACCTCGCGCATCGCGAGGTGCGAGCTGATCAAATGCCCGGAAGGCATTTGATCAGCGTCTCCTTAAGCGGACCCCGGAGCGGGTCCGCCGGCATGCCCCGGCGCCAATGGGGCTGGATCGCGACGGGGCGATGGGTAGGCCAGCCGGCTTGTATCAGGGCCTTTGGCCACGGGGGCTCATGTCGACACCCGGTTCCACGCGTGGCTTCTCGCTCATCGAGCTGATGATCGTGCTGGCAATCATCGGCTTGCTCGCGGCACTCTCGATTCCTGCCTACCAGAGCTACGCCCGGCGCGCGCACTCCGTGGATGGTTACCTCCAATTCACGGCCCTGAAGGTTCGGTTCGCGGAGTTCTATATGGAACATGGCAGACTGCCCGCCTCCTTCGCCGAATTGGGGCTGCCGGCCCCGGATCTCGCGCCTGCCTATGGGGGCGACAGCGGGACCTACGAGCACATCTTCGGTGCGGCGAGCTCGGTCTGGAGCCGTGTCGAATACCAGCCCAAGGAACCCCACGGCTACGTCTTCGTCCTGCGCTCGCTGGAGAGTCCCGATATCGGACTGCATTTCCAGATCAAGCCAGAGAACGGCGGGATCCGTTTCCGTTGCACCATCAATGGCAGGGCTGAGCGGGCGCCCTATGTGCCAGCGCACTGTCGCGACGGGAGCGTCGATCAATGGGACTGGTGAACAGGCCCCACCGTCAGCGGCCGACCAGAGACGAGGCCAGCGTGTACAGCGCATCACGCTATGACGAACATCTCACGCTCAAGGTGCCGGCGCTGCTCTGGCTGACGTTGGCGTTTCTGGTCCGCCACCTGCTGTTACTTGGCATCACCTTCCTGCCGACCACCGGGAGTGAGATCACGTTGCTGCGCGATCTGATCCGCCCGGAATACCTGCTGGCGTACCTGATTGCGCTGCCGGTGCTGATCGTGGCGATGCGCCGCCGTCCCCGGTCTCCGAGCTGGATGCGCCGGCTCTGGCCACATGGACGGCGGCTGCTGACGCTCTCGATCCTCGTCTACCTGGGGCTCCTGGCACGGGGGGTGATGACATCGGGCCTGGTGATGCTGGCCGCCATCGACGAGCTCGCGCTGACATCACTGCTGACCAATCTCGCCGCGCTGCAATACCTCTGGCGCTCGGCACTGGTGCGCGACTGCTTCCGGCAATTTCCACCCCCGCCCGATTCGCCCTGAGTCGGTTTGGGCCGAGGCTTCCCCCACGTCTGTTGCCGTTTCGGCGAGGCAGGGGAGGACAGGCAAGTCCCGGTCCCGCTGACCAGGGCGCCCTCGAACACATCGAGCAGCCAGGCCAACGCCGCGCAAGGCGCGGCCTCGGCGCTCAGTATCCGTATCCGCTGCTCTCGATGTTCTGGATGGTCCCACGCTGGATCGTGATGCGGGTCACGAATCGCCGGGGGCCGAAGTTGTAGGTCCAGATCTCCCCGGCCTGGCCAATGTCATCGATGATGTATCCTCCCTGCGACGGGTCGTAGATCTGGATGCGATCCTGCAGTGGCTCGACCAGTGTTGGCTGGCCGCAGTACTTCATCAGACGCAGCGTGCTGTCGCCCGTGGAAACGATGTGACTGCCGCAACGAAGGGCCAGCGCGGGCGTGGTGAAAAGCGACAGCGCAACGAGAACAGAGAGCTGGCGCACGACGGACTCCTTTGACGACGTCGGCCAGGGGTTTCCCGCAAGGGTGCCCGCGGGGCCTTTGCGTTGAGTCTAGCTCAGTCCGCGCCAGAGAGGGGCTGGCGTGCGCGATCCCGCTTCAGAACAACCGGCCGCTCCCTGGTCGATGTCCCCTTGCGGTCGGCGTTTTTCTGGACCCGCGCCAGATCGGGTTCCTGGCCATTTCAGGCAAGCGCGCGGCAGGCACGGAACCGGCCACGGCCGCCTGGTCGGAGGGGCCGCCGTCGTCAGACGTAGCGCACCTCGAGGATCTCGAACTCGCGCTTGCCGCCCGGCGCCTCAATCAGCGCCACATCACCCTCACTCTTGCCGATCAGGCCACGGGCAATCGGCGAGCTGATCGAGATCATGCCCTGCTTGATGTCGGCCTCGTCGTCGCCGACGATGATGAACCTGTGCTCCTCATCCTTGTCGAGCTCGAGTACGTCCACGGTTGCACCAAAGACCACGCGGCCGTTGGCGGGCAGCCTGGTCACGTCGATGATCTGGGCGTGCGACAGCTTACCCTCGATGTCCTTGATGCGACCCTCGATGAAGCCCTGCTGCTCGCGGGCGGCATGGTATTCGGCATTCTCCTTCAGATCGCCATGGGCCCTGGCCTCGGCGATCGCGGCAATCACCTTCGGTCGCTCGACGCGTTTGAGCTGTTCGAGCTCGGAACGCAATTGTTCAGCCCCCCTGGCGGTCAGAGGTACTTTATTCATGGTTAAGATCCCCTCGGATTGAACCGCGCCCTGACGCACGGCCAGCATGGTGGGACAGGATTTCGGCTGATTCGAGAACCCTGCCGCGAGCAGAGTAGCCCCAAAGTGCTGGCTCAGTAAAGGTCCTGCAACCGGTTGACCGAACGGCTGCCCGTCTGCTGCAAGGCCAGGCAGGTCGCCTCGGCGCCTGCAATTGTTGTGGTATAGCTGACCTTGTGCTGCAGCGCGGCGCGACGGATCTCCGCCGAATCGGCGATTGCGGCGGCGCCCTCGGTGGTGTTGACGATAAAGCTGATCTCGTTGTTCTTGATCATGTCGACGATATGCGGCCTGCCCTCCTTGACCTTGTTCACGCCCTCGCACTCCATGCCCGCCTCGCGCACCGCGCGCGCCGTGCCATGGGTACCGTAAAGGGTGAAACCGAGCGTGGCAAGCTGGCGCGCGACCCGAACCAGCCGGGGCCGATCCGCCTCGCGGACGCTGAGCATTGCCTTGCCTGTCCGCGGAAGAAGCGTCCCGGCGCCCTCGACGGCCTTGCCAAACGCCTCGGCAAAGGTCTCGCCGACACCCATCACTTCACCCGTTGATTTCATCTCGGGACCGAGCACGGTGTCCACACCGGGGAATTTGATAAACGGGAACACGGCCTCCTTGACGAAGTAGTGCTTGGGCTCGATCTCGTGGTCGATGCCCTGTCCCGCCAGCGTGCGCCCGGCCATGCAGCGCGCGGCGACCTTCGCCAGCGGCAGGCCGATCGCCTTGGACACAAAGGGCACGGTGCGTGAGGCGCGCGGATTGACCTCAAGAATGTAGATCTCATCGTCCTTGATCGCGAACTGCGCGTTCATGAGCCCACGCACACCCAGTGCCAGTGCGAGCTTGCGCATCTGGTCGCGCATCTCATCCTGGATCGACTTGGACAGCGTATACGGGGGCAAGGAGCAGGCCGAGTCACCCGAGTGCACGCCTGCCTGCTCGATGTGCTCCATGATGCCGCCGATCAGTACCTGCTCCCCGTCACAGATGGCGTCAACGTCCACCTCGATGGCGTCGTCGAGGAAGCGGTCGAGCAGCACCGGCGATTCGTTGGACACGCTGACGGCAAAACGGATGTAGCGGCTCAGGTCGGCCTCATCGTGGACCAGTTCCATGGCCCGTCCGCCGAGGACATAGGATGGCCGGACCACCAGTGGATAGCCGATGCGTGCCGCCGCCTCCAACGCCTCCTCCGCGCTGCGAGCGGTGGTGTTTGGCGGCTGACGCAGGTCCAGCCGCGTAATCAGCCGCTGGAAGCGCTCGCGGTCCTCGGCCAGGTCGATCGACTCCGGGGATGTCCCGATGATGGGCACCCCGGCCGCCTCCAGGGCCCGGGCCAGTTTCAATGGGGTCTGCCCCCCATACTGGACGATGACGCCGGTTGGCCTCTCCTTGTCGACGATCTCGAGCACGTCCTCGAGGGTCAGCGGCTCGAAGTAGAGGCGGTCGGAGGTATCGTAGTCGGTGGAGACCGTCTCCGGATTACAGTTGACCATGATGGTCTCATAGCCGTCCTCGCGCATCGCAAACGCGGCATGGACGCAGCAGTAGTCGAACTCGATACCTTGCCCGATCCGGTTCGGGCCGCCTCCGAGCACCATGATCTTCCTGGCGCTCGTCGGTGCCGCCTCGCACTCCTCCTCGTAGGTGGAATAGAGGTAGGCGGTGCTGGCCGCGAATTCGGCCGCGCAGGTGTCCACGCGTTTGTACACGGGTCGCACATTCAGTGCGTGGCGACGCTCGCGGATCTGCTGTTCGCTGGTGCCGGTCAACTGCCCGAGGCGGCTGTCCGAGAAGCCCATGCGCTTGAGGAAACGCAGCCGCATCTCATCGAGGTCCGCGCTGCCCTGCAGCCTCACCTCGTGCTCGATTGCGATCAACTGTTCGATCTGGGCGATAAACCAGGGGTCGATGCCGGAGAGCTCCTGCACCTCATCCAGCGTCATGCCGGCACGCAGGGCATCGGCCAGGTAGAAGATACGTTCGGCGCCCGGCTGCCGCACTTCGATGCGCAGCCGGCGGATGCTGTCCGGATCGGACAGATTGAGCACCTCGTTCAGGCCGTCCTTGTCGGTCTCCAGACCACGCAGCGCCTTCTGCAAAGACTCCTGGAAGGTCCGGCCGATCGCCATTACCTCCCCCACCGATTTCATTTGTGTGGTCAGGCGCGCGTCGGCCTGGGGAAACTTCTCGAACGCAAAGCGCGGGATCTTGGTCACCACGTAATCGATACTGGGCTCGAAAGAGGCCGGTGTGGCACCACCGGTGATCTCGTTGCGCAGCTCATCGAGGGTGTAGCCCACCGCCAGCTTCGCCGCGACCTTCGCGATCGGGAATCCGGTGGCCTTCGAGGCCAGCGCCGAGGAGCGTGACACGCGTGGATTCATCTCGATGATGATCATGCGCCCGTTCGCCGGATTGATCGCGAATTGCACGTTCGATCCACCGGTGTCGACGCCGATCTCGCGCAACACCGCGATCGACGCGTCGCGCATGATCTGATACTCCTTGTCCGTGAGCGTCTGCGCCGGCGCCACGGTGATCGAGTCGCCGGTGTGCACCCCCATCGCGTCGAAGTTCTCGATCGAGCAGACGATGATGCAGTTGTCGGCGCGATCGCGGACCACTTCCATCTCGAATTCCTTCCAACCCAGCGCCGACTCTTCGATCAGCAACTCGCTGGTTGGCGACAGGTCCAGTCCTCGCCGACAGATCTCCTCGAACTCTTCCTGGTTGTACGCGATGCCGCCACCGCTGCCACCGAGCGTGAAGGATGGCCGGATGATGGCCGGAAAGCCGATCTGTGCCTGCACCTGGATGGCCTCTTCCAGGCTGTGGGCGATCGCCGAGCGTGGCATGTCCAGCCCGATGCGTCGCATGGCATGGCGGAACAGGTCGCGGTCCTCGGCCTTGTCGATGGCGTCGCGCGAGGCGCCGATCATCTCGACGCCATAGCGTTCCAGCACGCCCTCGCGGGCCAGGTCCAGCGCACAGTTGAGCGCCGTCTGGCCACCCATCGTCGGAAGCAGCGCATCGGGACGCTCTTTCTCGATGATCTGCTCGAGCACACGCCAGTTGATGGGCTCGATGTAGGTTGCATCGGCCATCTCCGGGTCAGTCATGATGGTGGCCGGGTTGGAGTTCACCAGGATGACCCGGAAGCCCTCCTCGCGCAACGCCTTGCACGCCTGGGCCCCGGAGTAGTCGAACTCGCAGGCCTGGCCGATGACGATCGGGCCGGCACCGATGATCAGGATGCTGTGGATGTCTGTACGCTTTGGCATGAGTGGATCAGTCGCGGGGCGCGGATAAGACGGAAGGCATACGCCGAGATGGTCTCAGGGCATTCCCCGAGCGCCTGATGCCTCTGCAAATCATTGTTGGTGCCTGAGGATCAGTTCGATGAAGTGGTCGAACAATGGGGAGACGTCGTGTGGACCGGGGCTGGCCTCCGGGTGCCCCTGAAAACTGAACGCGGGCCGCTCCCGGTGGTGGATCCCCTGCAGCGAGCCGTCGAACAGGGAGCGATGGGTGGCCTCGATGTCGGCGGGCAGGCTCTGCTCGTCGACCGCAAAGCCATGGTTCTGGCTGCTGATCATGACCTCACCGCTGGCGAGCACCTGCACCGGATGGTTGGCGCCATGATGGCCGAACTTCATCTTGACCGTGCGCGCGCCGCAGGCCAGGCCCAGCAACTGGTGCCCGAGGCAGATGCCGAACAGGGGCATCCCGGCATCCAACAGTTCCCGAATCGCGGTTCTGGCGTAGCCGCAGGGCTCTGGATCGCCAGGACCGTTGCTGAGGAAGACGCCGTCCGGATGCATCGCCAGAACGCTGGCGGCCGGCGTCTGCGCGGGAACGACGGTGACCCGGCAGCCACGGTCGACCAACATGCGCAGCAGGTTCCGCTTGATGCCGAAGTCGTAGGCGACGACATGGAAGCGCAGGCGCGGGTCCTCGGACGGGATCGGCGACGGCTGACCGCCGTCCAGTGTCCAGGTGCCGGCGGTCCAGAGATAGGGTTCGGCGGTGCTGACCTCACGGGCGAGGTCCATGCCCTTCAGGCCCGGGAACGCGCGTGCCGCGGCCAGCGCGGCCGGCTCATCGACGCCATCGCCGCTTTGCAGGCAGCCGTTTTGCGCGCCTTTCTCGCGCAACAGGCGTGTCAGGCGACGGGTGTCGATATCGCTGATCGCGACGATCCCCTGGCGCACCAGGTAGTCGCCCAGGTCCTCTTGCCGGCGCCAGTTGCTGGCCAGCACGGGCAGGTCACGCACGATCAATCCAGCGGCCTGAATGGACGCGGACTCCTCGTCTTCTCCGGTCACACCGGTGTTGCCGATATGCGGATAGGTCAGGGTCACCAACTGCCGCCGGTAAGACGGATCGGTCAGGATCTCCTGATAGCCCGTCATGGCGGTATTGAAAACCACCTCGCCGACGCTGGATCCATCTGCGCCGATAGAGGTTCCCCGAAAGACCGAACCGTCCTCCAGGACCAGAACCGCTGGTTTTCTCAAGGGTATCTCCGGAGCAGGCGACGACGCGGCGCGGGCGGTCCGGCTCGCCGCCGTGACGACTGTAAAGTTCAAGAAGGGGTGGTCGACGGAAGCAACACCCGGACCGCCCGCGATCTTAAAGGAAGGCTTCGATGCTGTCCATGTGGCTTTGTTGCACTGCGGCAAAATCGCGATGTCTCGAAGCTCGTGACGGCGGGCAAGCGCGTCGGGCGAGACGCGCCCCCCGGGCGCCGCGATTGCCGGCCACCCGCGTTCTGGGCGGGGCCAGCACCGCGGATTGCCAGCGACCTTCCCGTGGCACTAAGCCATTGAACGCGTGACGATCCACCGGGCAGGATTCTCGGATCCTGGCCGGGCCTCACCACTCATGGATTGCGTTGGCGCCCGAGCGGGGGACAGGCCAAACCGAGGCACGCCCCGGGCTTCAGGTGTGCGCCCGGCCGCTTCGGTCACCCGAGTGACCAGAGACGGAGCAAATCGGAAACCGCGTTTTCGGTCCGCGACCCGATTCCATGCCAGGAAGGCACTCGATCGGCCGATCCTCAGAGATACGGCTTCACCCATTTGATCAGGTTCGCCGCATCCATGGCCCCGGCGGTGCGCGTCGCCTCCTGGCCCTGTTTGAAGATCGCCAGCGTCGGAATACTGCGGATGCCGAAGCGCATCGCCAGACCCTGCGCCTCTTCCGTGTTGACCTTGGCTAAACGGGCGTATGGCTCGAGGCGACGCGTGGCCTCCTCGAAGGCCGGCGCCATCATCCGGCACGGTCCGCACCAGGGTGCCCAGAAATCCACCACCACGGGCAAGTCATTGCGCGTAAGGTGTTGCTCGAATCGCACCTGGTCGAGCGCGACCGGTTGGCCATCGAACAGTGGCCGACGACATTTCCCGCATTTGCCCGCATCCGAAAGCCGTTCGGGCGGCAGCCGGTTGACCGCATCACAATGGGGACAGACAACATGGATCGCTTGTGACATCTTGACCTCCGCCCGGCGGTCGTCATACCGCCAGCTTGATTCGACGAATGTTGGCAATTATTTTCCACGGACGACAGGCTTTCCAGTTGCAAACCACTGGCGACCGCATTCATCAGCCGATTTTACGCAGGTCATCCCATGGCGGACTCCCCTTATGTCGTCACCGCGACGACACAAAATTTTAATCAGGTCGTGCTCGAGGGTTCCTTCGAGCGCCCGGTGCTGGTCGACTTCTGGGCCGATTGGTGCGCCCCCTGCCGTCAGTTGATGCCGGTCTTGGCAAAACTTGCCGATGACTTTCGGGGCAAGTTCCTACTGGCGAAGGTCGACACCGAGGCCGAGCAGCAGCTCGCGGCCCAGTTCGGTATACGCAGCCTGCCGACCGTGCAGCTGTTCAAGGATGGAAGGCCCGTGGATCAGTTCATGGGCGCGCTGCCGGAGGGCCAGGTACGTGAGTTTCTGGAACGGCACATCCCGCGCAAGTCCGATGCGCTGCTGACCCAGGCGCAGGGGCTGATCACTGCCGGCGATCTGGCCGGCGCCGCCGCTCTGATCGACAAGGCGCGGGCGGAGGATGCGGACAACAGTCGCCTGTTTGTCGCGGAGGTACAGCTCAAGGCGGCGCGCGGAGACATTGCCGGGGCGCAAGAGATGCTCGAGCGCGTGCCGCTCGACCTGGTCAATGACCCGGATGTTGCCGCCCTGGGTGCGCGGTTGCACTTCCTTGTCGCCTGTGCTGATGCGCCTCCCCCGGACACCCTGAAGGCGCGGTTACAGGAGGATGCGAATGCCAGCGAGGCGCGCTGGCAGCTTGCGGCCCATCAGGTGCTCGCCGGGGAGTATGAGGCCGCGCTTGAGAACCTGTTGACGCTGCTCAGGAAAGATCGCGCCTTCCGCGACGATGCGGCACGCAAGGGGATGCTGATGGTGTTCGACCTGCTCGGCGGCGGTGGGGAGCTGGTCAATCGCTACCGGGGACAGATGCTCAACAGTCTCTACTGACCGGCCCTCGCTGGCCCCGGGCGCGAAAAAGCCGGGCAATGCCCGGCTTGGTCGGTCGGGGTGGCCCGATCCGCTCAGCCCTCGAGGGCCGAGATGATCTGGTCGCGGATCGCGTCGACACCGCCGATCCCGTGCACCTTGACGTAGCGCGGCGCGCCTTCACCGCCTGCCTCGGCCCAAGCCGAGTAGTATTTGATCAACGGTTCGGTCTGCTCGTGATACACGTGCAGACGGGCGCGGACCGTGTCTTCCTGGTCGTCGTCGCGCTGGATCAGCGCCTCGCCGGTCACGTCGTCAATGCCTGCCTCCTTCGGCGGATTGAAGGTGACATGGTAGGTCCGTCCGGAGGCCAGATGAACGCGCCGGCCGGACATACGCTTGATGATCTCCTCGTCGGGAACGTCGATCTCGACGACGGCATCGACGAACACCTTGGCGTCCTTCAGCGCGTCGGCCTGCGCCAGCGTGCGCGGGAACCCGTCGAACAGGAAACCATTCTTGCAGTCATCCTGCGTGATGCGCTCCTTGACCATGCCCATGATGATGTCGTCCGAGACCAGGCCGCCCTCGTCCATGATCTTCTTCGCCGCCTTGCCGAGCTCCGAGCCGGCCTTGACGTGGGCACGCAGCATGTCTCCGGTGGAGATCTGCGGGATGTCGAAATGGTCCTTGATGAACCCCGCCTGAGTGCCTTTACCAGCACCTGGACCGCCGAGCAGAATAACGCGCATGTATGGTGTCCTCAACTAAATCATATCGGAATCGCGTAGAGTGCCACAGGCTGCGTCTCCGGGCAATTCCACAGATTGGATAGGTTAGTCCAAGACCACGTCGGCCGCGATCGACCGCGCCTCGCCCGCTTCGCCGGGACGCGGAGGCCGGCCGGCCCCGAAGCGTCGCTCAAGCGCCAGCGCCATCGTAGGTCAAGCCAAACACGGTGTCGGTCATCCAGCGCTTGAAGCCCTCGTTGTCCATAAACTGCTTGAACAGCTCGGTGTCGTCCTGGATGACGGAGGTCATCACCCGCAGCAGGGCCTTGTCATGCTCGATGCGGGCGTTCTGCTTGTCGAGGATGCGCCGGTCCGTGACCACGATGATCGAGTCGAAGATCGTCGCCCCGTCGCTTGAGCCGACTGGGGCGAGCCCGATCAGCTGGTGCGCGAGCCAGGCGATGGAGTTGGACTTGCCGCTACCGGCGGAGTGCTGGATCAGGTAGCGTCGGCCCACCCCCTGCAACGCCGCATTCGAGAGAAGCCGGCGCACCACATCGAGCTGGTGATAGCGGGGCCAAACCTGGCTGCGCTTCCGCTTGCCCGTCTTCTCGTCCTTGGTCTCGACCACCTGGGCATACCTCTCCAGGATGTCTGGCAGGGAGTCGCGGGTCAGCACCTCACGCCACAGGTAGTCGGTCTTGAGCCCGTCCGGGTTCGGCGGATTGCCGGCGCCGTCGTTCCAGCCCTTGTTGAACGGTAGAAACCAGGATGCCCTGCCCTTCAGATGGGTGCAGAACCGCACTTCGCTGTCGTCGACAGCGAAGTGGGCCACGCAGCGCCCCAGCTCGAACAGCTTCTCGCGGGGGTTGCGATCCTTCTTGTATTGCCAGACCGCATCGCTGACCGTCTGCTTGGTGAGCGAGTTCTTCAGCTCGAAGGTGAACACCGGCAGCCCGTTGAGAAATAAGGCTACGTCCAGCGCCCGCTGGGTCTCGTCGCGGCTGTAGCGCAACTGGCGGGTCACCGTGAAACGATTCTGCTCGAAACGCTCCCGGGCCTTGTCGTTGCCAGGGGACGGGGTGCCGTAGAACAGGTCCAGATCGTGAGCGCCGTGCTTGATGCCATGGCGCAGCACGTCGATGGTGCCGCGCTTGGAGATCTCGCCCTGGAGTCGGGCCAGGAGCTTGCGCCGGGTCAGGCCATCCGTGTCGAGCGACAGGGCCTCGGCCGCCTTCGGCTGAGTGGCATGCAGGAAGGCCGCGAGCTGGACGAGATCGACGCAGTACTCGCGGTCGCAGTCGTGCGGGTTGCCTGGGCTCCAGCCGACGCCGCCGTAGGCCGTCTTTGGGTCAGCGAGCGTTCGCGCTTTGGGCGGGTCGCAGGGGTGACCGGTGAGCGCAGAGCAGATCAGACGCTCCAGGCCGCGCTCGGTGGTGTCTGTCGTCATCCTCAGATCTCCCTTCGTCAGGCGCCGGGCATCAGACGTTGATCTCGTCGTTCCCCGCCTGGGACAGCTAGCACGGGGCCTTGGAGTGCGACGGCTCATCAAACAACCGTCAAACAAATCTCCGCCCGTAACCCACTGTACTGAAATAAATGTTTCCGGAACGTACCACGCTTGGCAGCAGAATCAGCGCAACCGATCAAGCAAAGCCTTCCTGCGCTTCCTCGCTCGGTGCGGCCCAGAAAGGCACGTAACAACGACTCCTCGTGCCCACGCTCCGGTCTTCAATCGCGATGACGCCCTCGGTCAGGGCCTCCTTGAGCAAGCGCGATGCATCTGCCGAGTTCTGGTCCGCAATCCCGAATCTCGTACGCAAGGTCGCGTTGGTCATCTTCTTGCGCGTGACATAGCACAAGCAGGCGTGCTGGTAACAAGCCCTGATCCGGCCCTGCCGATCCAACTCTTTGAGGTCCTTATGGGCAAACAGAACCGTGCGGGTGAACCCCGGTGGGACCTCGAACAGGGGCGCCGGCAGCTGGAAGATCTCAACCTGATCCAGCACCTTGTCGATCCCGCTTCCGCGCTCCCCGCAGATCCGGAAGCGCCGCATCAATGACGCCAAGGCATCGTTGCGAGAGGTCGGTGGCGTATCGACGAAGCGCTCGGTCGACACCAACGGCTCTCCGGGGTTGGTGATCTCGATGCGGTCGTCGAAGATCTCCACCATGGGGCCGGCACCGGTCACAAAAAAAAATGCTGGTGGATCCGCGCATTGGCAACCAGCTCGCGCACGGCGAGCTGAGGAAACATGGGCACGGTCCGGCGCAGGGCCTGCTCAATGACCTCATTGGTCGGCAGCAGGCCGTCGATGAAGCCGATCAGCCCCTCGAACCCGGCCGCGTAACCCTTGTTGCCCTCCTGCTCGCGGATGGTCTCCAACCGGCCGTTGCCACGATATTGAACCACCCGAACCGCCTTGCGGCGCAGCTTGCCAAATTGGTCGAGCCGCTTGGCGAACAAGACTGCCCCAAGGTTGGTGATGTCCCAGTCCCCGGCATCACAACGCCGGATCAGGCGATCCGCCTCCAGGGCCAGACAGGGTGCCGACGGCCTCTTCTGCTGTCGTGAATCACAACGCCGGATCAGGCGATCCGCCTCCAGGGCCTCCAAGATGCCGTCGCGGTTGGCGGGCAGGGGCAGTTCCAGAAGGTTGAAATAGCTCGGGTAATCCAGCAGCCGGAGCACGGTGTCCGCATCTTGGCGCTCGGCGGCGTCCAACTCCTCGAAGGGGGCGCGGTCGAAAATGCGCCACAGACGCCGCTCCCGGTCCGGGGCCTCCTTGAGCGGCTTCTTCACCTCGCCGATGCGGATGTACTCGATGCCGCTAAAGCTCACCGGGGTGCGCGACGCCCGCTCGATCTCGAGGATCACCAGCCGTCGGCCCTCTACCTCCATGGCATCGAAGCGGAAATCGAGCTTCGGGTTCAAGAGCCGCAGCAGCCAGCTCTCCAGGGGCTCGTTGCACTTCCTGGCAGTCGTGGGCTCGAAGTGCGTGCCGAGGATACGGTGAGTGCCGTCTTCGACCCCCCAGATCAGATAGGCATGGGCCTTTCCGTTCAGTGCCGCCGCGTTCGCCAGGGCCGAGATGTACTCGCCGATCACCTGCGGATTCTCCTGGTTGTGCTTGAGCTCCAGCCACTCGGTCTCGGCCGGCAGCGCGCGCAGCTCGCGCACCAGACCGGCGAGATAGTCCGCCGAGCGAGGCAGGGTCATGCGTCGGCCTCCTCGGCGAGGGCATCCAGCTCGTCGGGGTCCGTCTCGGACCCGGCGTCGAGGATGTCGGGCTCATCGTCCGCAGCCAGGGGGTCGACCGCTGGTACAGCGGCGGCGGCCTCGCGCACGTCGAGCTTGCCGGTGACCACGTCGGCGGTCAGGCGGGTGCGGCTCGTTCCCAAGCTCTGCTTGGGAATGTGGCTTGGGAAGCTCTGCTTCCCGGGAAGCAGAGCTTCCGGGACCTGGTGCCCAAGCAGAGCTTGGGCACCAGCACGGGGGAGGTAGGCGGCTCGGGTCATCCCTCGGCCTCCTCGGCGAGGGCAAACAGGGCGACGTAGGGCTCGTACCGGAAGCGCCCATTGCGCGCATAACCAGTTATTTCCAGCAAGATTCCCAGATCTTCGAGGCGTGAGACGAGCTGATTGGCGGCTGCATAGGTGGTACCGGTCAGCTCCTGGACATCGGTCACGGCGACGATGGGCCGATCGAACAGGGCCTCCAACACCCGATGGCCGCTACCGGCGGCGCGGCCCAGGTGCTCGGTGATGGCGGATCGGTGGGACTCGCGCAACAGGAGGATGTGGCGGGCCGTCTCGACGGCCTCGGTACTGACCTCGGCGACGCCGCGCAGAAAGAAGACCAGCCAGTCCTCCCAGACGCCACGGTCGCGGACCGCCTGAAGATGCTCGTAGTAGGTGGCCCTGTGGCGCTTGAAGTAATGAGAAAGATAGAGGACGGGCTTGCCGAGGATGCCGGCTTCGGTGAGCAGGAAAGTGATCAACAGCCGCCCGACACGTCCATTGCCGTCCAGAAAGGGGTGGATGGTCTCGAACTGGGCATGGGCGAGGCCGATCTTGACTAGGGCCGGGAGGTGATCTGCGCGGTGGAGGAATCGCTCCAGGTCGCTCATGCAATCCGGCACCAGATGTGGCGGAGGCGGAACAAAGGTCGCCTCGTTCAGGGTACAGCCGCCCGGACCAATCCAGTTTTGGCTTCGGCGCAGTTCTCCGGGCGTCAATCGGCTGCCCCGCACGCCTTGCAACAGCCGCTCGTGGATCTCGCGGATCAGGCGGACGGACACAGGTAGCTCGGCCAACCGTCCGATGCCGTAGTTGAGCGCCCTCACGTAGTTGACGACCTCATCCACGTCGCGCGGGCGGGTCTCGGGTGAGAACAGCTCGGCTTCTGCCGCCAACAGGTCCTGCAAGGAGCTCTGGGTGCCTTCGATCTGACTGGAGAGCACTGCTTCCTTGCGCACGTACATGAAGATGAATAGGTCTGGGTTCGGCAGAGTCTGAACCGAGCCATCGAGCCGACCCAGCGCCCGGTCGGCCTGCGACAACAGTGCTTGCAGCGCGCCTTCGAGTCTGATCGGCGGATCTGGCGGCAAGCTAGACGGGATAAAGGCGCGGTAGCCTTGGGGTTGCGCCTGGTAGGTGCCTGCACGCCCTGCGGTATCGCTGCCCGGCTCAGCCATGTTGTAGTCTCCGTTGCGCAAGCGAGCCGAACGGCTCCAAATGATAGCCAGCGTATAACAAGGAGCCTGAAGTGCGCTTGTGTTCAACCCTCGGAGACATATGGGCCAGGTTCCGCGCCGTCCCGACCGATCTCTTGGGCTCGCGCAACGGAATCAGGGCGAGGGAATGGCTCCAGCTCAAATGTCGTGACAGCGTTACGACAATGCGCTCGTCCTCGAAGGCCTCGGCGAACTGGATCATGTAGGCGAGATTGCGCTGACTCCAACCGCGGCCGTAGTCCCGGACCAATTGTGCAGACAGTGTCTGCAAAATCTCTTGCCCATACTCGGCACGGTCGCCCTTGAGCAGGTCCTCCCGGATACGCCGACCGACGCGCCAGTACATCCGGGTCAGCGCGGCATTGACCGTGGTCGCAGCGCCGAGCAGGGCCTTGGAGGCAGGGCGCTCGCCCGCGCTCAGAGGGGTCTTGGAGTCCGTCACAATGCCGCCTCGCCGATGATCTCGTCGAGCAGTCCCCCGGTCTCGTGCTCCAGGGCACGGATGTCGGCGACGATCTCTTCCAGCTCGCGCATGGGCTGGGGCTTGTAGAAGTAGCGGGTGAAGCTGATCTCGTAGCCGATCTTGACGCTGTCGGGCACGTACCAGGCGTCCGGGGCATGGGGCAGAACCTCGCGCTCGAGGAAGGCGACGATGCCGCCGGGCTCTTGGAGCGGGATCTGCTCGGTGTCGCGCAGCTCGGTGTCAGGCTCGTACTCGACAACGGCGGGCTTGCCGTTGATCGTGACATCGAACAGGCCGCGCAAGGAATCGGCGACGACCTTCTTGTGGATCTTCTTGATGACGGGCGGAGCATCCTCGCTGCGCTCGCCCTCCTCCCGGAGCTTCTTGATCTCCGCGGCCTTGTAGACGCGGTTGGGGTCGATGCCCTTGACACGCAGGGGACGTTCGACGGTGACCTTCCAGTAACCGAAGGCCTGGTTGTCGAAGATCTTGCTCTGCTCGGTCTCCTCGAAGGCGAGGAAGGTATCGCAGATGCGCTGGATGTCTGCCTCGGCCAGCTCGCAGTTCTTCTTGCCGAGGTTCTTGCGCAGGGGCTGGTACCAGGCGGTGGCGTCGATGAGCTGGACCTTGCCCTTGCGATATTCCGCCTTGCGGTTGCTGAGCACCCAGACGTAGGTGGCGATGCCGGTGTTGGAGAACATGTTCAGCGGCAGGGCGACGATGGCCTCGAGCCAATCGTTCTCGATGATCCAGCGGCGGATATTGCTCTCGCCCTGGCCGGCGTCGCCGGTGAACAGCGAGCTGCCGTTGTGGACCTCGGCGATGCGGCTGCCCAACCATCTACCAGTCCGGCTCTTGTGCTTCATCTTCGAGAGCTTGTTGGCCAGGAACAGCATCTGGCCGTCGCTGGAGCGCGTCACCAGGGAGTATTCCGGGTCGCCGGCGTGCTCGATGACGAAGCGCGGATCACGCATGTCCTTCTTGCCGCCCATGCGCTCCAGGTCGGTCTTCCAGCTCTTGCCGTAGGGCGGATTGGAGAGCATGAAGTCGAACTCGCGGGACGGGAAAGCATCGTTGGCCAGCGTGGAGTGCTCCGGGCCGCCGACGATGTTGTCCGCCGCATCGCCCTCGCCCTTCAGCAGCAGGTCGACCTTGCAGATGGCGTAGGTCTTGGCGTTGATCTCCTGGCCATAGAGGTGGGTGGCGACCTCTTTGCCGTGTTCTGCGGCGAGCTATTGCAGGGTCTCCTCCGCCACGGTCAGCATGCCGCCGGTGCCGCAGGCGCCGTCATAGAGCAGGTAGGTGCCGGACTCGATCTCGTCGGCGATGGGCAGGAACATCAGCCGGGTCATCAGGCGCACGGCATCGCGCGGGGTCCAGTGCTCGCCGGCCTCCTCGTTGTTCTCCTCGTTGAACTTGCGCACCAGCTCTTCGAAGATCGAGCCCATCCCGTGGTTGTCGAGGGCGGGATGCTTGATGCTGCCATCCTCGTTGAGCACGGGGGTCGGGCTCAGGTTGACGTTCCGGGGATGTGAGCTTCTCGATCAGGCTGCCGAGGGCGTCGGCCTTGGATAGGCGCGGGATCTGGTTGCGGAATTCGAAGTTGTCGAGAATGTCCTGAACGTTCGGCGAGAAGCCATCGAGATAGGCCTCGAAGTCGGCCTTGAGTTGCTGGCGGTTGGCGCGGGACCTGAGATCACACAGCGTAAACCGAGAGGTGTTTTAGAATGCCTGGCCCGCAGCCTGGCGCAGGGCCGAGTCCTGCTCGACCACACCGGCCTGGTCGAGCATGGTCTTCATGTCGAGCGCCTCCTGCTTGCTGTCCTCCAGCACGGCATCGAGGCGCCGCAGCACAGTCATCGGCAGGATGACGTCGCGGTACTTGCCGCGCACATACAGGTCGCGCAGCACGTCGTCGGCGATGCCCCAGATGTAGCCAACGATCCAATTGAGTTGAACCTGTTTCGCGATGGGTTGCATGGTGGTCCCTGTCGCTTCGGTTGTTCTGGTACGGATGAGGTCAGCAACCATCACCCCACGCCGCTTGAACGCCTCCAGCCCGTGCCGGCGGCACACCAACGCTGACGGCCGACTGGCCGTCTCGGATCGTTCAATCGTCTGGAGTCATCCGGCAACGACCGGAATGATCGTGATCTCGACGCGGCGGTTCAGGCGCCGGCCCGCCTCGGTGGCATTGGATGCGATCGGTGAGCTCTCGCCATAACCGACCGCGCTCAGGCGCTGCGGGATGACCTGGTCGGCAAGCAGATAGTTGCGTACCGCGTCGGCACGGCGCTCCGAGAGGCCCTGGTTGTAGGCGGCGGAGCCGGTGTCGTCGGTGTAGCCGGCGATGCTGAGCTGCGTCTTGCCGTACTTGTTCACCACGTTCGCGATCTTGTCCATGGTGCTGTCGAAGGCGGGCTTGATGTGGTCGGAGTCCACATCGAAGGTGGTCTCGCTGGTCATACCGACGAGCAGCCGATCGTCCGAGAGCTTTTCGACCCGGATGTCGCCGCGCGCGATCTCATCGGCCAGGACCTTTTCGAAATCCTTGCGCTGCTGCTCCATGTAGTTGCCGACCGCCCCGCCAATGAGCGCCCCGCCGACGGCACCGATCAGCGCGCCCCGACCCGCGTTGGCGCTCAGCGAGCCGAGCGCCGCGCCGGTCGCCGCGCCGGCCAGCGCCCCGATACCCAGCCCCTTCGCCGTCTCGCTCGCCGGCATTGGGTTGCCATACTCGTCTGTGGTGGCGCAACCGGCGAGGACGACGGCAACGGTGATCGCGACAACGCCGCGGTTAAAACGCGTGATACTCATCTGTGCTCCTGAATGGGTCGGTGACCAAGAAGAGACCGGGTGAATCCGGCGTGCATCCTATCAGATCCTCCTGCCCTGCCCGGCTTTCCGTGACCCGGACGGGAACGGCCCGCTATCCGCCCTTCGTTAACACCACCTAACACCACCGCGGGACTTGCAGCCATTCCTCCCGCTGCTTGGCCTCGAGCCGGTGGCAGCGGCGCTCGCGCTCGGGGCCGGCGGGCAGACGCCGCGCGAGCTCCAGTGCCCCGGCGGGGTCATTCACCTGGTGCTCGTGGTACTTGGCCAGGGCCAGCAGCGCCGCGACGTCGCCCGTGTGCGCCAGCGCACGCCAGATGCCGGTTGCCCGTTCCCAGGCGCCGCGGCGGCGATAGAGGGCGGCCAGGTCATGCAGCGCGGGCGTATCCAGCGCCGACCGGGACCGCTCCAGCAAGGCCAGTGCCTGGTTCGTATCGCCGGCCCGGCTCCAGTGCCGGGCGATCGCCCCCACGTCCGCGTCGTGATCAGCCGGGTCGCGCTGCATGGCCGCCAGCGCCGGGATGAGCGCCACCAACGAGATGAGGTCGGTGCGATTATGCCGCAGCACGGCGCCGAGACGGGCGTGGTCGCCGTGGCGCAGCCAGGCGCGCCAGGCCTCGGGTGCCTCGGCCCCGGGCAGGTCGTCGCGGCGAGTGAAACCCAACAGCCGCCGCTCGACATTGGTCAGGCGACAGTCCGGCCAGCGGCGGGCAAAGGCACGCCGCACCGGGTGGAGTAGATCGAGGTGATCGATGCCCTCGAAGTCGGGCGCCATGCCCGAGAGCCGGAAGCGGGTGACGAGCAGCGGCAGATCGAAGGACTTGCCGTTGTAGCTGACCAGCTGCCTTACGCCCTCCAATTCCCTCGCCAGCAGCGTCAGGAACACCGGCTCCGCATCGAGCCGGGTGAGCAGATATTGGGTCAGGATCAAACGATCCGCGAGGATGCGTCCGAATCCGCAGACGAAGGCCCAGGTGCCGGTGCCGCCGGCCAGCCCGCTGGTCTCGGTGTCGAGGAAGAGCGTGTTGGCCAAGTCCGCCCGCCCCGCGACGTGCAGGGCACCCAGTGCATGGACCGCATCGCCCGGTTGGAACCGCCCGTGGCGATGGGCGAGGGGGCGCGCGCGCACCAGGCGCAGCACGCCAGGGGCGGGGACCTCTCCGCCCAGCAGCTCCGCCAGCATGGCCGCGTCGGGTGCGGGCCCGACGGCGACACGCCGCCGCGTCGGGTCCATCCGCTCCAGCCGTTGCGCAAGAGCAGCCTTGGTCACCGGCAAGGCCTCGGCAGACGGCCCCGGCGCGGTGCCGCCCTGCAGCCGCCGTAGCCGTTCAGAAAGGCTTGTCATGGCCCCCTCCGGTCGGTCAGGCGTCCAGGGCCATCGGCAGCGCGCACGCGCCCTGCGCCCGGTGTCGTGCCACATCGGCCTCATTGAGCAACGCCAGCACCAGTAATGCCGCCTGCTTGAGGCTCTGTTCGCGCTGTTCATCGCCCGCCAGCACCGGTCCGACGCAAGCCGGGCAGCCAACCTTGCAGGCACAGTCGCGGACCAGCTCGATGGCGTCACCGACCAATTCCGTGGCCGCGTCGAACAGCGGCGCGGACAGGCCGACGCCACCGGGATAGTTGTCGTACAGGAACAGGGTGGGCTCGAAACGTCCGGCAGGCGGGGCATGGAGCGGTTCGTTGTTCGGACCCTGGATCTGACCTCGGCCATGTTGGCCGATGACGGCAAACCAGCTGCCCTGCCCGTCTCCAACCGCGCGGCCGAGGTCCCGAAGCTCCGCCATGACCCGCAGCGCGGCAACATGGTGCATCGCGTAGGCCGCGCCCAGGAAGCCCTCGATGGCCTGCTCGCGCGCGGGCAATGCCTGCTCCAGCACCCTTGGGTGGACCTGCCACCAGACGGCGGTGCTGTGCATCTCCTGGTCCGGCAGATTGATGTGGCCGTATCCGACGTTGTCGTGGCTGTAGTAGCGGATCTTCTTGTACCCGGGATAGCGGCGTACCAGATGGACCTCACCATGGGCCACCGCGGCCTGGACACCACGATGGTCATCGAAACGATCGAGGATCTTCAAGCGGCTGTAGTCGATGGCATCGGTGTAGTAGTCGGCGCGCGTCCGGCGCACGAACGCCTTGCGCCCGGTCCAGTCCAGCCGCTCCACCTGGTAGGGCTGGGATTGGACCATGTAGATCGCACCCTCGTAGACGGTGCCGGGGGCGCCCGTGTAGTCCACCTCGGCAAGAACCGTCTGCTTCCCATCCGTGATGTCGATGACGACGAAGTTGCCCTCCGCCACCGAGCGCAGCGACACCGCGTGGGCCGGATAGCTGTCGGCGATCCAATACCAGCGCCCGCGTCCATCGGGCCCCGTCTGGCGTTGCAGCAGGCCCTCGTCGCGCAGATAGCCGAGCATCTCGCCGAGGTCCTCGCTACAGGCCGGACCGCCAAAGGTATCGCCATCCTGGAACGGCAGCTCGAAGGCGGCGCAGCGCACATGGTCCATCAGGATCAGGAGGTGATCGGGGTGGATGCGGGCATGCTCCGGCGAGCGCCCGAGGAAGAACTCCGGGTGCCGAACCATGTACTGGTCGAGGGGCTCGCTGGTCGCCACCAGTACGCCGAGGCTCGTCCTGTTGCGCCGCCCCGCCCGGCCGAGGCGCTGCCAGGTCGCCGCCACGGTACCGGGATAGCCATTGAGCACCGCGACGTCCAGCGAGCCGATATCGACCCCGAGCTCAAGCGCCGAGGTGGCGACCACGGTGTCGATGCGCCCGGCCCGCAGCGCGCGCTCGGCCTCGCGCCGCTCACTGGGCAGGTAGCCCCCACGATAGGCCAGCACCCGCGGCGCCCGGCGCGGATCGCGATCGAAGACGTCCTTTAGATATTTGGTGATGACCTCGACCATCAGCCGCGAGCGGGCGAAGACGATATTCTTAAGGCCGAGCCTGGTTGCGGCGCGTGCGATTCGCGTGGTCTGCGAGCGTGCCGAGGCGCGGATGCCCAGGTCCGCGTTGATGACTGGCGGATTCCAAAGCAGCAGGTGCCGTGTCCCGCGCGGTGCACCGCTGTCGGTGACGACGTTCACCGGTTCGCCGATCAGCCGTTGCGCCAGCTCGTCCGGATTGGCAATGGTCGCCGACGCGCAGATAAACCGCGGTGCGACCCCATAGAACTGACAGATGCGCCGTAGGCGTTGGAAGACATTGGCAACGTGGGCGCCGAAGACCCCGCGATAGCTGTGCAGCTCGTCGACCACGACATACTCCAGCGCCTCGAAGAACTGTGCCCACTTTGTATGATGTGGCAGGATCGCCTGGTGCAGCATATCCGGATTCGACACGACGATATCCCCGCGGGTGCGCACGGCCTTACGTGCATCGCCCGGCGTGTCGCCATCGAACGTAAACGCGCTGACACCCAGCGCGGCCGCCCGGCTCAGCTCTGAGAGCTCCGCTACCTGGTCCTGGGCCAGCGCCTTGGTCGGAAACAGATACAGCGCCTTGGTCCGGCGCGAGAGCACGGCATCGAGTACGGGCAGGTTGTAGCAGAGGGTCTTGCCGGAGGCGGTCGGCGTCGCGATCACCAGATGGTGGCCGGCGCGCACGAGGTCCCAGACCGCGCGTTGATGGCTATACAGACGCGTGAGGCCGCGCTCGGCCAACGCCCGGCGCAGGCCGGGGTGCAGATCCGCGGGCAGGGCCGCGAAGCGGGCGGCGCTCGCCGGTATCCTGAGCTCGCCGCTGATGCGTGCCGCGTACTTGCGCTTCAATGCCGCCACGAGCCGCTCGACATCGTCCTCGTCCGCCGCCTTCGCCGTTGCCAACCCGCCGGTCGTGTTGCTGATCGTCTGTTTCCCCATCCCGGATGCCCCCAAGGTCTGACGGTATGCGGCCGAGATTAGTCCGCGCGGTGACTCAGAAGCTGAGTCTGTGCCCGCGGGCGGATTGGCGTCTGCCGGCAATCAGCAGATGGGATGGGCCGAGGATGGGCTTCCATCGAGCCGGCCGAAGTTGAGACAATGCGCCGGATATCTCAACAGAAACGGTCAAGACCATGCAGAAGTACGACGTCTACGCCCTCGGCAACGCGCTGGTGGACATGGAATACGAGGTCCAGGAGGAGGATCTGAAACACCTGGACATCGACAAGGGCGTGATGACGCTCGTGGACGAGGCGCACCAGCTGCGCATCATGCAGCACCTCAGGGAACGCCATCACCACCGTGGTTCCGGCGGCTCGGCGGCGAATTCAGTCATCGCGCTGGCGCAGCTCGGCGGCACCGGGTTCTACGCATGCAAGGTCGCCAACGACGAGTTGGGACGTTTCTACCTGAAGGATCTGGCGGCCGCGGGGGTCGACGGCATCGACGGTGGGTTTCTCGAACAGGGCGACACGGGACGCTGTGTCGTGCTGGTCACGCCGGACAGCGACCGGACCATGTGCACCTATCTCGGTATCAGCGGCAATCTCTCGGTGCACGAGATCGATGCCGACTCGATTCGCCAGGCGAAGTGGTTCTACACGGAGGGCTACCTGGTCACCTCGGATACGGCCCGGGTCGCGGCAATCGAGTCGCGCAAAGTCGCCGAGCAGGCGGGGGTCAAGACGGCGATCTCGTTATCCGACCCGAACATGGTCCGGTACTTCAAGCAGGGGCTCAAAGACATGATCGGCCCGCGCGTGGACATGATCTTCGCCAACGAGGCGGAGGCCATGGGCATGGCCGACACCCAAGACCTGGACGACGCGGTCGCGTACATGAAGGGTATCGCGCGCGAGTTTGCCATCACCCGCGGTCCCAGGGGTGCGCTGGTCTACGATGGATCCAGGCTGATCGACATCGATCCCGTCAAGGTCGACCCCGTTGACACGGTTGGCGCCGGTGACATGTTTGCCGGGGCGTTCTTGTACGGGTTGACACGGGGGTGGGAGCATCGGCGCGCCGGCGACCTGGCGTCGGCCGCGTCGGCCAAGCTGGTCACCAGCCTCGGGCCGCGGATCTCACGCTCGGCGACGCAAGAGGTTCTCGCCGAGTTCCGCTGAAGTCGCAGAACCGGGCGTGGCTCCCGCGGGCAGCATGCCCGCACCTCGGCGAGACGGACGGTGCGACAAACGGGCCGCTACGGGAACGCCGCCTGGCACAGGGTCAACAGCAGCGCCGGAAACATACCGAGCAAGAGGATCGCCATGCCGTTGACGGTGATCGCCAGCCGCGCCCCGCTGCCGATGCGGACTGCCACCTCGGTCTGCGGTTTGTCGAAGTAGATCATCTTGACCACGCGCAAGTAATAGAAGGCGCCGATGATCGAGAAAACGACCGCAACAACGGCGAGCCACACCAGACCGATGCTGACCACCGCCTCGAGCACCAACAGCTTGGCGATGAAGCCCACGGCCGGAGGCACACCCGCCATCGAGAACATGATCAGCGCCATCATCGCCCCGAGCCAGCCGTCACGTTCTGCCAGGCCCTTCAAGTCATCCAGGGTCTCGGCCTCCATGCCCTTCTGGGAGATCATGACCAGCACACCAAAGGCACCTGCCGCCATCAGCGCATACACGATCGCGTAGAACATGGCCGCGGCGTAGCCCTCCTGACTCCCGGCCAGGAGGCCGAGGAAGATGAAGCCGACGTGCGAGATGGTCGAATAGGCGAGCATGCGCTTGATGTTCTGCTGCGCGATCGCAACGACGTTGCCGAGGCCCATGGACAGCACTGAAAGGATGATCAGGATCTCGCGCCAGTCCGCCTGCAACCCGCCGAGGGCCTCGACCAGGACGCGCACCGCCATCGCAAAGGCGGCGATCTTCGGCGCGCTGGCCAGGAAGAGTACGATCGGTGTTGGCGCGCCCTGGTAGACGTCGGGCAGCCACATGTGAAACGGCACGGCACCGAACTTGAACGCGATCCCGATGATCACGAACACGAGCCCAAACACCAGGATCTTGTTGTCCAGCCCCTCGGCCGACACGACCTGCGCCACGCCCTCGAAGCCAAAGCCGCCGGTCGCGCCGTACAGCATCGAGATGCCGTAGAGGAGCATGCCGGAACCGAGCGCGCCGAGTACGAAGTACTTCATCGCCGCCTCGGCGCCCTGCTTCGAGTCGCGGTCGAAGGCGACCAACGCATACAGACACAGTGCGAGCAGCTCCAGGCCGAGGTAGAGCGTCAGGAAGCTGTTGGCCGACACCATGATCAGCATGCCCAGGGTCGCCAGAAGCACCAGGACATGGTACTCGCCGACCCACATGCCGTGGCTGCGCATGTAGTTCTTCGAATAGACAAAAGACAGCAGCGTGACGATCAGGATCGCGCCCTTGAGCAGATCGCTCATGGGGTCGCGCACGAAGGCCCCGCTGAAGGCGCTCGTCACGCCGTCGCTGCCGAGCATGCCGACGGCGACCAGTGCCGCGATCAGGCCGACGAGCGACACGACGTGGTTCGCGTTTTTTTGATCCTCGCGCAGGAACAGGTCGATGATGAGCACCACGCAAGCAGCGACCAGCACCACGAGCTCGGGCAGGATAGCGACGAGGAATGCGTTTTCGAACGGCATGGGCGTATTCCGTCAGGGCTGAAGGCTGGCGACCGGCGCGAGCACCGCGATGTCCGGGATCTTGCTTTGCTGAACCTGCTCGACCAGATGCGCGATCGTCGGCTCCATGACCTCGACCAGCGGGGCGGGCCAGAGACCGATCCCGAGCACCGCCGCCGCGAGCACCCCGAGATTCAGCGCCTCGCGTCCATTCAGGTCTTTGAGCTGGGCCACGTTGTCGTTCTTGACCTCGCCGAAGATCACGCGCTTGACCATCCAGAGGGTGAAGGCCGCGGCCAGCACCAGCGTCGTTGCCGCCAGAAAGGAGAACCAGAAGTCGGCGCGGAACGCCGCCAGGATGACCATGAGCTCGCCGACGAAACCCGAGGTGCCCGGCAGGCCCGCGTTGGCCATCGCGAAGAAGACGACGAAGGCGCCAAACCAGGGCATGGTATTGAGCACACCGCCATAGTCGGCGATCTGGCGGGAATGCATTCGGTCGTAGAGCACGCCGACGCAGAGGAACAACGCCCCGGAGATGAACCCGTGGGAGATCATCTGCACCATGCCGCCCTCGATGCCCATCACCGCGCCGCCGGTCGCCTCGGGCCTCTGGAAGATGGAAAAGATGACGAAGAACCCCAGGGTGACGAAACCCATGTGCGCTATCGAGGAGTAGGCGATCAGCTTCTTCATGTCCTGCTGCACGAGCGCGACGAAGCCGATATAGATCACCGCGATCAGCGAGAGCGCGATCATCAGCGGGCCGAGCTCCGCGCTCGCGTCCGGGGTGATGGGCAGACTGAAGCGCAGGAACCCATAGCCGCCGATCTTCAGCATGATCGCGGCGAGGATCACCGAGCCGCCAGTCGGCGCCTCGACGTGGGCATCGGGCAGCCATGTGTGCACGGGGAACATCGGCACCTTGACCGCAAATGCCAGGAGGAACGCGATGAAGATCAGCGTCTGCGCGGTCATGTCGATCGGCAGCGTCTGATAGTCGAGGATGCTGAAGCTGTCGGACTGGAAGTACAGATAGATCAGCGCGACCAGCATGAACACCGACCCGAAGAACGTGTACAGAAAGAACTTGATGGTCGCGTAGACCCGGTTTGGCCCGCCCCAGATCCCGATGATGATGAACATCGGGATCAGCATCGCCTCCCAGAACACGTAGAACAGGATCGCGTCCAGCGCCGAGAACACGCCGACCATGACCCCTTCCATGATCAGGAAGGCGGCCATGTATTGCGATGGCTTATAGGTGATGACGTCCCAACCGGCGATGAGCACAAAGATCGTGATAAAGGTCGTCAGCAGGATCAGCGGCATCGAGATGCCGTCGATACCGAGGTGGTAGTAGACATCGAACGACGGGATCCACAGCGCCCGTTCGACGAACTGCATCTGCGCCATGGCCGCGTCGAAGCCGAACCACAGCGGCAGACTCGCGAGGAAGGTCAGCAGCGATACCAACAGCGCCAACCACTTGGTCAGCTCCGGGGCCTTGTCGCCGCTGGCGATGACCATGACACCGCCGACGATCGGCAGCCAGATGACCAGCGTCAGCCAGGGGAATTCAGCAAGCATGCCCGTCCTTCTCCGTCTGCGTTAGAGCGCCACGAACCACGTCAACAGCGCAACCAGGCCGATGATCATCGCGATCGCATAGTGATAGAGGTAGCCGGTCTGCAGGAATCGCACGCGACCGGCCAGCCAACCGACCGCCCTCGCGGAGCCGTTCACGACGGCCCCGTCGATCAGACCACGGTCACCGGTATTCCAGAGGAATGAGCCAAGACCCCGACCACCCCCGGCAAACACCCGCTGGTTGAAGTCGTCAAAGCCGTACTTGTCCTGCAGCGCACGTGTGACCGGGCCGCCCTTGCGCTGCAGCTCGACGTCGATGTTCGGGTTCTTTCTGAACCAGAACAGCCATACGGTCGTCGCCAGTCCCAGCCCTGCCATGGCCAGCCAGAACGGCAGGGCCAGCATGCCATGCTCGATGAAGGCCAGCTGCCCGTGCCAGTGCGCGGCCAGATGATGCAGGGTGTCGTGATCGGGGTGGACGACGATGGGATGCCAGTCCCCGGAATTGAACCAGTTATTGACCAGCAGCGGCTCGATGGCATACCAGCCGATGACCACCGACGGGATCGCGAGCAAGACCAACGGGAGCGTGACGACCCAGGGGGTCTCGTGGAGGTGGTGGCGGGTGTGCTCGTCCATGCGCGGTGTGCCGTGGAAGACCAGGTAGTACATCCGGAAGCTGTAGAGCGCCGTCACCAGCACGCTGATGGTCAGCAGGACCCAGGCGTAGCCCGCGCCATAGAGGTGGGCGTCGCCTACGGCCTCGATGATCGCGTCTTTCGAGAAGAAGCCGGAAAAGCCGGGAAAGCCGATCAGGGCCAGCGATCCGATCAGCGCGGTGATCCAGGTGATGGGCATGTACTTGCGCAGCCCTCCCATGTTGCGGATGTCCTGATCGTGATGCATCGCAATGATCACCGAACCCGCGGCGAGGAACAGCAGGGCCTTGAAGAAGGCATGGGTCATCAGATGGAAGATACCCGCGGCATAGGCCGACGCACCGAGCGCGGTGACCATGTACCCGAGCTGCGAGAGCGTCGAGTAGGCGACGACACGCTTGATGTCGTTTTGCACCAGACCGACCAGCCCCATGAAAAAGGCCGTCGTCGCGCCGATGATCAGCACGAATGACAGCGCCGTCTCGGACAATTCATACAGCGGCGACATCCGGGCCACCATGAAGATGCCGGCGGTCACCATGGTCGCGGCATGGATCAGGGCCGAGATCGGTGTCGGGCCCTCCATCGAGTCTGGCAGCCACACATGCAGTGGCACCTGTGCCGACTTGCCCATCGCACCGATGAACAGCAGGATGCAGATCAGCGTCATCAGTGATACGCCGCCGAACACCGCGATCTGGGTATCGGCGAGGCCGGGCGCGGCGGCGAACACCTCGGCGTAGCGCATCGAGCCGAAATACATGCCGATCGCGGCAATACCCAGGATGAAGCCGAAATCGCCGACGCGGTTGACGAGAAATGCCTTGAGGTTGGCGAAGGTCGCCGAATCGCGGGTCGCCCAGAAGCCGATCAGCAGGTAGGAAACCAGACCCACGGCCTCCCAGCCAAAGAAGAGCTGGAGAAAGTTGTTCGACATCACCAGCATCAGCATCGAGAAGGTAAACAGCGAGATATAGCTGAAGAAGCGTTGATAGCTGTTCTTCCCGGCCAGCGAGCCGTGGGGCCAGTTGTGCTCGTCATCGGCCATATAGCCGATGGTGTAGATGTGCACTGTCAGCGACACGAAGGTCACGGTGGCCATCATCAGCGCGGTGAGCTTGTCGACCAGGAAACCGATCTCGAAGCGGATGCCATCCGACACCATCCAGGTGTAAACGGTGTCGTCGAACACGGGCAGATCGTGCCAGATGAAGCGCGAGAGCACCCAGAGCGACAGTCCGGCAGAGATGCCGACACCGATAATCGTGGCCCAATGCGCGCCGGCGCGCCCGATGCGTCCGCCAAAGAAGCCCGCGATGATGGCACCGGCCAGGGGCGCGAGGACGATGGTCAGGTAGATGTTTTCCATCCGATTTCAGCCCTTGAGCATGTCCAGGTCATCGACGTTGATGGTCTGCCGACTGCGGAACAGCACCACGAGGATCGCCAGGCCGATCGCCGCCTCCGCAGCGGCGACGGTCAGGATAAAGAAGACAAAGATCTGCCCCGCCGTGTCGCCGAGGAAGTGCGAGAACGCGACGAAGTTCATGTTCACCGCCAGCAGCATCAACTCGATGCACATCAGCAGGATGATCACATTCTTGCGGTTCAGGAAGATGCCGGCGACGGCGATCGAGAACAGCGCCCCACCGAGCAGCAGGTAGTCGGACAACGCGATCATGCGGCTTCCCCCTTGTCGGCCTCGGATTCCGTCGTCGCGGCAGCGGGGACCGGCGGCAGCGGCGTCTTCTCCGATGGCATCGATACCACCCGGATGCGATCCGGCCCCTTTCGCACCCGCACCTGGCTCGCGGGATCCTGGAACTTCGTTTCTGGACGATGTCGCAATGTCAGCCGGATGGCCGCAACGATCGCGACCAACAGCACAACGGCAGCGATCTCGAACTGATAGAGGTAGGTCGTATAGAGCTCGCGCCCGAGCACCTCGGTGTTGCTGTAGCCGGCGGGTTGCGGGACCGGTTTGCCGAATAGCTGCGGCCCGAAGTTGTCCGGACCGAGGACCAGGAACAGGTTCACCACCATAACGCCGGCAATCAGCAGTCCGAGCGGGGCATAGCGGATGAACTGGGCACGCAGCGCCGCCACCTCCACGTCCAGCATCATGACAACGAACAGGAACAGCACCATGACCGCGCCCACATAGACCAGCACCAGAACGATGCCGAGAAATTCCGCCTCCAACAGCAGCCAGAGCGCGGCACTGCTGACGAACGCCAGCACCAGATACAGCACCGCGTGCACGGGGTTCCGGCGGGTGACCACCATCCCCGCGGCGAATACGGTTATCGCGCCGAAGAGGTAAAAAAGAAGGCTTTCGAATCCCATAGCTGTTCCTGGGAAGAGTGGCTAATTGCGCGTGGCTTTCGGAGCTACGCCGACCCCCGCCTGGTGGCCGGCAATCAATGGCGATCGGCTTTACCCGCGTTGACCATACATGGGAACGGTCCCGGGCCGATCGCCAGTCGAGACCAGCGACGCGTTCTTACCGATAGGGCGAATCGGCTGCCCGCGCCGCGGCGATGTCCGCCTCGTACTTGTCACCGATGGCAAGCAACTGGTCCTTGGTCATGATGTTCTCGCCACGATTCTCAAAGTGATACTCGTAGACACCGGTCTCGACGATCGAGTCCACTGGGCAGGACTCCTCGCAGAACCCGCAGTAGATACACTTGAACAGGTCGATCTCGTAGCGCGTGGTCCGGCGTGAGCCATCCTCGCGGGGCTCGGCCTCGATGGTGATCGCCAGCGCCGGGCAGGTGGCCTCACAGAGCTTACAGGCAATGCATCGCTCCTCACCGTTCGGATAGCGCCTCAACGCGTGCAGGCCGCGGAAGCGCGGCGAGATCGGCGCCTTCTCCTCGGGGTACTGCACCGTGAACTTGCGCCGAAACAGATAGGTCCCGGTCAGACGCAGGCCCTTGAACAGTTCGGCGAGCAGCAGGCTGTTCAGATAGTTACGGGTGGTTTCGAGCATGAGGGTAATCCTTCGAGCCTCCCGTCAGGCCGCCGCCGACCACCAGGGCGGGATCTCGAAGACCACGCCCAGGGCGACGACCAGGATCCAGACGATCGTGATCGGGATGAACACCTTCCAACCCAGACGCATGATCTGGTCGTAGCGGTAACGTGGAAAGGTTGCCCGCAACCAGAGGAAGGTGAACATGAAGAAGAAGGTCTTGAGCACCAGCCAGATCATGCCCGGGACCCACGCGAAGGCCTCTTCCAGCAAGGGGATGCCCTGGAATGGCGAGAGCCAGCCGCCGAAGAACAGCAGCGTGGAGAGCATCGCAATCAGGACCATGTTGGCGTATTCGGCCAGAAAGAAGACCGCGAACGCCATGCCAGAATATTCCACGTGGAAACCGGCGACGATCTCCGACTCGCCTTCGGCGACGTCGAACGGGGCGCGATTGGTCTCGGCCACGCCAGAGATGTAGTAGACGCCGAACAGCGGCAGCAGCGGGAGCCAGAACCAGGTCAGGACGCTTCCGTCCTGGGCCAGGACGATCGCACTGAGGTTCAGACTGCCGGCCGCAACCAGCACCCCCACCAGCGCAAAGCCCATCGCGATCTCATAGGCCACGATCTGTGCCGCCGCGCGCAGCGACCCAAGGAAGGCGTACTTGGAGTTCGAGGCCCAGCCGGCAATGATCACACCGTAGACGCCCAGCGATGTCAGGGCCAGCACGTAGAGCAGTCCGGCATTGATATCGGCCAGGACGAGGCCCGCATCGAAGGGGATCACGGCCCAGGCCGCCAACGCGGGCGCAATGGCGATCAAAGGCGCGAGCAGGAACAGGCCCTTGTTGGCCTGGCTCGGCACGATGATCTCCTTCACCAGCAGTTTCACCGCATCGGCGATCGGCTGCAGCAGGCCGCGCCAGCCAACCCGGTTCGGGCCAATGCGCACCTGCATATAGCCGATGACCTTGCGCTCGGCGTAGGTGTAGTAGGCCACCACACCGAGCAGGGGCAGTACGATCGCGATGGTCGCGACGATGCCCTGCACCGGCACCGGCAGGGCTGTCCAGAGGTCCATCATGGCTGCACCTTCACCTTAGTCTTCCGCCTTCTCGAGCGTGATCGGGCCGATCTGAGCGCCCAGGGATTCGCTGCCTGGCACCGCTGCCGGGATACGTGCACAGCCCATCGACAGGGCGTCATCGAGGACCACCGGGGCGCGGGCCGCCCCGCCGTCCTGGCGGATCATGACCTCATCGGCGGGGCCGAGGTCCAGCTCCCGGGCCTGGCGCGGGTGCAGGTGGACCGCAAACGCCTCGGCCAGTGGCGTGGCCTGTAGCGCGGGGGCCGCTCGCACCAGCGCGTCGACGGCATAGATCGGCACATTGCCGACCCGGACCAGCCGTCCGTTGGGCAGTTCGGCAACGGCCGTCTGCGCGGCACGCCGCTTGTTGTCGTGCTCGACACCCGCGCAGTGCGCAAGAAGCTCGTCGTGGACCTGTTTTGCGTTGTCCTGGTCGAAGCCATCGAGCTCCAGCAGGTTGCCGAGCACGCGCAACACCTTCCAGCCGGGCCGGGCATCGCCGGGCGGGGGGACCACGCCCTGAAAGCGCTGCCAGCTGCCCCCGGCGTTCACCAGGGTACCGGCGGTTTCGGTGAAGCCGGCGATGGGCAGCAGCAGGTCCGCGACCGCCTCCAGGGAGGGGCTGGCGAAGCTGGCGCACGCGATCACCAGGCCCGCCTGCTCCAGGGCCGTCATGGCCGCGCCCGGGTCGACCAGGTCCAGGTCTGGCTCCAGCCCCCAGAGCAGATAGGCCTTGCGCGGCTCGGTCAGCATGGCCAGCGCATTCAGCCCGGATTCGGGGGCGGGCTTGCCGCCGGGCAGCAGGTGCGGCTGGGATCCCGCCAGCGCGCTGCCGGTGCTATTGGCGGCTCCGGGTAGGAAGCCGACACGACAGCCGGTGGCATCGGCGATCGCATACGCCAGGGCCTGGAGGAGCGTGTAGTTCGGGTCTGCCTCGGCCAGCGCACCGAGCAGGATCAAGCCGCTGCCGCGATCGCCCGCCTGCTGCAGGGTCTCGGCCAGGCCCCGATGGACGTCGTTCGGCTCGCAGCCGCTGATCAGCGTCCTGACGCCCCCGCTGCCGCGCTTCTTGAGGACCTTGGCGATCGCGGCCAGCTCATTGAGCATGCCGCCGGGTGGCGCGACCAGCTGCCGACTGCGATGGGTCAGCGCAAGCCGGTAGGGATTGATGAATGCCACCTCCGCGCCGCCGAGCGCGGCCTTGCGAATGCGGTGGGCCAGCAGCGGCTGCTCCTGGCGGATGTCGCTGCCGATCAACAGGACGGCCTGCTGGGATTCGAGCTCGGCGATCGGCACGCCAAGCCATGGCCGCGGCGCATCGGCGGCATCGCAGCGGAAGTCCTGCCTGCGCAACCGCGTGTCGATATTGGCGCTGCCGAGCCCGCGCATGAGCTTCTGCGCCAGATAGAGCTCTTCGAGCGTTGCGTTTGGTGCCATCAGACACCCGATCTCATTGGCCTGCCCGGCCTCGGCGAGCCCGCGCAGCCCCGCGGCGGCGATGTTCAGGGCCTCCGGCCATTCGATCTCGTGCCAGCCGTCATCACGCCGCACCATTGGTGCGGTGAGCCGTTTTCCGCTGTTCAGACCCTGGTAGCTGAACCGATCCCGATCCGAGATCCAGGTCTCGTTCACCGACTCGTTGTCGCGGGGGTGCACGCGCATGACCCGTCCGCCACGCGCGTGGATATGGAGATTGGAGCCGACCGCGTCATGGGGTGCGACCCCATCCCGTGAGGTCAGCTCCCAGGCGCGGGCCTTGAACCGATAGGGCTTGGATGTCAGCGCACCGACCGGGCAGAGGTCGATGACGTTGCCCGATAGCTCGTGCGCGACGGTATGCGCGACGAAGGTCCCGATACGCATGTCCTCGCCTCGCCCGGTGGCGCCAAGCTCGCGCACCCCGGCGATCTCGGCGCCAAAGCGTACGCAACGGGTGCAATGGATGCAGCGGGTCATCTCGGTGGCGATCAGCGGACCGAGGTCCTCATCCTTGACCACGCGCTTGCGCTCGCTGAAGCGGGAGATGTCGCCGCCGTAGCCCATGGAGACGTCCTGCAGCTCGCACTCACCGCCCTGATCACAGATGGGGCAGTCCAGCGGATGATTGATCAGCAGGAATTCCATGGTGCCGCGCTGGGCCTCGAGGGCCTTGTGCGAGCGCGTCTGGACCTTCATTCCGGCGCCCACCGGCGTGGCGCAGGCGGGCACGGGTTTTGGGAAGGGGCGACCGCCCTGCTCCGCCTCCACCAGGCACATGCGACAGTTCGCGGCGATAGACAGCTTCTCGTGATAGCAAAAACGCGGGATCACGATGCCCTCGCGATCGGCGACGGCGATGATCATCTCGCCCGGCACGGCCTCACAGGCGCGACCGTCGATCTCGATACTGAGCGTTTCCGGGGTCTCTGTAGACATCTGGGCGTCTCGTCTCCTGCTGGGCGCCTCAGGCGGCCGCGACCATGGGGGTGCCGTGCTCGATCAGGTACTCGAACTCGTGGCGGTAGTGCTTCAGGAAGCTCTGCACCGGCATCGCCGCGGCATCGCCCAATGCACAGATGGTTCGTCCGCCGATCCGGCCGGCGACGCTGTCGAGCAGATCGAGGTCTTCCACGCGGCCCTGCCCGTGCAGGATGCGATGCAGCACCCGCGCCAGCCAGCCCGTTCCCTCGCGACAAGGGGTGCACTGACCGCAGGACTCGTGGGCATAGAAGTGGGCCAGATTCGCGAGGACCTTGACCATGCAGGTGCCTTCCGCGATCACGATGACGGCGCCGGAGCCGAGCATCGAGCCGGCCTTGCTGATCGAGTCATAGTCCATGTCGGTCTGCAACATGATCTCGCCCGGCACCACGGGGACCGAGGACCCGCCCGGGATCACCGCCTTGAGCGCACGCCCGTCCCTGACGCCGCCGGCCATCTCAAGCAGCTCGGCAAACGGGGTGCCGAGGGGCACCTCGAAGTTCGCCGGATGATTCACGTGGCCCGTGACCGAGAACAGCTTCGGCCCCCCATTGTTGGGCCTGCCCTGATCCAGGAACCAGTGCCCGCCCTTCTCGAGGATCACCGGCACGGAGGCCAATGACTCGGTGTTGTTGATGGTCGTGGGCCGCCCATAGAGGCCGGCCTGCGCCGGGAACGGGGGCTTGTAGCGAGGCTGTCCCTTTTTGCCCTCGATCGATTCGAGCAGCGCCGTCTCCTCGCCACAGATGTAGGCACCGGCACCGAGGTGGCTGTAGAGGTCGAAGTCGATCCCGGAGCCACTGACGTCCTTACCCAACAACCCGGCGGCATAGGCCTCTTCGAGCGCGCCTTCGAATCGGGCGGCCGGCTCGTAGAACTCCCCGCGGATGTAGTTGTAACCCACTGTCGCGCCGATGCAATAGCCGGCGATGGCCATGCCCTCGATCAACTGGTGGGGATTGAAGCGCAGGATGTCGCGGTCTTTGCAGGTGCCCGGCTCACCCTCATCGGAGTTGCAGACGATGTACTTCTGTCCCGGCGCCTGGCGCGGCATGAAGCTCCACTTCAGGCCCGTCGGAAAGCCAGCACCGCCGCGGCCACGCAGGGACGACAGCTTCAGCTCGTCGATCAGGGCAGAGGGATCGGGTCGATCCTTCAGGATCCGCTCCCATTGCACATAGCCGCCGACGCTACGATACGCCGCCAGCGTGTGACGCAACTGCGCATCGAGGTGCAGGGTGCGGAAACAGACGGTGTTCTGATTGTCTACCATGATGTTGTCGTGTGCCGCTCAGTCCAGATCGTCGATCAGCTTATCGAGGCCTTCGGCATCGAGCCGCTCATGGTAGGTCTTGTCGACCATCACGGCGGGCGCATCCCTGCAGGCGCCGAGGCATTCGAGCTCCTTGAACGTAAACTTGCCGTCGGCCGTGGTGCCGCCCGGGGCAACGCCATATTTCCGCTCGATATGGTGCATCAGCTCCTCTGCCCCACCGAGCATGCAGGAGACGCTGTTACAGATGCAGACCTTGTGCCGGCCAACGGGCTCGAGATCGTACATACCGTAAAACGTCGCCACCTCGTAGACGGCGACCTCGGGCATGTCGAGATAGGCGGCGACATCGTTCATCAGTGCCTTCGTCAGCCACCCGCCGTTGTGATCCTGCAGCAGCGTCAAGGCCGGCATCACGGCCGATTGCTTCCACTCCGGGGGGTACTTGGCAATGTGCCTGTCGATCTCGGCGCGAATCTCGGGCGTGAACAGGCTGTCTTTGGCGCGGTCGTGGACGACCGCGAGCGGTGCGGTACGGAAACTCATCAGCGGTCGATCTCCCCGAAGACGATATCCATCGTGCCGATGATGGCGACGACGTCGGCCAGCATGTGCCCCTTCGCCATCTCATCCATCGCCGCCAGATGGGGGAAGCCCGGCGCGCGCACCTTGAGCCGATAGGGCTTGTTGGCGCCGTCGGAGATGATGTAACAGCCGAACTCGCCCTTCGGGGCCTCCACCGCCGCATACACCTCACCGACGGGTGTGCAGTAGCCCTCGGTGAAGAGTTTGAAGTGATGGATCAGGGCCTCCATGTCATCCTTCATCGCGACCCGCGACGGGGGCGTGACCTTATGGTCATCGAGCATGACGGGCCCCGGATTGGCTCTTAGCCATCCGATACATTGCTGGATGATGCGGTTGGATTGGCGCATCTCCTCCATCCGCACCAGGTAGCGGTCGTAGCAGTCGCCGTTCTGGCCGACCGGGATGTCGAAGTCGACCTGGTCGTAGGCGGCATAGGGCTGTTTCTTGCGCAGATCCCAGGCGACGCCCGACCCGCGTAGCATCGGACCGGTGAATCCGAGCGCCTTGGCGCGTTCCTCGGTAACGACACCGATCCCCACGGTGCGCTGCTTCCAGATGCGATTGTCGGTCAGCAGCGTCTCGTACTCGTCCACCAGCTTCGGGAAGCGCTGGGTGAAATCATCGAGGAAGTCGAGCAGCGAACCGCCGCGCGCGTCGTTGAGTTGGCGGATCTCGCGCTCACTGTGCCACTTCGACGCCGCCTCGGGGAAACGCGGCATGCGCGCGGGGAGATCCCGGTAGACACCGCCGGGGCGGTAGTAGGTCGCATGCAGCCGCGCGCCGGACACCGCCTCATAGCAGTCCATCAGGTCTTCGCGCTCGCGAAAACAGTAAAGGAAGACGGTCATCGCACCGATGTCGAGCGCGTGCGCACCCAGCCACATCAGGTGGTTGAGAATGCGCGTGATCTCATCGAACATCGTGCGGATATACTGCGCGCGAACCGGCGCATCGATTCCCAGCAGCTTCTCGATCGCGCGCACGTAGCCGTGCTCGTTGCACATCATCGAGACGTAATCGAGGCGGTCCATATAGCCGATGCTCTGATTGAACGGCTTGGTCTCCGCCAGCTTCTCGGTCCCCCGATGAAGCAGTCCGATGTGGGGGTCGGCGCGCTCGATGACCTCGCCGTCCATCTCCAGCACCAGTCGCAACACCCCATGGGCAGCCGGATGCTGAGGGCCAAAGTTCAGCGTGTAGTTACGGATCTCAGGCATTGGTGCCTCCCGCCTTCTCGTCGGCCTCGCTCAGGTAACGGCTGTCGGAGCGGATCACCTTGGGCACCAGGACGCGCGGCTCGATCTCCACCGGCTCGTAGACGACACGCTCGAGCTCGGGATCGTAGCGCATGGCCACATGGCCGCTGATCGGGAAGTCCTTGCGAAACGGGTGGCCGACAAAACCGTAGTCGGTGAGGATTCGGCGCAGGTCGGGGTGGCCGTCGAACAGGATGCCGAACAGGTCGAAGGCCTCGCGCTCGAACCAGTCGGCGACCGGCCAAACCCCGGTCACGGAGGCGACCATCGGCTGCTCGCCGCCGGCGTACACGCGCAGGCGCAAGCGCCGGTTGTGGGCCAGCGACAGGAGGTGATAAGCGACGGCAAAGCGCCGTGGATCGTCCGTGTCCAGCTCGGTGTCGCGGTCGACGCCGCGACCGAAGCCCGTGGTCGACGCCGCGGTGGTCTCCCATTCCGAGCATCCGTAGGCGGCATAGTCGATGCCGCACAGATCGATCAGTTGTTCAAACTTGAACGTCTTGTCGCTGCGCAGCGTCTCGGCGACCTCCAGCAGGCGTCCGGCGGGGACCACCAGGGTCACCTCGCCGTGTGCGACCCGCACCTCGGCATCGGCCCCGCCAAACTGCTCCACCAGCGACTTGGCGAGCGCGTCGAGTCGCGCGTCGCCCGTTGTCTGAAACGTCTCTGTCATGGGTTACTGCGGCCGGATTCTGGTTAGCGGGCGATGGTGTCGGTGCGGCGGATCTTGTTCTGCAGTTGCAAAATACCGTAGAGCAACGCCTCGGCGGTTGGAGGGCAACCGGGGACATAGACGTCGACTGGCACGATACGATCACAGCCGCGGACCACTGAATAGGAATAGTGGTAGTACCCTCCGCCATTGGCGCAGGAGCCCATGGAGATCACCCAGCGGGGCTCCGCCATCTGGTCGTAGACCTTGCGCAGCGCCGGCGCCATCTTGTTCACCAGCGTGCCGGCGACGATCATGACGTCGGACTGACGGGGGCTGGGTCTGAAAATGATTCCGAAACGGTCCAGATCGTAACGCGCGGCCCCCGCGTGCATCATCTCGACCGCGCAGCAGGCGAGGCCAAAGGTCATTGGCCACAGGGAACCGGTACGGGCCCAGTTAATGAGCTTGTCAGCCGTGGTGGTGACAAAGCCCTCTTCGAGCACGCCTTCTATTCCCATTCCAGGGCCCCCTTCTTCCACTCGTAGATAAATCCGACGACGAGGATGCCGAGGAACACGAGCATGCCCAGGAACCCGGCCATTCCCAACTCGTCGAGCACGACGGCCCAAGGGAAGAGAAACGCGATTTCCAGATCGAAGATGATGAAGAGGATGGCGACGAGGTAATAGCGCACGTCGAACTTCATCCGCGCATTCTCGAAGGCCTCGAAGCCGCATTCATACGGGGAGTCTTTTTGCTGGCCCGGGTGGCGCGGACCCAGCAGCGCCCCGAGCACACGCGGCACGAACCCGACAAGGAGCGCCACGGCGATGAAGATCAGGACATGCAGGTAGTCTTCCAGCATCCGGACTCTCCTCCTCTCCAGCAGGCCACCTTCAGCCGGCAGCGCGAGTGTGGTACGTTCTGATCGCACGCCAGTCTAGTGCACGCGACATCAGGGTGTCAAGCCGCCGCGGCCGCAAGATTTATATTGTTATCAACAGGTTATGACCCAGCTCAGCGATCTGGAATCATTATCAGCGAAACAAAAAAAGCAGCGCCCATCGCTGGGACACCGCTTGTTCATGATGGTGCCGACGGCCGGACTCGAACCGGCACGGCTTGCGCCACTGCCCCCTCAAGACAGCGTGTCTACCAATTCCACCACGTCGGCGTAATCCGTCTCTTTCGATCTGTCTGTCTGCCCGCCTGGTGACCCCGTCCGCCCGCTCGTCGGTGTGCGACAGCCGGCTACTGGGTCTCCTTCGTACCCGGTGACGCGTCCGCCGGGGCCGGCACGTTGTCGGGCGTAGCGTCGGCTGGCTCACCCGATGCCGCCTGATCGCCCCCCGTCGGGCCAGGCGCGGCCACACCAGCCGAAGCCGATGGCACGTCGGCCCCGGATAAAGGGGGCGTCGACGCTGTCCTCGGCACGTCGGAATCCGGGGCTCGCGGCACGTCGAGGCCGGCGGCCTCGCGCTCAATCGCCGGCACCACCGCCGCGGGCACCTCGACCCCGTCCATCAGACCCTGCGGCTCGCCCACCTGGCTCGCGTAGTAGGCCAAGGCCATACTCGTTAGGAAAAACAGCGTTGCCATAATGGCGGTCGAACGGGACAGGAACGACCCCGAGCCCTGCGCCCCGAATACCGTTGACGAGGCGCCGCTGCCAAAGGCGGCACCCGCGTCCGCGCCCTTGCCATGCTGGATCAGGATCAGGCCGATGAGACCAAGAGCCAGAACCAAATGGAAAACGGTCAATATGGTCTGCATAACGCGAGCTTCTGGAAATTCCGTGCCATTGAGGTCGAATCGCTCCGCCGCCTCGCTCAGGCGTTACTGTCGCCGGCCTGGCAGATGGCCAGGAAATCGGCGGCCTTAAGGGCGGCCCCACCAATCAGGCCACCGTCGATATCCGGCTGACCGATCAGCTCGAGCGCATTGGACGGCTTCATGCTGCCGCCATAGAGGATCTGAACCTTTTCGGCGACCTGCGCATTGCTGGCCGCGATGCGCGCGCGCAGAAAGGCATGCACCTCCTGCGCCTGCTCGGGTGTCGCAGTCACGCCGGTCCCGATCGCCCAGACCGGCTCGTAGGCGATCACCCCATGACTCAAGGCCTCAACGCCGTTGGAGTCGATCACGCCGTCGAGATGGCGCGCAACCACCTCTTCGGTGCGTCCGGCCTCGCGCTCTTGCAGCGACTCGCCGACGCAAAGGATGGGCGTCAGGCCCGCCGCCACGGCGCGGGCGTATTTCTTGCCCACGTCAGCGTCGGTCTCGCCATTGAACATCCGCCGCTCGGAGTGGCCGATGATGACATAGGCACAACCGAAGTCTTTCAGCATGGCCGCGGACACCTGTCCGGTGAAGGCGCCACCCTCTTCCAGGGAGACATCCTGCGCCCCATAGCCGATGCCCGTATCCGCGAGCATCTGCTCGGCCAGATACAGGTAGGGGAACGGGGGACAGACAGCCACTGCCGTGCGTGCAACGGCGCCGATGCCGGCCTTGATCCCGGCCAACAACTCGGCGGCCTCGGCCTTGCTGCCGTTCATTTTCCAATTGCCTGCAACCAGCGGCTGACGCATAACGATCTCCCGTGCTGAAGAACGCGGCATCTTAGCCCTATGCCGCCGCCAGCGCAACCACCGCGGCACGGGCCGCGACGCGCGATTCCGACCCGCGCGCTTCCTTCCGGCATGAGGCGTGGATTACACTCCGCGCCATGTCGAAAGCAAAAAAGAACAAGTCCGGCGGCGGCAGCACGATCGCCCTGAACAAGAAGGCCGGCCACGAGTACCACATCGAACAGCGCATCGAGACCGGGATGGTCCTGCAAGGGTGGGAGGTCAAGAGCATGCGTGCCGGGCGCGTCCAGCTCAAGGAGAGCTACGTCAAGATTCTGCACGGCGAGGCATTCCTGATCGGCTCGCATATCTCCGCATTGCCGGCCGCATCCACCCACGTCGACCCGGACCCGACTCGCTCACGCAAGCTGCTGCTCAAGCGCACCGAGCTCAACCGCCTGATCGGCCAGATCGAGCGCGCGGGGTACACGCTGGTCCCGACCGCGATGTATTGGAAGCACGGCCGGGCCAAGCTCGAGATCGGCCTGGCCAAGGGCAAGAAGCTGCACGATAAGCGGGCCACCGAGAAGGACCGCGATTGGCAACGCGAGAAAGAGCGCCTGTTCAAACAGAACTGACCCTTGGGACCAGGGATGGCACGGCATTCGCAATCACCCAAGTGGCTGAAAATGGAGCGAATCGGAAACCGCGTTTTCGGTTCGCGAGCTGATCCGATGCCAGGATGGCGTTGGATCCGCGTCTCCTTTGGACCATCCCGCAACGACTGTACACAACGGCCACCGCCGACCAGGGCATGACCAGCGCGACAAGCACCGAAAGCCGCCAGGCGGCCTTTTTCGACCTCCAGCGCCATGGCCTGGTGCGCGCCGCGGTGTGTGTCCCGCCGGTGCGCGTCGCCGATCCGGCCCGCAACGCGGACGCGACCATCGCACTGGCCCGGCGCGCATCGGACCTGGGCTGCGCGGTCGCGTTGTTCCCGGAGCTGGGCATCTCCGCCTACAGCAACGAGGACCTGTTCCACCAGCATGCCCTGCTCGACGCCTGCCTGGCGGGGCTCGGGCGCATTCTCGATGCCAGCCGCACGCTGCGCCCGCTGATTGCGGTCGGACTGCCACTACGTGTCGACGGACGGCTGTTCAACTGCGCCGTGGCGGTCCACGCGGGACGCGTCCTCGGCGTCGTGCCGAAGACCTATCTGCCGAATGACCACGAGTTCTACGAGCAGCGTCAGTTCGCCGGTGCCGACGCGGCCATCGCGCGCGAGATCGATCTGCTCGGCGCCAGCGTCCCTTTCGGTAACGACCTGCTGCTCGCCGCGACCGATGTCGACGGACTGATCCTGCACATGGAGCTGTGCGAGGACCTTTGGACGCCGATCCCGCCGAGCACCTATGCGGCGCTCGCCGGCGCGACCGTGCTGCTGAACCTCTCGGCAAGCAATATCACCATCGGCAAGGCGCGTTACCGTAACGACCTGTGCGCGGCCCAGTCCGGCAAGTGTATCGCCGCCTACCTCTATTCCGCGGCCGGGCCAGGGGAATCCACAACGGATCTCGCCTGGGACGGTCACGCGGTCATCTTCGAGAACGACGAGCTGCTGGCGCAGTCGGAGCGCTTCGCGCGCGATGAGCAGCTCATCGCCGCCGACATCGACCTCGAGCGCCTGATGGCCGACCGCATGCGTGTCACCAGCTTCAGCGATGCGGCGCAGGCCCATCGCGAGCGCCTGCGCACCCTGCGCCGCGTTGCATTCACGCTTGGGTCCCGGCAGGTCGATGGCCTGATGCGGCGCATCGAGCGCTTCCCCTACGTGCCCGCCCAGACAGAGACCCGCGACGAGCGCTGCTACGAGGCGTACAACATCCAGGTTCACGGCCTGGCCAAGCGGCTCCAATCCACCGGCATCGAGCGGGTCGTCATCGGTATCTCCGGGGGGCTCGACTCGACGCAGGTCCTGCTCGTCGCCGCACGCACCATGGACCGGCTCGGTTTGCCGCGAGCCAATATCCTCGCCTACACCCTGCCCGGCTTCGCGACCAGCAACCAGACGCGCGAGAACGCCCATCGCCTGATGTCGGCGCTGGGCACCAGCGCCCACGAGATCGACATACGCCCATCCTGCCAGCAGATGTTGGCGGACCTTGGCCACCCCTACGCGCGAGGCGAACCCTGCTACGACATCACGTTCGAGAATGTCCAGGCGGGCGAGCGTACCTCGCATCTGTTCCGGCTGGCCAACCTCCACAACGCCCTGGTGCTCGGCACCGGCGACCTCTCGGAGCTGGCACTCGGGTGGTCAACCTATGGTGTCGGTGACCACATGTCGCACTACAACGTCAATGCATCGGTACCGAAGACTCTGATCCAGTACCTGATCCGCTGGGTCATCGGCAGCGGCCAGTTCGATGCGCCCACGAATGCCGTGCTGCAGGCCATCCTCGACACCGAGATCTCCCCCGAGCTGGTACCCGCCGCTGCCGGTGGGGCCGGTGTCGAGGCACCCGGTGGACTGCAGAGCACCGAGGCGAAGATCGGACCCTACGAGCTGCAGGACTTCAATACCTATTACGTGACCCGCTATGGTCTTCGGCCGAGCAAGGTCGCGTTCCTCGCGTGGCACGCGTGGCACGACAGGACCCTCGGCCACTGGCCCGACAATCTCCCGCCGGAAAAACGCAACGAATATGACCTGGCGACGATCAGGCACTGGCTGGAG
>JAXGTD010000006.1:0-68766 GCA_040775095.1 Chromatiaceae bacterium | reverse complement strand
CGGGCGCTTAAGTCGCGCCGCAGCTCGATCTTACTTAGATACCACATGGCTATTGCTCCCTTGCCTGCTCGCTCCCGGCTGGGGCGGCCGCGTCGTGCTCGGTTCTCGGCTGGAACTGCCAGGGCGTTCGCGAGACTACCTGGTCATGTCTGGGTAGGCTGCGCTGCGGGGGAATCCCGCTCGGATAGCCGTCCTCCCAGTAGTAGCGTGGCCGGTCATGGTGGCCGAGGTGTTGCGCCTCGGGCGACACCACCTCGTCCAGTCCATCCCGCTCGGGATCGTATTGGGCCAGGGCGCTTTGCATGTCGTCGGCCTCGATGACCAGCGCCGCGAAGGGCAGGGCTGGAGGACAGGATTTGCGCCCGAGGTAGGGCACGAAACGCGGTCGAGCCAGCGCCGCTGCAACTAGGTCCGGCTCTGGGCCTGGCTGTCCGCCTCGATGCTCCAAGCAAACGGTACTGCGAGCGTCGCAGCGGTAGTCGCGGATGGACCGTGGAGTGGTCGCGACGTTGCGGGGATCGGCCAGCTCATCGCGTCGGGTCAGTAGGTGATTGAGCCGCGCGGTCTTGTCTGCCCGCTGCACGGTGTGAAAGTCGCGTAGGGGCGCCCCTTCTGACTCGACCCGCACGCCGAAGCGATAGCCTCGATCGAGTTGGCGCAGGGCCTCGGTCTCGTCGCGTCGGATGCCCAAGGCGCCTGCAATGAGACCGAGCACCGCGGAGCGGGAGGGATGGGTGGTGACCGGGCGATGCTCCCCAACCGCGATGTCGCCCCAGGCCGCGAGGGGTCCATATAGGGTGAAGACGACGAATCGCTCCATGGCTCTAGCCCCGGGCGAAGGCGATCAGGCCCTTGAGAGTGCCCTCGCCGGTCCGTGCATCGAGCACTTGGCGATCCTCCGCGCAGGCGCCGTAGGCCTTGTCCATGAGGTCGCAGGTCGCTTGCAACCTCTGGATCGCCTCACCGAGCATGTCGCCATCGTGCTTCCGGCCCGTGACGTGCTTCAGGAAGGCCACCGAGAGCGAGCGCGGCTGCTGGTCCCCCAGCTCTGCAAGGATGTAGGAGGCGCGGGCCCGGGAGCCGAAGCTGTTCTGCTTGCCGGTGGGGGCCACGGTGGCCGCGCATTCCAGGAGTGCCCCGAGGGTCTTGTCCCGCAGCTCCTTGTCCCCTCCAAGATTTTCGGCAAGCAAGGCCAGATCGACGCAGATGTATTGGTAGAAGAGACCGGCGGCGAACTCGGTCTCGCCCATGTGGCCGGCGCCCACGTCCTCGGAGCCGTCATTGAGGTCGTCCACGGCGGTGAAGAAGTCGTCTTCGACCACCACCCGGTGAACGGAGATGGCGTGGGCGACTTGGGCGGCGGCCTCAGTGTTGTAGATGGGGCTCGCGGCCAGCATTCGCCCGAAGAGCGCAATGTCCGCGGCGCTGTGGTTCTTACGCAGTAGATTCAGCTCGGACTCCTCGGGGTCACTCTTGCGCTCGATCACTTTGGCGACCAAGACATCGACGGCGGCCTGTTCCTCGGGGCTGATGTGGGCCAACTGCTCGATCTCAACCGAGCTCTTCTTAAGCTTGCCGAAGAGCTTGGCGATGGAGCCGGCCCATTCGTCTGCCTTCTTCTCGGGGATGCCGGCTTCCAGCAGGCGCCTACGGACTCCGACGCCAAGCTCCTTGGTGCGCGTTCCCAGGTGCCCGGACAGTGCCTCTTTGAATACATCGGAGGTTCGCCAGGCCCGCTTGAGGCTCTGGGATGAGATGCGCAGGCGCTGCTCCCCACCCATGACGGCGGTCTTGGGACGCCCGAGGTCGTCGCGGTTGAGATTCGCCGGGGGATAGGAGGTGAGCAGGTGCAGTTGCAGGAAGCGGGACATGGAGGCTCTCCTTGGTCTTGTCGGGTCTTTGGATCCGGGCTCGGGTCTTAAGAGTTGGGCTGGGTGTCCAGCACCGCGTTGTAGTAGTCGAAGGTCCATTTGGAACGACGCAGTTCGCCCCAGAAATACAGGCTCTCGATCAGGTCCGGGATGGGCGCGGCGTCTCCGGCGAGGTGGAGGACGCGCACCAGTAAAGGGAACAGCGCCTCGATCTCTTTGGTCTGCACAAGTCGCTGGAAGCGAAGCTCGCTGAGCCTGGGCGAGCCACCCTTTTCCTTTGGCGTACCCAGGAGTGCGGCGAGCTTGTTCGGGCTGCCCAGGTGCTCCTTCACATGGGCGAGCACCCCGGCGATGGCGGCGATGCGCTCGCGGTTCTTCCACTTGGGGTCCGGGATTTGGTTGAACAGGCGCTGGTAGGCGGGGTCGAACATCACCTCCGCCAGGGTGCCGCAGCGTCGCAGCCTGGACAGCTCGCCCCGGCGGCTGGGTTGGCCCGGCTCGGTTCGCGCATTCAGAACGGTCCACCACTGGTTGATGGTGGCAACTGGGTCTGCTGGCTTGGCGGTGGGATCGTCCATCAGGCTTCTCCTGGGTTCCGGGGTGGATTCTGGCGGGGAACGGGACTCAGATCGCCGCGTCGTTTTTCGGCTTCTCGGGCAGGTCCAGGGCCTTGCGAATGCCCGGTCCGTTGTTGGTCTTGCGCAGCCGGCGCCGTGCCTCGGCGATGCGCTTGGGATGGCTCTGCTCGCTTAGCTGGTTGTAATCGACCCAGCGGTCGAAGGCCCCCTCGGTGTAGCCCTTGAGGTCGGTATGCCAGCCCTTGGCGATCGCGCGATCCGCGACTGACAGGTCATCGGCAGCGAGCAGGGCGTCCAGTCGCCGGTAGAACAAGGCCTCGGTCTCCTGCCAGAAGGCGTCTTGAACCATCCCCAGCTCGGCCTTTTTGCGGCGCGGGTCGCCTTCGGAAAACCAGGCATCCTTCAGGCAGTTGCGCAGATTGTTCGAGAACAGGTCGGCCGCCTGCACCAACTGTCTCGCCAACAGCTCGACTGAATCGCGGCGCTTTGCGTCCTTGATGTGGAAGAGTGGCAGTGTGGCCTCCACCCACCGACGCGGCTTCATGTTGTCCATGTCGTAACCGCAGGCCCAGACGCCGGCGCTCCAGTCGTCGTCGTGCAGTTCGTCGAGAGCCTTGAATCGCCGAACTACTTGCGCCGGGACACGCCTCACCTTCGCCTCCCGGTCTTCCTGCATGACCCCGAGCCAATGCCGGTAGCCGATCTTGCCCCTGGGGTGAACCGCTGCAGGACCTGAGCCGTCGTTGGTGTAGGGGGTGAGGCTGTGCTGCCAGGCGCCCGTGTAATTGGTGCCGTAGTTCTTGGTCCGGTAGGTGCGGATCAGACCCTCGGCCGGTTGGCCACCGAGGGCGCAGGTACCGGGTTTGAGGTTATCCAGGTCCAGTCGGATGCGCCGCGGCATGCCCCAGAACATCTGCAGGGGGTGGACCGCCTGCGGGGTGGTGTCTGCTCGGCCCTTCTCGCTGGTGCGGGTCACGGTCAGCCAGGGGAAGACTTGCTCCGGCTCGGGCGGATAGCCCCCGCCCCGGATTGCCGAGCGGGGCAGCACATTGAGCCACAGGGTTTGCCATAGGCTGGGGATCGGGTCCCCGCCCGGATCGCGTGGCCTGGCCATGACGAGGGTGGTGAGTGGTCCGCCGCCACGTAGCGAGGTCCTGTGCCCGACACCGCCGGAGGGTGCGTTGATTTGCAGGGTATACAGGGCCATTGCAGCCACCGCCGGGCTGAACCCCTGGTCCGGCAACCCCTTGAAAAAGTGGGTCTCGCTGCCCGCCGCATCGATCAACAGTGCCGTGACCGGCAACGGCGCCTGGCCGCTCAAAGGGTCCAGGTCCTGCATGAACCGCGGTCCTTCGCCGTCCAACTCGAAGGCGTGGGCGAAGGGCTCAAAAGCGTTTTGCAGCTCCTCGGGGGTCGGCGGCGACTCCCAACGCTCGTACCACTCGGTCAGGTCTTCAGGCGCGAAGGCGGTTTGCAACAGACCGATCAGGAGCTGGTACAGGGCCGAAGTAAAGTCCGGCCGCGGGGCCATCACCGCCGTGATTGGATTAGTCGCCAGGTCCTGGGTGATGAGCCAGGGGGAGATGTCGATTTCCGCGGCGCCCTGGCGCACTGGAATCCAACGAGTTGTCAACAAGTTATACGTCGCCATCCCTACGGTCTCCTAGTGGTGCCCCGTCGCGGAGCGGATCTACCTGCATCTCGAGCTCCGCGACACGCTCCTGCGCGGCAAGACGTCTCGATCGCTCCACGACCGCGAGTCTCTGGAGGTGCTCCAAGTGGCGGGAAACTGTCTCGAATGCTTGGTCGATGTCATTGAAGCTATCCGCGGTGTGCACGTCCGACCTCCCCTGATGCTTGGGTTTCGGGTCGGAGTGTAGTGAGATCCGTACGAGCCGACAACTTCCAATTTTATATTTTCGGGCTTCTTGATAGAGTTGGCGCTTCCTGCACCTGTGTGGGATGCACCGTTGTCCGCTCGGCAAATTGCCACTCGACGAGATCCGTTCCCCGCCCTCGGCGGGGCTGAGCTGCGCCAGGGACGGCCCCGACAAGTACCTGATCTGCCTACTCATCGCCTTCGGCTTGAGTGGCAGGCCGCAGCCCAAGCTCGGCGCAGTAAACCAGCTCCTGGGCTACGAGTTTGTCGCCCCTGGCGCACATCGCGCTGCCCATCCATAGACCGTCGCTTCCGGGTACCAGGGGCAGAAGCAGGCTCCATTTGCCCTTGTCCGGAACCTCGGCGCGGTAGCGTTCAATAGCCTCTCGCAGCGCCGGCTCCTCGGGCTTGAGGACCTCCGACACCAGAGACGCGCGAAGCGACAGCTCACTCATGGCCCAGGCGAAAGGGTCGTCCGCGCGCCAGGGGATCAGGCAACCATCCTGCCAACGCGCCAGTCGCACGCGACGGCTGTCGTCTCCGAGCCGAGTCGGTGCCTTGATATCGGTCCAATAGTCCTCGCCCTGGGTGGCGTAACCCTGTTCCAAGGGCAGAACGTTGAAGCCCGCGACGCTGGACTGAGCGAAGGATTCGGCAATGGCCTTGACGCTCGCGTCCTCGATGCCGGGCGGGGCTGGATCGGTTTTCTCTCCGAACACGGACTCGATCAGCAGACGGGCGTCCTCCGGCATCCGAATACATCCGGTCTGCCGGAGCATTCGGGCGGTGCGCCACAGGTCTGCCAGGTTCGGGTAGACGTGCGGGGTTTTGGGCAGGAGTCCGCCGAGCCAGTCCGCACCGGCGTCCTCGGTCGGCGCGGGGCAGAAGACCATGAGTTCCGGCTGGCCGCGGGCGTCCGGCTCGCCATCGGACGAGCGGGTTCCGTCGGTCCGGCGCCGGTGACGCCGCAGCCGCCCCGATCGTTGAATGACCAGATCCATGGGGGCCAGGTCCGTGATCAACTCGTCGAAGTCCAGGTCCAGGGACTGCTCCACCACCTGGGTGGCGATGAGGATGCGGCCGGCCCGCTCGGTTGGGCCGCTCGCCGGACCGAATTGCCCAAGAACCTTGCTTTCCAGGTCCAGTCGGTCCCCCAGGGCGAATCGGGCATGGAAGAGGTCAAGGTTGTCTCGGGGGATGCCTTCATCGTGCAAGAGCTCCATGGCTTCGATGGCATCGCTAACCGTGTTGCGGATCCAGCAGGCACATCCGCCATTCTCGTGAGTCTCGCGCAAGCGCCGAATCACCTGGTCTCGGTCGTCCACAAGCCGGACCCGGACGGTTCGGGCGACCTCGGGTCTGGTCTCCACATGGATCTCCTCGGCGCGATCCGCGTTGACGCGAGTCAGCAGTGGATAGGCGTTGGAGGTCAGAGGTGGGGAAGGTGCGTCAACGCCAGCTCGCCAGGCGTCGACCAGGGCTTGCCGTGTCTTCTGGGGCAAGGTCGCCGAAAGTAGGATGGTGCTGGCCCCGATGGATGCCTGGAACTGAAGCAGACCCTGGAGCAGCCGGAGCATATAGGGGTCGTAGGCATGGACCTCATCGACCACCAGTACCTTGCGGGCGAGCCCGAGGAGTCTCAGGGATTGGTGCTTGCAGGGCAGCACCGCGAGCAGGGCCTGGTCCAGGGTTCCCACCCCGAGGTCCGCGAGCAGGGCGCGCTTGCGGTGGTCCTCTACCCAGGTGGAACGCAGGTTGGCTGCGCTGGACTCGTCGCGGTCATAGTCGGTCTCGCCGGGGGCGTCCGGTAGGACCGGATCCCGGGGCGACCCGCCCGCCATCACGCGGGAGGCGCTGTGCACCAGCACTACCGAGGGCTGTCCATCGAAGATCAAGTCCGGCAGCCGATTGGCATCGATCCGCGCGTGCATGGCATTGGCGGTGGCCATGGTGGGCAACGCCACGTAAAGGCCATCCGCTCCGCCCGCGCACTGGATGCGATGGGCTAGGGTGAGCGCGGCCTCGGTCTTGCCCGCGCCCGTGACGTCTTCGAGGACGAAGAGCTCCGGTGCGCCGGACAGCGGGAGCTCGGACGCGCGCGTTTGTAAGGGCGTGGCCGTCGCGATCTTGGAGAACAGCTCCGACAACCCTCGGGCTGTGGCTGCGAGGGGCAGGACGCCGCAACGTTCCAGGGCGTCCTGGGCGCTGGGAAGGGCGCACTTCTTCCAGTACCGGGGAAGGGGGAGCACCTCTGTGTGGTACGGAAAGAGGTCAGCGTTGGAGCCGATCCAATCGCTCAGCACGGCCAGGCCGGCGAGCCACCAGCTAACGGTCTCGATGCGCCTGACCAAGGTTCGAGGCTCGGGCAGCGGCCCCCATGCGTTGCCAAGCAATAGCTCGTTGCATTCCAGCGCGAATGCCAGCCCTGCTGCCTGGTCTGCCGGTCGAAAACACCGATCGACCAAGGCAGGTCCACTGGCGTTCCCCGGCGGCTGCCCATGGTGCCCCGCAGCCGTGCTCATCCAGGCACTCGACCACTCCTGGGTTGGTCTTCTGAACCGGTTGTCCTTGACCAGGTCGCCGAGCCAGCGCTCGATCAACGGACCCCGGATGCAGCTCCGCCACAGCATGAAGCCCAGGGTGTCGTGTCGAAATTGGCCCCCGTAAGACTCGCGGACATCGCCATACTCTTCTGGTAGGAAGTCGCGCCGCAAGGCCTGGAACCGATAGCTGAACTTGCCGAGATCATGGATCGCGAGAAAGAATGCGGTCAGAGAGATGAACCTCTGCTCGGGCAGGCCAGCTCGATCGCAAAGCGTTTGACGCAGCCTCGGATGACGTTCGAGCAGGCACCACCCGCATGCCGCAACGTCAAGGGAGTGGTATGGCAGAAGATGGAAGCGACCCGATCGATCGCACTTGCCCCAGTATGTCCAATAGGACGCCGATTCGCGCATGGGTCCATCTCCTTCCTTTGCCGATCCTAAGAGCATATCGCGGGGGAAGCTCAAACCGTGAGCCCGCGAGATGCCGATCTTCTTGCGGACCGGGGTGGGCAGGCTGCCATCAGGTCATTTCCTTGTCCCAGAGGCGGCGATCGGCTCGCAAAGCTGCCGTCGGCTGTTATCTTTAATGTATGCCGAGGGGGCGCGCGGCGCCGATCGATCCGCACGGGCGCCCCGGTGTTTCCCAACAGCCGGCGGGTCTCCCGTGCCATGAACGACGACCAACGGCATTCAAAGCCACGCGGGCGAGGGGTGGTCGCACTGACGACCATCGCGCTCGTCTTTGTTGCCCTGCCATGGCGTGCGGCCCTGCCGGATACCTGGTCGGGCCAGCTGCGCGATGGGTCCGCGTTGCAGGTCGACCCCTACACCCGCCGCGCGCAGCGCGATGTCAATGGCCATCAGGTGCCGATGTGGGATGGCGTGCACCACCTCGATGATGGTTCCACCGTCATCGTCCGCGACGGGATCGCCGTGCCCACCGAGCAGATGTACCAGGCCTGGGAGCAGGGTCCGGCGCCAGAGTCCGCCTATCGAGACCGATGGTGCGACCAGCTGGTGCGCAAGGCCTGTGGTTTCGACAACGCGTGCAACAACAGCGCCGCGTGCATGCGGGCCCGATCGCTGCTCGGCGACGAGCGCCGCGAGCAGCAGCTCGCGCCGATGCAGGGCGGCGCGTATGCGCAGACCGCCGCCAGCGGCGTTTGCCGTGGTGCCCTGGGGGACCCGGGGTTTGCGGCCTGTGGCAGCCTGGAGGCGGCCACCGGTGACAGCCGCTGCCGCGACCTGGTGACCCGGGTCTGTGGTAGCGAAGAGCAGTGCGGGGATACCCCGGCCTGCGACGCGGCCCGGCAGTTGCTCGCGATGGAGACCGATGAACGTCTGGTCAATACCGACCCCGGCGCCCTGAGCTTCACCGGCCGGCAGTGTCTCGACGCGATGCGGCAGTCGTTCTTCGCGCCCTGCGACCCGCCGAAAGCCAAGCCGACAGCACCCTAACGCGGCTGCACGGCGGTTCCCAACCGGGGCATGGAAGGCCCGGTATGTCCAGTCACCCGAGCGACGGGACAGGGCGCGAACCAGAAACCCTGTTTTCGGTTTGCGGGCCAGGCCAAGGGTCCGCGACCGGCGTCCGTGGCGAGCGGGGCCACCGGGTCTCGGCGGCGCTTGCCTATGGGATCACCAGGGTCAGGCCGGGCGGGATTGCGTCGGGCTCGTCGAGGACGTGGCGGTTGGCGTCGAACACGTTGGTCCACTGCTCGGCGTCGCCGTAGAACAGGAAGCTGACCTGGGCCAGCGTGTCGCCGGGCCGTACCCGGTAGACGGTCCGGGCATCCACGGCGCGGGCGAGCAGGAACTGGCTGCGATGCAAACGATTCTCCGCCTCGCGCACCTTGTGCCACAGTTTCGGGTTGTTGAGCCCCTGGGCCTGTGCCACGGCGGTGGCCAGACTGGCGGCGTCCTCGTTCGCCTGGCGGCGCGCGTCCGCCGGATTCAGGCTGCCGCCTTCGAGTGTTGGCAACCGCGCCCGGAGCCGGTCGATCTGGGCCCTGAGCTGTGATTCGGTTTGTGCCGCCGCCTCGAGTCGAGCGTTCAGCGCGTCGAGCGTGCCATTGCACGCCTCGAGCGCGGCCTGTACGGAGCCGACCCCGCTCTGAGCGGTTTCATCGGTCTGCGCGCCCGGAGCGTCCGGTTGGGTTTGCTGTTCCTCGGCCGCCGATGCGGTCTCCGCGGCACTCGGCGTCGGTGCGGGGGCAGCGACCTCTTCGGCCGCGATCGCCGCCCCGGCCAGCAACAGTAGCACCCCCGCGATGAATGCGCCGCGCCCAGGCGACCCGCTTCGTACCCGATGGGACATCGTCGTCTCCTCTCTCGTGCCCGCCGTGCGGCCTGAGCACAGCATCTGGGCTGGTGATTGATATCCGATACCTACCGATGTTCGCCGACGACGCCCAGGGTCTCTGGGGGCGGCCGCTCCGCGCGTGGCCATGGTTCACGCACGTCGGCAGGCTCGGCGAGAACGCAATGGGCCTCGGCGGTCGCGGCGCAAGGGTCCGAAGGCCCTTGCCGGGACCCCTTGCGTGGCTTCAGCACCCGGATGGCAGTCCGGCGAGCGCCATCGCCACCTCCGCCTCGTCGTAGACCAGGTCTTGGAGTCGGCCCGCGGTGTAGTCCATGTATGCCTGCATGTCGAAGTGGCCGTGGCCGCACAGGTTGAACAGGATGGCCTTGGACTCGCCCGACTCGCGGCACTTTTCGGCCTCGTGGATCGCGGCGCGAACCGCATGATTGGCCTCCGGCGCCGGCAGAATGCCCTCGGCCTTGGCAAACTCGATGCCAGCCGCAAAGCACTCCAGCTGATTATACGAGCGAGGGGCGATCAGGCCGAGCTTGGCCAGATGACTGATCTGCGGCGCCATGCCGTGGTAGCGCAGGCCGCCGGCATGGAAGCCCGGGGGGACAAAGCCAGATCCCAGGGTGTACATCTTGACCAGCGGGGTCAGATGGGCCGTGTCGCCAAAGTCGTACGCGAAGGCCCCCTTGGTCAGCGTCGGACAAGCGGACGGCTCGACGGCGATGAGCTCGGTCTTCAGGTCGTCGCGCAGCTTCTGATGCAGGAACGGGAACGCGAGTCCGGCAAAGTTGCTGCCCCCACCGGTGCAGCCAATGACCATGTCCGGATAGTCGTCGGCCATCTCCATCTGTTGGATGGATTCCAGACCCGTCACGGTCTGGTGCAGCAGTACGTGATTGAGGACGCTGCCGAGGGCGTATTTGGTGTCGTCGCGCTGCACGGCCATCTCCACGGCCTCGCTGATCGCGATGCCCAGGCTGCCGGTGCTGTCGGGACGCCCGGCCAGGATCGCGCGGCCGGACTCGGTCCGATCACTCGGGCTGGCGATGCACTCCGCGCCGAAGGTCTCCATGTAGGCACGCCGATAGGGCTTGCCATCGAAGCTGACCCGAACCATGAACACCACGATCTCGAGGCCGAAGAATGACCCGGCCAGTGCGAGGGATGACCCCCACTGACCGGCGCCGGTCTCGGTCGTGATGCGCTTCACGCCTTCCTCTTTGTTGTAGAAGGCCTGTGGGATCGCGGTGTTGGGCTTGTGGCTGCCCGCGGGGCTGACGCCCTCGTATTTGTAGTAGATGCGCGCCGGGGTGTTCAACGCCTTCTCGAGCCGCCGCGCCCGGAACAGCGGCGATGGGCGCCATTGGCGGTATACCTCGCGCACGGGCCCGGGGATCTCGATCTCGCGCTCGGTACTCATCTCCTGCTCGATGACCACGCGCGGGAAGATGGCCGCGAGGTCGTCGGGCGTGATCGGCTGTTTGGTACCCGGGTGAAGCACCGGCGCCATTGGCTCTGGCATGTCGGCGTTGATGTTGTACCAGGCCTTGGGCATGTGCTGCTCATCGAGCAGGTACTTGACGGTGTCAGTCATGGGACGTCTTCTGGGCCTCCGGTGGATTTGTAGTCGCCGCCTCGCGGCGCGCGCTTGGGCAATGCTGCGCGTCATCGAGCCAGGCATAGCGCGTTGTTGCATGCGTACAGGCGGGCGCCCGTCGCGCATGGAGCGCGGGATTGCCCGCCTCGCGACCGCGGCAGTATAGACCAAGGTCAGGCGACCGACGCCTTGCGCGACGACCCCGGGATGTCACGCCCTGGCGCGATGCGGCGATGATAGACCCACGGGGGCCGCGACGGAATGCGACCCGGACGCAAACCACCCCTGGGCTACCGGGCCTGCATGGCCCACGCGTACAATGCAGCACATTCCCAACATCTCTGACTCCGTTGCGGAGTAAGGACCAACGCATGCCCATCGGCGCTGCCATCGACCCCTGGCGACTGCTTCGGCCACTGCTGTTCCGGCTCGATCCGGAGTTGGCGCACGAGCTGGCGATCGGGCTGTCGGCGCGCTGGTCGGCCCTCTTCGACGGGCGCCTGGCGGATACGGATGTGGCGCGTCGCCCCGGATTGCGGGTCCGCGCGCTCGGTCTGGACTTCCCGAACCCGATCGGTCTGGCGGCCGGACTCGACAAGGACGCCGAGGCGATACCGGTGTGGCAATCGCTCGGTTTTGGTTTCGTCGAGATCGGCACCGTCACCGCGCTGGCCCAGCCCGGTAACCCGCGACCCCGTCTGTTCCGGCTGCCGCGCGACGGTGCGCTGATCAACCGAATGGGTTTCAACAACGCGGGGGCCGATGCGGTCGCCGCCCGGCTCGAACGACTGCGCGCACGCCGCGTCCTGCAGATCCCGCTCGGCGTGAACATCGGCAAATCCAAGGCGACGCCCGCGGAGCAGGCGGCGAACGACTATCGGCGCGCCTTCGAGCGCCTTGGGGAGCTGGCCGACTATGTCGTCGTCAACATCTCCAGCCCCAATACGCCGGGGTTGCGCGATCTTCAGACGGTGGAGCAGGTCGGGCGTATCGTCGATGCGATTCAGGCGCCAAATCAGCGTCTGGGCCAGGCGCGCCCGCTGTTGCTCAAGCTGGCGCCGGACCTGGCCGACGAGGACGCGCTCGCCTGCGCGCGCGCGGCGCTGGACGCCGGCTGCGCGGGCCTGATCCTGACCAACACGACCGTGCGCTTCGACGGCCTGCGCAGTCCGACGACGGGGATGAGCGGCGGGCTGTCCGGGCGCCCGTTGCAGGCGCGCAGCACGCAGCTGCTGGGGCTGGTGCGCGAGGCGCTCGGACCGGGGCCGGTACTGATCGGCGTCGGGGGGGTCATGGATCCGGCCGGCGCCGCGGCCAAGCTCGCCGCCGGTGCCGACCTGGTCCAGCTCTACACCGGCCTGATCTACAACGGGCCAGGCTTTGTCAGGCGCTTGCTGCGCGGCCTCGTTGCCGGGCAGAAGGGGGATGCGCGGCCGTCCCCGGCCGTCTGATCCGCGTCGGAGCGGCCGGGGCGGTGCTCGCCTCCCGCGTGGGCCTGCGCCGAAGCGAACGGGTAGCGGTCCTGCGCGCCGGCCGATGGTGATTCCTGTCAAATTCCGCGCAATCCGGTACATTCACCGGACCATTGCCAACGTCCCCAACCAGGAAGCACCCTGATGCCCGATCGTGTCCGCATGCGCCGAACCAAGATCGTCGCCACCGTCGGCCCCGCCTGCGACTCCCCCCAGACCCTCGCGGCGATGCTGCGCGCCGGCATGAACGTGGCACGCCTGAATCTTTCGCATGGCACCTTCGTCGAGCACAAGGCGCGTCTGGATCGCATCCGCGCGGCGGCCGACGAGGTCGGTGTCCAGGTCGCGATCATGATCGACACCCGTGGCATCGAGATCCGCACCGGTCGCCTCGAGGCCGGCTCGATCGAGCTGACCTCCGGGGCGATGTTCTCCCTGTTTACGGACAACCGGGCCGGCAACGAGCATGGTGTCTCCGTCTCCTACGCGCGTCTGCCGCGGGAAGTGAATCCGGGTGAAACCATCCTGCTCGACGATGGCGCGATGGAGCTGCAGGTGTTGGCCACGGCCGAGCGCGAGGTGCGCTGCCGCGTGGTCGTTGGCGGTATGCTGGGCGAGAGCAAGGGTGTCAATCTGCCGAACACGCAACTGTCCGTGACCGCGGTCGACCCGGCACACCGCGACGATGTCGTGCGCGAGCTGAGCTTCGCCGCCGAGAACGATGTCGAGTACATTGCCGCGTCGTTCATCCAGAGCGCCGATGAGGTGCACCGGATGCGTGAGATCCTGCTCGAGCGCGGCGTCGAGATCCCGATCATTGCAAAGATCGAGAACCGCGCCGGTGTCGCCAACCTGGAGTCGATCGTGTTGGCCGCCGACGGGGTCATGGTGGCGCGTGGCGACCTTGGCGTGGAGCTGCCGCTGGCGGACGTGCCAAGCACACAGAAGAAGATCATTCGCACCACCGTCAGTAACGGCAAGCCCGTGATCACGGCCACCCAGATGCTGGCCTCGATGGAGCGAAACCCCAAGCCGACCCGCGCCGAGGCGAGCGATGTGGCCAACGCGATCCTCGACGGGACGTCCGCGGTCATGCTCTCGGGCGAAACCGCGATGGGTCATTTCCCGATCGATGCCGTGCGGACCATGGCGGAGCTGGCGATCCGCGCCGAGGCCTCGCTGCGCGAATATGGCTACCTGCAGCGCATCCTGCCCAATCCAGCCAATGTCATCACCGAGGCGGTCGCCCAGTCGGCGGTGCAGATGGCCGAGCGCCTGGGTGCAACCGCGATACTCAGTCTGACCGAGACGGGTTTCACGTCCCGTCTGATCTCCAAACACCGTCCCGAATGCTCGATCCTCGCCGTGACAGCGTCGCGGGAGGTGGCACGTCGGCTCTCGCTCAACTGGGGTGTGATCCCGGTGCTGTATCAGGCCGGCATTTCCGCCGATGCGAAGGTCGCGCTTGCCATCGCGGTCGCGCGTGAGCGCGGCATGGCGCGTGCCGGCGATGTCGTGATCGCCACGTCGGGATACAACCAGAGCGCGGGCGGCACCGATGTCATCCGCGTGCTCCGGTTGGATGGCTGAGGCGGTGAAGGGCGCGGGGCGCGGTTGGCCGCCATGCGCCGTTGAGCGAGACGGAATAGGATAGGCCGCGTCCGCGGTCGGTACGCCTGATTTAGACCAGGGCCGGCCGACGACCAGCATCCCACTCATGCGTCAAAGGGCCTCGCAATGTTCAAGAATCTCCACCTTTGGGCCAACATCATGCTCGGCATGGTGCTCGCCATCGCGTTGGCGTTGGGGGGGCTCACCTGGGGCAGTCTGCGAAATCTGCACAAGGTGATGCTCGATGCCGAGCGCTCGGAGTTGGAGGGGCTTGCGCAGGCGATCCTGGTCAGTGTCGCGGCGGAGTCGCGGATGGCCGAGGCGATGAGCGCGCTGGTGGCCAGCTTACCGGACGTCCAGAAATACCTCGCGGCCGGTGACCGCGCCGGGCTGGAGGCGGCCTTGGTGCCAGCTTTTCAAATCCTGGCGGTGGACTATGGGGTCGTGCAGTTCCAGTTCCACACCCCGGCGGCGCGCTCCTTCCTGCGGTTGCATCAACCGGAAAAGTTCGGCGATGACCTGTCGTCGTTCCGCCATTCCGTCGTGGATACCAATTCCAAGCTCGAACCCCATCGCGGTCTGGAGATCGGTGTCGCCGGCCTTGGGGCGCGCGGCATGGTGCCCGTCTTCCACGACGGGCAGCACGTGGGCAGCGTCGAGCTCGGTATGTCCTTCGGTCCGCCGTTCTTCGACGCTTTCAAGGCGACCCACGGGGCGGACGCCGCCCTGCTGTGGCTGCGTGATGGCAAGCTCGAGACCTTCGCGAGCACCTTCGGCGAGGCGGACCCGTTGCTCGATGAGGAGACACTCCGCGCGGCGCTGGCGGGGCAGCCGCAGGTACGGCAAGTGACGGTCGATGGACGCTCGATGCTGATCCTGGCGCAGCTGGTGCAAGACTACTCGGGCCAACCGCTGGGCGTCCTGGAGGTGGCGAAGGACCGACTGCGCCATCAGCGAGTGCTCGCCGATGCCACCAACCACGCCTGGCTGGTCGCCGGGCTTGCGATGCTGTTTTGCCTCTTGGTCGCACAGTTGACGGCGCGCTCCCTGGGTGGGCGCATCCGGATCCTGGCCGCGGGTGTGGATCGGGTCGCCGCGGGCGATCTCAGCCGGGACATCCCGGCCGGTGGCAAGGACGAGCTGGCGGCACTGGCGCGCGCCGCCAACGCGATGCGTCATCGCCTCAACGAGCTCGTGGCGGAGGTCCGCGACAATGCATCCAGCGCGCTCGCGGCGGCTGGCGAGATCGCGCGATCGGTGGACGGACAGGCGGCCACCTCCAGTGAGATGTCGGCCTCGGTGGCGGAGATCACGTCGACCATGGAAGAGTTGTCCGCATCCTCGACGCAGATCGCGGAGTATTCGGAGACCGTGGTCGATGTGGCCCGGCGTACGTTGGAAGACAGCCGCGGTGGCTCCGAGGCGATGCAGCGGCTGCTGTCCCGGATGGGTGAGATCAGCCGCGACAACAAGGACGCACTGGCCGAGATCGTCGACCTGGGCAATAAGTCCAAGGAGATCTCCCGCATCATGGACATCATCAATACGGTCGCGGATCAGACCAAGCTCATCGCGTTCAACGCCGCGCTGGAGGCATCGTCCGCGGGGGAGGCCGGCAAGCGATTCGGTGTCGTGGCCGCGGAGATCCGCCGCCTGGCGGATTCGGTCACCGAGTCCACCAGCGAGATCGCGACCAGGGTGGGTCAGATCCAGTCGTCCATTGGCCGGTTGGTGGTGACCTCCGAAAAGGGGGCCGCCAGCGTCCGCCTCGGAATGGAGGAGTCGTCGCAGACCTCCGAGCTGCTCGCGGCGATGGTCGAGGGTGCCGCGGAGACGACCGGGGCGGCACAGCAGATCAGCCTGTCGAGCCAGCAGCAGAAGACGGCCAGCGATCAGGTGGTGGTGGCGCTGCGTGAGATCGTCACGGCCAGTGCCGATACCGCCCAGTCGGTGCGGCGTATTGCGACCATCGCTCAGGACATGACCGCGCTGTCGGCGCGACTCAAAGACGGGGTCGACAGCTTCACGCTAAAACGTCGGCCATCCATCGGCGTGCCGCGGGCGGACCAGGATCCATGATGACGCCGTCCAGGCCTCCCGTGCGCGTGCTTGTCGTGGACGACAGCGCGACCGCGCGGCACCTGATCCGTGCCCTGATCGACGAGGCCCCGAGGCTTGAAGTCTGCGGCGAGGCCAGGAATGGTCGCGAGGCGGTCGAGCGGGTGCTGGCGCTTGCCCCGGACATCGTCACGATGGACCTGCAGATGCCGGTCATGGACGGGATGGAGGCGATTTGCGAGATCATGAGCACCCGGGCGACGCGCATCGTCGTCGTTTCCGATGTCGCCGATGCCGCCAACGCGATGGCCGCCGTCACGCGCGGCGCGCTCGAGGCGATCGCCAAGCCAAGCGTGGACGATGGCCCCGCCTTCACCGCGCGACTGCTGATGCTCGCCGGGGTGCCGGTGATCCGGCACCTACGCCCGCGCGTTGGCCAGCGAACAGGGGGCCCGACGAGTCCCACGGCGCGTGATGGCGGGTGCGAGCGCTGGCCGAAAGAGGTGGACGCCGGCGCGGGGCGTGGATTGGTCGCCATCGCGGCCTCCACGGGCGGGCCACAGGCCCTTGCCCAGCTCCTGCCGGCACTACCGGTGGGCTTTCCCGCTCCGATTCTGGTTGCGCAGCACATCTCCGACGGCTTCGTGGCCGGCATGGCCCAATGGCTTGACGGACTGTGTCCATTGCAGGTGTCGGTCGCCCGCGACGGCGAGCCCCTGTTGGCCGGGCATGTCTATTTTGCCGATTCCAGTGGCCACCTGTCGGTCACCGCACGGGGGAGCGCGCGGGTGGAGCCGCGCGCGCAGCGCGACATCTATCACCCGAGCTGCGACCGGCTGCTATGTTCTGTCGCGGATGTGGCGGGCCGCGACGCGATTGGCGTGATCCTCACCGGCATGGGGCGCGACGGTGCCCGTGGAATTTTATCCATCGCCTTGGCGGGGGGGTTGACGCTTGCGCAGGATGAGGCCAGCTCCGTGGTCTACGGCATGAACCGCGAGGCCGTCGCCAGCGGTCATGTCGCGCGTATTCTGCCGTTGGCGCGGATCGCCGGTGAGCTCGTGAGCAGCGTGTACAAGGTCGGGCGCGAGCCGTCGCCCCGCGGGGGCCGGTGATGGATTTCGCGGCGGCCAAGGCCCTGGTACGCGAGCGGCTTGGCATGCGCATCGATGGCCCCGCGGAGGACTCGCTGCGCGGCGGTCTTGACCGGCGCATGCGTATCACCGGGGAGGCGTATCTTGGCGCCTATCTGGAGCGCTTGGCCAAGGACCCGGACGAGCTGGCGGCGCTCGCCAGCCTACTCACGATCAACGAGACCTATTTCTATCGCGAGCCACTGCACCTGCGATGGCTGACCGATCGCCTCGGGCCGCGCCTGCTGGCCGCACGCCCGGATGTTGCTCCCATACGCATACTCTCGGTGGGCTGTTCAAGCGGTGAGGAGCCGTTCTCCATCGCCATGGCGTTGTGTGAACGTTGGGGTCGTGCTGCCCTCGACTGGTTCAGCATCAACGCCTGCGATGTCGACCCCGAGGCCCTGGAGCGGGCGCGCAAAGGATGTTTCCGGCCCCACTCGTTTCGCGCGCTCTCGCCGGCGCTGATCGAGCGCTGGTTCCGTCGGGGGCCAGACGAAACGCTTTGTCTGGCCGACGAGATTCGTGGTCGGGTCCATTTTAGTCACCTTAATCTTCTCGACTGGCCCTATCCTGGCGGTTTAAGGGGCCAGGATCTGATCTTCTATCGCAACCTGTCGATCTACTTCGACGCCGATACGCGCATCCTGGTGCAGCGTCGGTTGGGAGAGCTTCTGGCGCCGCGGGGTTGTCTGATCGTCGGGACGGCGGAGGTCCTGGCCAACGATCTCGGTCTGCTGACCCGGTGTGAAGAGGACGGCGTTTGGTATTTTGCGCGGGCTGGTACTGAACCGGCGACCGCGCCAACAGCCGCCCGGACACGCGTCACCCCTCCCGCGCCCACGGCGCGGCGCGGCGCGCGCGTATCTGGCGCGGCGACGCGGCCCGATTCGAGGTCGTCCGCGGCGCGGCGGTCTGCCATCTCTCCCCATGATGGGGCCCTCGAGCGCGCGCTGGAGCTGGTGCGCGAAGGTCGGTTGGAGCGGGCACTGCAGGAGCTGCTTCCCCTGGCCGAGAGTGGATCCGATCCAGTTGGCGCGCGGCCACTGGTGCTGTTGGCCTGGCTCCAGCTCGAGCAGGGACAGGCACAGGCGGCCGGGGCGGCGGCCGAGCGTGCGCTCGGCGACGATCCCTGGTCCGCCCCGGCCCTGACCCTGCTTGGCCGCCTGGCGCGCCTTGCGGGCGATCCGGACGCGGCGATCGCCCATGCCCGCCGCGCCGTCTATGCGCAGACGGCCTTCTGGCCCGCGCACCTGCTGTTGGCCGAGACCTATCGTGACCTTGGCAATCGAACGCTCGCTCGGCGCGCCTATCGCAGTGTGCTGCAGCAACTCGACGATGAGAGCGCCGCCATGGAACAGGCCGGACCATTGCCGCCACCGCTACCGATCAGCGATCTGCGGGCGTTGTGTCAGTTCCACCTTGCGCGTCTGGATGCGGCGGCCTGAGGCCGTCTCCCAGGGCCCGGATCATGGCATTGGACCTCCAAAAATTCATCGGGCGCTTCGTCCAAGAGGCGCGCGACCATCTCACGGGGATGGAGGCCGGGGTAAACGCCCTGAACGAGACCCCCGAGGATGCAGAAGCCATCAGCGCCCTGTTTCGCTCGGCACACACGGTGAAGGGTTCTGCCCGGATGCTCAAGCTCGGCGGGATCGCCGAGACCGCGCATCGGCTCGAGGATGTACTGGCGGCATTGCGCGACGGCCGTCTTCGGCATCGCCCCGAGATCGGGGATCTGTTGCTGCGCGCAATCGACGGGATCAGCACCCGCGTCGACCTCCTTGAGGTCAGTGGCGCCGATCCGGTCGAGCTGGACCAGGGGCTGTGCGACGACCTGGCGAGGATCTTGACCGGGGAGACCCCGGTGCCGATGGCCCCGCCAGAGGGCGGCGGGGACGGCCCCCCCGGGGCTGCGGCACCGGGCACCGCGGATCGAAGCGAGCCGACCCGGGCGCGTGGACAACGCCAGGAGACGGTGCGGGTGCCGCTGGCGCGGCTCGATGAGCTGATCCAGCTGTTGGGGGTGATGCTCTCGAGCCAGGCCCGGCTGCGCCGTTATCCGCGCGAGGCCCAGGCCTTGGCCCACACCGCCCAGTGTCTCGGAGAGATGGGGCAAACCGGTATCGCGCGGGGGCTGGCCCAGCATGCGAGGGCGGTGCAGGAGCTCGCCCACGGACTGCGCGAGGAGATCCAGGCCCAGGATTCGGTCACCATGGCCCTCAACGACCGTGCGCTGGCGCTGCGGATGCTGCCGCTGTCAATGGTGTTTGACCCCTTGCCACGTATGGTCCGGGAGCTTGGGCGTACTCTGGGAAAGGAAGTGAGCTGCGAGACCAGCGGAGGCGACGTCGAGCTGGATCGGGAGATCATTGAGAGGCTCGGCGATTGCCTGGTGCATAGCGTGCGCAACGCGGTCGATCATGGTATCGAAGACGGGGAGACCCGGCGTGCCGCGGGCAAACCCACGCTGGGACGGATCCGGGTGTCGGCGCGGCAGTTGGGCGCCGGTGTGGCCGTTGACGTGGTGGATGACGGGGCGGGGCTGAACCGACAGCGGATCCTTGCCAAGGCGATCGCACGGGGTCTGGTGGATCCTGCCGACGCCGAACAGCTTTCGGACGCACAGGTCGCGGAGCTGATCTTCGAGCCTGGCTTCAGCACCAGTGACATCATCACCGACCTCTCCGGCCGGGGGGTCGGCCTGGATGTGGTCAAGCGCACCATCGTCGACGACCTTCGTGGCGGCGTGACGATCGCCAGCCGGCCTGGCCGGGGCAGCACGCTCGGGTTCAAGCTACCCTTATCGCTGGCGCTGATGCGGGTGTTGTTGTTCGAGACCAGCGGCCAAGCGTTCGCACTGGCCGCCCAGCACGTGGTTGAGATCATTCGCGTGGCGCCCGGGGAGACCATCACCGTCGCCGGCCGCCCGGCGGTGGTGTTGCGCAACGAGCTCGTCCCGTTGATTCCGCTCGCCGAGCTGCTCGGACTGACGGCGCCGGTGAGCGCATCGGGGCGCACCGGTGAGGCCGACCAGACGCTGCGGCTGGTGGTGGTGATTCGCGTGTCCCAATCCAAGCTCGGGCTGGTGGTCGACCGCCTCCTGGACGAAGGGGATATGTTGATCAAGCCACTGCCAGCCCACATGCGTGACTGCCACCTGATCGGTGGCATCGTCTCCGCGGGCGATGATGCACTGGTCAGCGTCCTGCAGGCGCCGAGCATCATGGAGGTGGCTCGCCGGGTCTGGGGCGAGACCGCGCTGCGAAGCAGTACCGCGGGACCCGCCCGGGCCGAGGATGCGCAGCCCCGACACATCCTGGTCGTCGACGACTCGTTGAACACGCGCGAGATCGAGCAGGAGGTGCTGCAGGCCTATGGCTATCGCGTCACGACCGCAGAGGACGGACTCGACGGCTGGCAGAAGGCCGTTGGCGGGCATTTTGATGCGGTGCTGACCGATGTGGAGATGCCCCGCCTGGACGGATTCTCGCTGACGGCAAAACTACGGGAACATGAGCGGTACCGTACGGTGCCAATCGTGATCATCACCTCGCGCCAGAAGGAGGAAGACAAGCGCCGCGGGATCGAGGTCGGCGCGGATGCGTACATCGTCAAGAGCGATTTCGAGCAGTCCAGCCTGCTCGAGACACTGCGTAATCTGGTGGGTTGACGCGGGGGCCCCACCCCGGATGGCGCGCGCGTTGCGCCGCCCCCCGTTGGCGAGCGACCCCCCGAGGGCGGGGTGATTCGGCGGGAACAGTTTTGCAACCGGAGGCCAAACGTGCTTATTCTGATTGTCGACGATGACCCATTGGCCGGAGAGATGGCGGCCGCCGTTCTCGAGGATGCGGGACACGACTGTCTGCTGGCGGAAAACGGTGTCGAGGCACTGGAGCGCCTGGCGGGGACGGACCCCATCGAGCTGATCGTCTCGGATATGAACATGCCGCTGGTCAGCGGTCTGGATCTGTTCCGGGAATTGCGTGACCAGGGTGATGAGACGCCGTTCGTACTGCTCACTGGCGACGACCCCGAGCCGCTTCGCCTGCAGGCGCCGGGGCTGGCCGGGGTCCTGATCAAGGATGCGTCTCTGGAGGAGGCCTTGCCGGCCCTCGTGTCACGGAGCCGGCCGCCGGCCGATATCGGTGGTCCCGATCGTTGATGGCAAGACCAATGCCGCGAGACGCGACAACAACGGGGTAAGAAGCGCGATGTCGAGCAGCCGATCGGAATCGTTCCATGCCCGTAAGGCGCGATTGCGGGCCTCGTTTCTGGCGCAACTGCCGGAGCGGCTGGGGCTTGCCCGAGAGATGGCCTCTGTCATTGGCACCGGCATTGCGGAGGAGGATCAACTCGGTGCGCTGGAACGCTTTTTCCACACCCTCAAGGGCTCCAGTGCGTCCTTTGGCTTTCCCGCGATCGCCGAGCTTGCGGCGCAAGCCGACGAGGCGCTGAAGCAGAGTCTGGCTCGATCAGGGCCGACGCAGCCCGCCCTGGTGGCGCTGCTGCGGGAGATACTCGACCGGCTTTCCGACCCGCGGTTGACGACTCCCGATGAGCGTGCCCCGGGCGGCGAGAACGCGTCCGACCAGTCGCTGGGCGGGTGGGAGTCGCCAGGCGCACAGCAATGGGCACCTGGCTCGCCGGCGGAGTCGTGCTCTGAAGCGGATGTGGCGACCCGCCCGGGGGCCGAAAACGGCGGCGGTGAGCGCAGCGACAAGCTGATCTATCTGTGCGACGACGACAAGGGGCTCGCCGAGCAGTTATCCGGTCAACTCGCCTGCTTTGGCTATCAGGTCATGCCGTTCTCGACCATCGATACCCTGGTGGAAGCGGTCTCCCTGCGTTCGCCCGCGGCGCTCATCATGGATGTGCTCTTCCCGGAGGGTGTGCATGCCGGCCCGGAGGCGTTGGAGACCATTTTCGAGCAAACGGCCGTCCGGCTCCCCTGTATCTTCATCTCCGGCTACGATACCTTCGAGGCGCGGCTCAAGGCCGTCAAGGTCGGCGGAGGCGCCTATTGCACGAAACCGGTGAGGATCACCGAGATGGTCGAGCTGCTCGATCGCCTCACCAGGCGCGAGCCGCCGGCGCCCTTTCACGTGCTGGTCATCGACGACGACCCCGACGTTGCCGATTGGCACGCGCTGGTGTTGGAAGAGGCCGGCATGGTCACCCGCTCGGCGACGTGTCCAGGCGAGGTGTTGGGGCTCCTCGACGGCTTCAACGCCGACCTGGTGCTGATGGACATGTACATGCCCGAGTGCTCCGGGCCGGAATTGGCACGGGTGCTGCGCCAGGTGCCGGGCTACGTCAGCCTCCCAATCATCTATGTCTCATCGGAGACGGACATCATGCGCCAGTTCGAGGCGATGGAGGTGGGCGCCGACGGCTTCCTCACCAAGCCAGTCGACCCGGCCCGCCTGGTGACCGAGGTGAGCCTGCGGGCCGAGCGCATGCGCGCGCTGCACGCGCTGATGGTTCGCGACGGACTGACCGGCCTGTTCAACCACAACACCATCATGCAGTTTCTCGACATCGGTCTCGCCGACGCCCGCCGCGAGGGGCGTCCGATGTGTTTCGCGATGATCGACGTCGATCGGTTCAAACGGGTCAACGACAGCTACGGCCACCCGGCGGGCGATCAGGTACTGGTGGCGCTGAGCCGGGGTCTGCGGCTGCGTCTGCGGGAGTCGGATCTGGTGGGGCGCTACGGTGGAGAGGAGTTTGCCGTGGTCCTCGGCGGCATCGATGCACAACAGGCTCGGGAGATTCTCGATGAGATCCGCGAGGCCTTCAAGGATGTCGTCTTCTATGTGGGCGACGAGAAGTTCCGTTGCAGCTTCAGTGGGGGAATCGCGGCGTTTCCACAGTTTCCGTCCGCCGAGCGCCTGACGGAGGCGGCGGATCTCGCGCTGTATCGGGCCAAGCGGGGAGGCCGCGATCGCATTGAGGTCGCAACCCTGGCCGATCGTGGTGAGCATGTGCGCTGACCAGGGCCCTGAGAACGACACCCCTGTCGGCACCGCGGCGGTGGACAACGCGGATCCGGATGACGCCCTGGCATGCATCCTCGCGGGGCGCGAGGCCGATGAGGGCCAGATTGTCGATGTGGACGCGGAGACGATCAAGACCGTCGTCTTTGCGGTGCGTGACGACCTCTATGCCTTCCCCGGGCATCAGGTAGCCGAGATCCTGCCCCTGGGGCGCATCTGGCCTGTCCCCGGGTGCCCGCCCGCGCTCGAGGGTGTGATCGACGTGCGCGGTGTCGTCTGGTCGGTGCTCGGGCTCGCCGAGCTGATCGGCGCGGGCGGCGATGACGATTCCCCAACCGACGCGCCGGGGGCCATTCTGCTGGGCCGCGTGGTCGATATGCAGAGTGGCCTGCGGGTGGGACCCGTGCTGGACGTGCTCGACGTCCCCTTGACCCATATCATGCCCCCGCCAGAGACCCTCCCCGAGCCGCTGCGGTCACTTGCGCTCGGGGTCGTCGAACAACCCGTGGGGGGGGCCATAAGGCGTGTCGTGCTGCTCGACATGCAGCCGCTGTTCGCGCACTGGCGGGAGAGGGGTTGAGGCGGGTACCACGAATTGGGCCCGCGCGCACCGCCGCGGCTGGCGCGCACGCCTCGGGACCTGTCTTGGACGAGGATGATGGGCTAAATCTGGTCCTGTTTCACTGGGTCGGCAGGACCTTTGCGTTGCCTTCTGCGCAGGTTTACGGCCTCGGCGCCGTGGTCGACGGCGGGTCGTCCATCGGCGATCTGCTCGGGCTGCCCGAACCCGAGGCGGCGGGAGGCACACTGACGCGCTCGACCGAGCGGATGTTGCGCGTGATCGGGCCGCACCTGGAGAAGGGGTTGCGGGTGCAGGAGCCGGTGTTGCAGCGCCATTTTTCCGCGCGGTCTCTGTACCCGTTACCGGCACTGCTCGCGGCGTGCCTGCATCTGGGGTGCGTCCGTGCGCTGGCCCGGTGGGACAGGGGCGAGGGCCCGATGCTGATTCCGGTGCTCGATGCCAGGCGTCTGCCGGGGTCTAGGGCGAGCGACGCGGCCCCCTGCGTTGCCGATGGCGGAGGGGGGGCGGGGCGGATCAACCCCTGATGGGCTTTTCGGCGCCCTTTGGGGGGCTTGGGCAGTCCGCCGAGGCCGGTGTTGTCGATCCGCCGCGAGCGACGCCATTGTCGGATCCGGCCGGTGGCTCACTCATACTCCATGACTTGGCCTCGTCCGGCCCGCCCTGCATCTCAGTCATCGGTCCCACCAGCCGCGCCGGCAGCCACGGCATGGCGCTGATGAACGACACCAGGACCGAGGCGAAGAATGGGATGGACTGCACCAGCAATACCATGGCCCAGACCCGCACATCGAGCATAAAGGCGTCGTCACGCTGCATGACACCGAAGGCGGCAAGCCAGAACGCGATCACGAACAGACCCTCTTCGCGGGCATCGGCCAGGGCGCGAAACAGCGCCGGGGCCCTTGTGCGCTTGGGTGTGCGGAAGAAGCCGAGGCGACCCGACAGGATTGCCGCGTAGATTGCCCGGGAGATCGTGTGGGATAGTGCAAGCCCAGCGAGCCCGGCGGCCAGGCTCTGGCGTAGCGTGGCGTCGACACGCCGGCGGTAGAGGAAGAAGCTCTTGGCCATCTTGAAGAGAAACAGCACCAGGGGCACCAGGGCGATGCTCATGTACGGCGGCGTGACATGCAGCGGAAACAGCACCATTGCGACCGCCCAGGTCAGCGCGGCGAAGTTGAACAGGAGGTTGAACCCGTCCGCGAACCAGGGCAGCCAGCCGGAGAGGAAGTGCCAGCGCTGCCCCAGGGACAGGCCGGTGCGGCGCAGACCGAGCAGCTCACGCCGGTGGCGGATCAGGATGCGCACCGCGCCATAGGCCCAGCGGAAGCGTTGCTTCTTGAAATCGATGAACGTATCGGGCATCAAGCCGCGACCGTAGGTGATCGGAATGTAGAGGGCCTTGTGCCCCTGCTCGAACAGGCGCAGACCCAGCTCGGCATCTTCGGTGATGCACCACTCCGACCATCCACCCGCGGCATCGAGGCTTTGACGACGGATCATGGTCATGGTGCCATGCTGGATGATCGCGTTGCGTTCGTTGCGCGTGACCATGCCGATGTGGAAGAAGCCGCGGTATTCGGCCAGGCACATGGCCTTGAACGCGTTCTCGTGACCGTCGCGATAGTCCTGCGGGGCCTGCACGATCGCGACCTGCTCGTCGACAAACGCGGGTACGAGGTCGCGCAGCCAGCGCCGCTGCACGACATAGTCGGCGTCGATCACCGCAACAACCGTGGCGGTGGGGTCGGTGTTGCGCAGTGCGAAATTAAGCGCCCCGGCCTTGAAGCCGGACAATGGGTCGACGTGGAAGAAACGGAAGTGCTTGCCGAGGCGCTCGCAGTGGTCGCGTACCGGCTGCCAGACCGCGGGGTCCTTGGTGTTGTTGTCCACGACCAGGACCTCGAAGTTGGCATAGTCGAGCGCGGCCAGCGCATCGAGGGTCTCGATCAGCAGATCCGGCGGCTCATTATAGGTGGGCACGTGGATCGAGACCCGCGGCAGCCATTGGTCCGGTATGCGGCGGCGTGGGAAGGCCCGGCGCCAACGACGCAGCCAGAGCGATTCCGCCCACTCGTGCGCCTCGGCGGAGAGCAGCACCAGCACCCCGACGCCGCCGATCAGCAGCAGAATGCCCACGGCCATCGTCGCTGGCGTCATGTACTGGCGCGTGTAGTCGTAGACCAGCCAGACCGCGGCGGTGGAGATGGCATAGGTCACCACGGCCAGGAAACCCTTGCCGGACGAAGACAGGGTTGCGCTGTCGCGAAACAGCAATACCAGCAGCAGCACCGACATGCCGACCGACAGGGCAGCGAGCTCGCGCCAGTTGGGGATGCGCACGACCGGCTGTGTCAGGGCAAACTTCGGTTCCCGATCGGCGTCGTAGACGCCCCAATAGGTACCGATCGCCCCTTCCACCTTGATCTTCCAGGGCTGGTCGAACGCCTCCATGACATAGTAGACCAGCCCCTCGCGTTCGGCACGGGCCAGGAAGCGGCGTAGAAACCGGGTCTGATTCGCTTGCGACGCCTCCGCGCCCCGGTTGCTTCTGCCGTTGCTGGGCCAGCCCACCTCCCCAACGACCACCTCCTTGTCCGGGTAGGCGGCCTTCACCTCGTAGAGGCGCTTGAAGGAATAGTCCACCGCCTGGTCGATCGGCACGCCTTCCCAGTACGGCAGCAGATGGACCGCGATGTAGTCGACGTGCTCGGCAAGCCTGGGATACTTGAGCCAGATGTGCCACGGCTCGGCGGTACTCACGGGGATATCCGTGCGGGCCCGGATTCGGTCGATGTACTCCATGAGCACGTTGACCGTCTGGTCGCGGCGTAGGATGACCTCGTTGCCGACCATGATGCGGACGATGTTTCGATGCCACTGTGTCAGGACCTGCTCCAACCGGCCCAGCTCCGCCTCGTTCGCCTCCCGATTCGGCCCGATCCAAGCCCCGAGCGTGACGTTGAGCGAGTGGGCCTGCGCCAGGCGGGGGATCTGAGCCAGCGTCTCCTCGAGCGAATAGGTGCGAATCGCGTAGGCCTCGCCCTGTAGCAGGGCGAGATCCTCATCGATATCGAGGATGGACGGGAAGTCCTTCTTGGTCGGATCGTCGTACGGGCGCATCGGCGAGAAGGAATAGCCCTGAATACGCGTCGGCCAGGGCGGCTCGACGCTGGGCTGGTTCATCAGCGCCCACATGGCCACCGTCAGCATGGCGATGGCAAGCGTGATGACGATGCTGATGGAGCGGTTCATTACGAGGGGGGCCCTTTGGGTGTGGATGCCGGGCGCTGGACGCCGGTGTCGACGCCCTCGGCGCGACGCCATTGCCAGGTCCCCGGGATTCGCGGCGGCCAACCCTCGGACCCGATCGCCTCAAGCAGCCTCGCCGACGGTGTCAGCAGGATCGCGTCGTCGAGTCCCTCGGGGGGACGGCACTGTTCGCCACCGGGCTCGCCCCAGATGCGCACCCGATCGTCGAGATGATAAGCCAGCGAGATCAGCTCGCCCACGCCCACGCTGGCCGCGTCGTTGCTGGCCAGCACCACGGGATGTCCGGTCGCGTTGACCTGCCGGGCGATCTGCGCGTTGTGTGCGCTAAACTGCTTCGTCCACCAGGTATCGGCGCGCTGAATCTGGACGAACGACACCGCGCCCAACCCGATCAGCAAGGCCAGCGCCAGGCCGGCGAGACGTCGGGTGGGGAGACTCGCGGCGCTCAGCGCCGCGCCGAGGGTCCAGGCGACCATCAGCTGCATCGCCAGCATCCCGGGCAGGCCATAGCGCACGTGCTGGGAGTGCACGCCACCGAGCAGCAGATCCGGTCCCAACACGATGCCGACGTACGCGGCCGCGGTAAGCGGCAACAACCACAGTGCCGGCCGGGGCGCATGGCGCAGATACCGCCAGATCGCCCAGCCAACCAGTGGCAGCAACAGAAACCAGACCAGCGCCGGGTCCGTTGGCCGCAGGTCCACGTAGGTGCGGATCAGGTGCTTTCCCCAGGCAGTGAATAGCTCGCCAAGACCGCTTGGGCGGGTCATCCAGGCGGTGTAGCGGCCGACCCGATCGGTCTGGGTGAGGATCACCCATATCCACGGCAGGAACAGCAGCAGCGAGACGCCCGCTGCCGTTAGCCAGTGTCGTATCGGCAGTGGTGCGGGTCGCGTCAGACGTCCGGACGCGTGCGCGCCGCTCAGCCAGCCGTAGGCGGCGTGTACCGGCAGCATCAGCGCAAACAACAGGTGGCTGTAGAGCCCCAGGGTAACGAAGCCGCCATAGAGCCACCAGTCACCGCGTCGATCCTGGCGCAGCGCGCGTTCCAGAGCGGCGCTCGCGGCGACCACCATCAGCACCCAGAGCGCGTACTGGCGCGCCTCCTGGGCGTAGAGTATCTGCATCGGCGAGCAGGCAACCAGGGCGGCGGCTACCCAGGGGATCGGGCCGCGCCCGAACAGCTCGCGCATCAGCCAATAGGCGGCCACGGGCAGAAGCAGGCCGAACAGCGCCGAGGTGCCCCGCAACGCGGTGACCGGGTCCAGCGGCAGCCCCGTTGCAAGCCATCCGGCAACATAATAGAGCGGGGAATGTTCCGGGTGCTGCATCAATGCATCCAGCGTCTCGCTCCAGCCATGGGCGGGATTGGGCTGCTGGAAGCGCAACAACTGCGCGGGCGAGAGCAACTCACCGCTGAAGATGGCGCGATAGACGTCGCCTTGCTCGTAGCCGAACACCCTGACCAGCGTGAACACCTCGTCGTGCCAGACCAGGAGATGGCGCAGATCGATGAGGCGTCCGGCCGACGCGACGGTGATGATGCACAGCATGGTCACGGCAAGCAGCCGGTGCGAGGCCGTTGCGTTGGGCATCCTGGTCATTGGTGGATTCAGCCGCTGGCGAGGAAGAGCAGGGGAGACGATTGAACACGGGTCATCCATGGCGCGGGGCGGTCGCTCAGGCACCGTTGCGTATAACCGTACGATGATAATCAGAATTTGGCTCGGGTACGAGTGGAATCATGGGCATGCCCTCGGCCAAAGGCGTCATGCCCGTCCCCGCGGGATAGAAATGTCCCCTTTGGAGATGCTGACCGAATGCCTTCCTGGTATTGGATCGGCTGGCGAGCCGAGGTCGAGGTCTCCGATTCGGCCCATTCTCGGTCCCATGGGTGGTTGAAGAGATCGGCCCCGTCCCGGCCTGGTCGGTAAGCGCGACAACGCGGCGCGTTTCTTTGAGCAGGTCGAGGGGAGCGGCGGTGGCGCTGCGCCCTTGTGGACGGACGAGGCCCTCACTCCGGCACCGGCGAGGCGCGAGCGGTGATGCGGTAGCCGGCTGCCAACCGGCCTCAGCGGCCACGGGGGCTGCCGGCCTGCCCGGCGAGGATCGGGCAACGCCGAGGGACCCGTCGCTGACCGGGTAGGGGCGTCCAATCGACATCTCTCGGGGGATTCGCCCATTGGGCGCAAGCGCGCGTGGACGAGTCGCCTTCAAGCCATCTTGCGCAACGCGTACTCCAGGATCCCCTCGGCACCGGCGGCGTGAAGCCTCGGGATCAACTCGCGCACCGCGCGTGCGTCGACAATGGTCTCCACGGCGAGCCACTGCCGGTCATAGAGGTGGCTGACCGTGGGCGCGTGCAGGCTGGGCAGCAACTCGACGACGGCGTCCAGGCGCTCAGCGGCGACGTTGCATTTGAGTGCGACCTTGTGGCGGGCCGCCAGCGCGGCCTGCAGCATCAGCGCGATCTGCTCGATCTTGGCGCGGCGTGCCGGGTCCTGCAGTGCGTCCGGGTTCGCGATCAACCGCGTGTCGGTGACCAGGAGCTCGTCCACGATGCGCAGGCCATGTGCGCGAATGGTGCTGCCGGTCTCCGTGATCTCGACCACCGCATCCACCAACCCCTCAACCGCCTTGGCCTCGGTCGCCCCCCAGGAGAATTCCACCTCGGCGTCAATACCGCGCTCCTCGAGGTAACGCCGGGTAAAACCGACCAGCTCGGTGGCGATCTTCTTACCAGCCAGATCCCCGATCGACTGGACCGGCGAGCCCTGCGGCACCACCAGCACCCAGCGGCTGGAGCGATTCGATGTCTTGGAGTAGGTCAGGGTGCAGATCTGCTCGACCTGGGCATTGGTCTCCAGGATCCAGTCCAGCCCCGTGAGTCCGAGGTCCAGCGTGCCGCGCTCGACATAGCGCGCCATCTCCTGGGCGCGCACCAGCGTACAGCGCACATCCGGGTCGTCGATTTCGGGGTAATAGTTACGCGAGTGAGGGGTGATGTGCCATCCGGCCTGGTCGAACAGCTCGATGGTAGCGCTCTCGAGGCTCCCCTTGGGTATCCCTAACTTCAGCAAAGACATGGCAGCTCCGGGTCTGCGGTGGATGATGCCCGTGCATTATCACAGATTCCGCCCGGCAGACGGCGGCGGCTGCCTGTCGATCCCGCGCCCAGGATGTCTCGTCAGCGCGCGCGGGCCTCATCCGCGCCACGCTCCACGATCGCCTTGACCCAGGCCTCCATGGCGTTGTTGGCAAGCGGCATCGGGGCCTCGAGGAAGCTGATCACGAAGCAGTCGGCCTTCTCGACGACGCCGATGGAGCGGGGCCGCACCGCCATGACGTGCGCGTTGGGCAGATGGGTGCCGAAGCAGAAGACGATGTGTTGGGCCGCCAGGATATCCTCGGCGATCTCACCCCGGGGTAAGGCCCTGGTATGGGCGTAGTGGTCGAACGTGGCGATGTAACGGGCGATCTCGTGTTGCTCGATGCGCTCCTTCAGGTAATCGACGATGGCGGCCGCATTGGCAAACTGCGTCTCGGTCTTCAGCACCTCGAGGGTGTAGACGGGGTACTTCTCTTGCAGCAGGGTCTGTTTCATGGTCCTTACTCGTGAATCAAAATGGCAGAACTGGAGGTCGATGCGAAGTCGGGGAAACGCCAGCGGCTCCGGCTGCCGGGCACGCGACCGGGGGCCGGCATGAGCCGCCGGCCCGGTGTCTTGACCGGACCGGCCTAGTCTGGGGTCAATGCCCGGCGACGCAGACCTGATGGTCGCGCACCGCGGAGGCGGTGCGGACCAGGAGCAACAGCACCACGGCCGTGAGCAGCACAAGCAGACCGACGCCGATCCAGCGATAACCGGCGCTGCCGGTGAGCTCGCCCATGAACAGGCTGGCGATGCTGATCGCGGCGAGGGGGAAGGAATAGGCCCACCAGGAAAGGAAGAACTGGAGCCTTGCGAAGCGTGCGACCTGCGTGAGCAACAACAGGGTCAGGAACAGACCGGCGAAGTAGAGAAGACGCCCCAGCGTGTCGAGCTCGCCGACGAGACGGGTGTAGGCAATGAAGCCGACCGCGGGCGGCGCGATCAGAATAAACAGGGTCGGCATCAGGCGCTCGTCGATTGGATCGTGGAAGAGCACCCGGTAGAAGACAATGGTCAGGAGCATGCCCCAGAACATCATGCCAACGCTGAAGAAGAACCAGGAGAGGTCCGTGTAGCCCAGAGGCATGCCGGCGACGGGCACCAGGACGTTGCCCACGGCGGGAATGAACCAGGCCGGATTCATGTGGTGCACCTGAAAATGCTCGTGGTGGATCCAGACGTTGACCACGTAGAGGGTGAAGAGCAGGTGCAGTCCGGTACCGACGAGCCACAGTGGCCTGCTCATGCCGATGTCGATGGGCAGGAACGCGATCGACAACAGCACCAGGCTCACGGAGATGGTCGGGAAAAAGTTCAGCTTGACCGGGTGCCGCAACTCGGCCAGGACCGCGCTGGGGTGCATGACGAGCTTGGCGCTGTAGAGCAGGGCCAACGCGATGAAGACGACGCTGGTGCCGCCGGCCAGCCAGGCGTTGATATGCAGGTCGATGCCGAAATCGTGCTGTGCCTTCTCCCATGCGATGGTCAGGCCAGCAAGACCCATGACGACGGCAAAGAAGGAGATCGGCAGATTCGGCAGGCGTTGCGCCGCGATGGGCGAATCGTGCATGTGGGGGCTCCGGGAAATCGGTGTGAAAAAACTTGACTGAAATTATAGGGATTTGACGCGGGCCGGCATTGACGATTCGCAAAATCAGGGCCGCCCGAGCCGGCGTGGGCGGCCGCTCGTCGCGTCCGGGCCCCAAGACGTGCCCCGACCAAACGCGGCTCGAGCCCGTCCATCGCGCAAGGCCTTGCCGAGGGTTGAGCCGGGGTGGGAGGGTGAGGATGACGGCGCGGCGGCGATCTGGCACAGTGACCGCCCGTTGGCACGCAGACCCCGGGGAGACCGACGCGATGACCTGGAAGACCGCCTATCGATCCTTCTACTACCAGAGTGCTCCCGCGCCAGAGGACCTGGAGCTTCGTCCACGGGAGACGGCCCTACTCTGTATCGACGTGCAGAACTACGGCCTCAAGCCGCAGGAGGATCCCCGCGAGCAGGCGCGATGGGCGCCGTTTCACGCCCGGATGCGCGATACCGTTATCCCAACCCTTCAGTCGCTGCAGAACGACTTCCGCGCCCACGGCATCGATGTGATCCACGCGCGCATCGCCTGCCGGCTCGCGGACGGGCGCGACCGCTCGTTGAGCCAGCGGATGCCCGGGTGGAACAATCTGCTGATGCCGCGCGACGACGAGGCCTCACAGATCATCCCCGAGCTGGCGCCGGCCCCCGGGGAGATTGTCGTCACGAAGACCACCGACAGTGCTTTGACAGGCACCAACCTGCGGCTGGTCTTGACGAACATGGGTATACGCCATGTTGTTGTCGCTGGCATCTACACCGATCAATGCGTCTCCTCGACGGTGCGCAGCCTCGCCGACGAGAGCTTCCACGTGCTCGTCGTGGAGGACGCCTGCGCCGCCGGCACGGATGCGCTGCACGAGCACGAGCTGGAGATCATCAACCGGATATACTGCCACGTGGTCAGTAGTGCCGAGCTGCGCGGCATCATGGGGCTGTAGCCGCGCCGCCCATGGCCTTGCTGTGTTGCCCGTCGCCGTTCGTTACCGGATACCCTTCGCGGCTGGCCACGGATGCGGGCCGCTCGGCGCGAGTCCTTTTCAGGAGCACCGAGGGCGCGCCGACGGTGGGCTGATCTGGACGCTGTACGCCGCAGCGACGCGACGGGGTCTGTCCGGCGCGGTCGCGTCTCCGGGTTGTGCTACGATTCCGCAATTTTTCGCGATGCGGCGCGCTCTCGCGGCCCGTCGCTGTTCGTTTGACCATAATCGGGGAATATCGGTGAAGCAGTCTTCCCATATAGGACTCGTTATCGCGGTGCTCGGCGTGTTGTTGTCCGTGGGTTGCGCGACGCAACCCGGGACGGTGGCCGTCGGCAGTGTGGCCGATCTCCCGCAGACCTTGCTGTCCGGGGCGAAGATCGAACATGCCCGGGCCGTCGCGATGGGGGCCGCGCGCAGCAAGGGTTGGGACATCGCCGATGCGGCGCCCAACCAGTTAATGCTCGAGCGTGAGCTCCCCCGCGATGCACCCCAGGCGGTGGCCCTTGGCGTCAATAATGGTTTGTCGCCGCCGCGGATTCAGGTCGAGACGAATTTCGTCGAGCGCCCCGATGGCACCTTGGTCGCGCTGAGGTCGTTCATTATCGCGAACCCGGGTTCGGATGAGCAAGAAAAGATAGATTACACCGAGAGTTACGAGAGCGACCTACAGCGTTCGCTCGCCTCGCTCCAGGCCGCTTGGGCGGCCAGTCGCGACATGGTCGTCGCGCAGACGGCCGTCCCCCGCTCGGCACCGGATGTGCCCGAGGCGGGCCCATCCACGGCACCGGCGACGCCTGCGGTGCAGGCCTTTGCCGAGGTGGTGAAGGAGCAGGAGCAGGACCAGGAGCGGAAAGCAAAAGGGGGCCCGGCAACGAGCGCAACAGGGGACGCGCTCACGAGCGCAACGCCGCGCCCGCAAGCGGCATCACCGGACATCGCGACAGGCCTGCCACCGGTCGAGGATCGGTCTGTTGTTGCAGCGACGGCCGCGCCAGCAGCGCCGCCGGCCGTCGCGACGCCGCCAGTGACCGTCGAGCCGAGTGCAAAGAATGAGATGCTGGTGCTGAGCACGCCGACCCGCAAGGGGCTCTGGGCCTACTATGCCGAAGACTACGCGCGCACGCGAGGCTGCAGCGTCGCGGACGTGGGCGCCGTGCTGTTGACGGAGACACCCGACTTCGAGCTGCACGAGGTCTACTGCAACGGCAGCCCGAATGTTCTGCTGCGGTGCCAGGGCGGCGTCTGCAACGAAATGCATTGACGCGATGGCCGATGGGGCGGCGCGTGGTGCGCCTCGCCGGGGCAGGGGGTCGCGCTTCCCCGGGTGCGCGGCGCACCGCCGAGCCGGGCGCTCGCCGCGGCGGCTGAGCCTGTTGCTGTTCTGCCTACTGGCCGGGTCGTCCGTGCTCAATGCCGCGCCGGGCGATCGCCCCGGCGTCTTTCTCGAGGGAGCCAGCGTGGCGCGGGCCAAGGCTCTGGCCGTCGGCGCGGCCCGCGGAAAGGGTTGGTTCGTGGCCGAGACGGGCAAGACCCACTGCGTCTTTGAGGCCTCCCTTGACGAACCCGCCGCCCAAGGGCCGCCGAACGCGATCGCACCGCCCAACACGCTGCTGCGCATCCGCGCCGACTTCATCCTGCAGCCGGCAGGGGTCAACGCCTACCTCTATGCCGAGGAGATCTGGTGGCCGGGGTCGTCCCGGGAGTGGGTAGGCGAAATCACCGGCGAGTACCGGGAGCATCTGGCCAATGCGCTGACCTCACTGCAGCGGCAGTGGGACCATCTGCGGCATCGTGGTGCCGTGGGTCCCGCCCCGCGCGAAGCGGACGAGGATGTCCTGCCGCGGGTTCGGGTTGAGCCGAGCCTGGGGGAGCAGTGGCCTGTCGCGGAGCAGCCTGGCATCGAGTCGGTGACAGGTGGCGAGGAGAGCGAGCCAGCGCTGGGCCTCTGGGCCTACTACGCCGAGGCCTTCGCGCAGGAGCAGGGCTGTTCCATCGGAGACCTGGGCGCGGTTCTGATCCATGCCGATGGGGCGGGTGAGACCCATCTGGTGGACTGCGAGGACGGGCGCCGGTTGTCGGTCTTCTGTGATCGCCAGGCCTGTCGCCTCGCGCCCTGAGGACGCGCCGGTGGGGGGTGGACCCGGTCGGCGCACTGGCCGCGCCCGGCCGCCGGGCCGTCGTCGCGTTCAGCCGGGTGGGTCGGGGTCGTCTTCATTGGCAGATCGGCTGTTCTTGCCGGCCAGAAAAAGCGCGGCGACGCCGATGCCGATCAGCAGGAGCAACGAGATGGCGATCAGGGTTGCCGCCAGATTCATGTTTCGATCCTCCCATGTCGCCATGTGGACGAGTCATCGGCGACGGCGTTTTGCGGTTTGTCATTGGTCCGCGGGATGTCGACGGGGATGATGCTGCCGATGCGCACCATTCTAACCGCTTCCCCGCTGCCCGCCGTGGCGGCAAGCCTGATCCTCACCACCGGACTGTGCGGCTGTGGCGATTCCGACGCCGCCCGTGATCATCCCGGGCAGGATCTGATCGAGCTCGCCGAGCATGGCGATGTCCTGGCACTCGACGTGTTGCTTCAGCGCACCGGCGAACCCGATGTCCGCGACAGTTGTCACTGGACGCCGTTGATGAAGGCCGCGCTAAACGGCCACCTTCCGGCGGTGCGGCGTCTCCTCGAGGCCGGCGCCGAGGTCGATGCCGTGGACAAGGGCGGCTACACGGCAATGATGCTGGCGGCCTCCAACAACCATGCGGACGTGGTCTCGACCTTGCTCGACCACGGCGCCATGATCGACCACCAGGAGATGACCCAGGGGCTCACGGCCTTGACCTGGGCATCCAAGCTCGGACATCAGCGTAGCGTTGATGTCCTGCTCGCGCGCGGTGCCGACGCCTCGCTGCCGGACTTCAGTGGTCAGACCGCGTCGGACTGGGCACGCCGGCGCGACGCGGATCCCCCCACGGCGGCCCAATGAGATCGGGTGCAGATCCGCCTCAGACCCGTGCGGGGAAGCCATAGGGCGGGGCTTTCAGCCTCAGCGTCGGGCCACCCTCGGTGAGCTTGACCTCGCCGCCTTCAGCCGCATCGATCTCCACGACGACCAGCAACTCCCAACGGCCAGGTGCGGTGCTGCGGGCATCGAGCACGCGCCCTGGTGTCTGCTCCGACCGGCTGCCGGGCACGCTCAACTCGTCGCCCGGGCGAGGGGTGTGCTCCGCGTCGACCTCGGCGACATACATGCGCCGCTTGAGCTTACCCAGATACTGCATCCGGGCCACGACCTCCTGTCCATTGTAACAGCCCTTGTTGAAGCTGACCCCATCGATGAGCTGCATGTTGGTCATCTGCGGCACGAAGGTATCGCTGGTCTCGGGCAGGATAACCGGGAGACCGGCCCGGATGTCGTGCAAGGCCCAGAGGTTGGGGTTCGCCTCGGTGGCCTGCTCGGCGGCGGCTGTCCAGACCGACTTGGCCTGCTCGGGTGGGCCGATGAACAGGTAACGCGGCGGCGTGCCGGCCACCCGGATCAACGCGCAGTCCTCGGCGTGGGCCATCGCGTTTTCATCGATGGGAAGGCCGCCGAAGAGTGCCCCGAGCGCCGCGTCGGCACAGCTGCCAATCACACCGAAGCACACCAGCCGGTCGCTGGCGTCCTCCAGGGTGACCTGGGACCGGAGCACGAACATGCGCAAGCGCTTGATCAGGGGCTCGAGTTGGGCGTGGGGCAGGACGAGGAGGAAGCGTTCCTCGAGCCGCAGCACGCGAAAATTCGCCAGCATCCGGCCCTTGGCACTGCAATGGCTACTCAGTTGGGTATGGCTGGCGGACAGCTCGCGCACGTCATTGCTGAGCTGACCTTGAAGGAAATCGGTTGCATCGGCGCCACCGATGACAATCAGTCCAAGGTGGGACAGATCCACCAGCGCGCAGTCAGGCTCGCCGCGGCCCTGACCGTCTCGGGACTGATCCCCGACGGCCGCACCGCGGGATTCCAGGAAGGCTCTCCAGTCGCTGTTCATTTGGGGCTCTCGTTGTGGGGTCGCTTGAGGGGGTGTAGCTTGCGTGCACGGCCTGCCTCGGGCAGGCTGCGAGACTGTGTGTTGGCGCCTATGATACCCGATACGCATGGCGGTCCCGGCGCCGGGGTCGGGGCGTCACCAATGAATGATAATGCCAGGAGATAGCAGCGTCTTGTCCATGCATCAACCGGGCCCAAGGGCCGATAGCCTCGTCCTGTACAAGATTCGCCCCGCGCGGGTGATCGCGATCGGGGAAAAGATCGAGATCGAGCTCGAGGGGGGGCAGACCAAGCGGGTCCGCCCCAAGGACGTCGAGCCGCTTCACCCAGGGCCGCTCGCCCGGCTCGCCGATCTCAACGGCGGTGGGGAGCTCGATCAGGGGGGGTTGGACGACGCCTGGGAGCTGCTCGAGGGCGCCGAGACCAATCTGCAGGAGCTGGCCGAGCTGGTCTACGACAGCTTTTCGCCGACGACGGCCTGGGCCGCGTGGCAGCTTGTCGCCGAGGGACTGTATTTCGAGGGCACCCCGGCCTCGATCCGGCCGCGCAGCCGCGATGCGATCGAGCAGGATCGCATCGAGCGCGACAGCAAGGCCAGGGCCGAGCGGGACTGGGCCGCGTTCCTGGAGCGGCTGGGTCAGCTGCGCATCGCGCCCGAGGATCACGCCCGCCTGGGAGAGGTGGAACGTCTGGCCAACCAGCACGGTGAGCACAGCCGCATCCTGAAGGCAATGGACTACCCGGAGACCCCGGCCAGCGCCCACCGGCTGCTGACCAAGGTTGGCTACTGGCCCGTGGAGCACAATCCCTATCCCGCGCGATTCCGGGTCGCGGACACGGACCCGGATCTTGTCGTGCCCGAGATTGCGGCAGAGCAGCGGCTGGACCTGACGCACCTCCCGGCCTTCGCGATCGACGATGAGGGCAATCAGGACCCGGACGACGCCGTCAGTATCGACGGCGATCGCATCTGGGTGCACGTGGCCGACGTGGCCGCCCTGGTGCCGCCGGACAGCGCGATCGAGCGCGAGGCGCGAGCACGCGGCGCGAACCTCTACCTGCCCGAGGGCATCGTCAATATGTTGCCGGCGGCGATCACCGACCGCCTCGGTCTCGGCCTCCAGCCGATCTCACCCGCCCTGTCGTTTGGTATGCGCTGCACCGCCGAGGGCGATCTGGTCGATATCGAGGTCCGGCCCACCCTCGTGCGCGTGCAACGCATGAGCTATGGTGAGGCGGACGGGTGTCTGCAGCAGGCGCCATTGGATGCACTGACCGATGCGGCCAGGCGTTATCGCGCGCGCCGGGAGGCCAATGGTGCGGCGGGTATCGACCTGCCCGAGGTCAGTCTGCGCGTGCACGAGGCGCAGATCCTGATCCGACCCATCGACCGACAGGCCTCCCGGGCGATGGTTACGGATCTGATGCTGATGGCCGGTGAGGCGGCGGCGCGGTACTGCCAGCAGCGCGAGATTCCGATCCCCTACGTGACCCAGCCGCCGCCGGAGCGCATCGAGCGCCCCCAGGGCATGGCCGCGATGTACGCCTATCGCCGCCAGTTCAAGCCCAGCCGGACCGGCGCCGAGCCCGGCCCCCACTTTGGCCTCGGACTGAAGGAGTATACGCGCGCGACCAGTCCGCTGCGCCGATACGCCGATCTGCTGGTCCACCAGCAGATCCGCGCGCATCTGCGTGGTCAGGAGCTGCTGAGCGTGCAGCAGATCAGCGCGCGGGCCGGCGAGGCCGATCAGTGCGCGATCGCGGTGCGCCGCACCGAGCGCCAGTCCAATCTGCACTGGAAGCTCATCTGGCTGATGCGTCGGCCGGACTGGCGCGGCGAAGCGGTCGTGGTCGAGCTCGGTGAGCGCAAGCAGATCGTCATGATCCCCGAGCTGGCCCTCGAGACGCGTATCCGCGCGAAGCAGGACCTCGCGTTGGATCAGCGCATCCGGCTCTGCGTCGCTGAGGTGGATCTGCCGGAGCTCGACTGCCGGTTTCGAATCCGCAACTGATCGCGGCCGCGCGCGGTGGCGTCGCCGCCGCGTCCCGCGAGGGCCGGCGGCAGATAGGCGCCCCGGGACCCTCCAGTATCCGCCGCGCCCTTCCGAATCGGCGAGGGGAGACGGCGATGTATCGAAGTGCGGGGCCTCGGCGCGCCAATGCGGAGACCGTTCTGGTCGAACCAGTCAGACCGTGCGGCAATGCGTATAATGACCCTTTGGTCTTACCCTTGCGCCAACGCCATGTGCCACTGGCCATCGGGCGCAGGTGGCGAGCGCGATCGGTCGGCGTTGAGCCCGCCACCGCGCCGCCTGCACTAGGAACCCCCTGTATGCATATCACCATGGTCAGCGCGGAATGCGCGCCCGTCGCAAAGGCCGGCGGTCTCGGAGATTTCGTGCAGGGGCTGTCGCGAGAGCTGTTCGCGCGCGGCCACGAGGTCGAGATCATGTTGCCGAAGTACGACAGCCTGCGCTTGGACGCCGTGCAGGGCATGCGCCGGGTGCTCACCGGGATGCAGGTACCCTTCTTCGACCGTCGGATCGCCTGCGACGTGGAACAAGGGGAGGTGGACGGCCTGCGGTGCCTGTTCATCGAGCCGCATTCCGAGCACGGGTTTTTCCAACGCGGACGCATCTACGGCGAGGCAGACGATGTGGATCGGTTCGCGTTCTTCTCGCGCGCCGTCCTCGAATATATCCACCACCGGGGCCAGCATCCAGACATCCTCCACTGCAATGATTGGCAGACCGGTCTGGTACCCGTGTTGCTTTACGAGGTCTATGCCGGACTCGGCATGGATCGCACGCGGGTGTGCTACTCGTTGCACAACCTTGGCCACCAGGGCTGGACCGGCCCCCGCGCCCTGGAAATGAACCGCCTCGACACCGGGCGGCTGATCGTGTCGGATCGACTCCAGGATCCGGGCAACCCCAACGGGATCAATCTGATGAAGGGCGGCATCGTATTCTCCAACTTCGTCACCACGGTCTCGCCGCGCTATGCCTGGGAGGTGGAGCACACGGAACAGGGGATGGGCCTGCAGGGGGTGCTGAAACAGCACGAGCACAAGTTTGGGGGGGTCTTAAACGGCATCGACTACAACGTCTGGGACCCCGAGATCGATCCCCTGATCCCAAGCCGATACGGGCCGTACTGCCTGCCGCGCAAGGCCGCCAAACAGTCGGCCCTACGCGGCTGGCTGGGTCTGGCGGAGACGCTCAAGCCCATCATTGCCGTCGTTAGCCGCCTCGACGCCCAGAAGGGCGTCGAATTGATGCGGCACGGCCTCTATCATGCCCTCGAGCACGACTGTCAGTTCGTGCTGCTGGGCAGCGCCCTCGACATCGATGTCGATACCCGCTTCCGCCACATCGCCGAGCAGACGGCGGGGAGCCCAGACTGCCACCTCGAGCTCGGCTACGACGAGGAGCTGGCGCATCTGATCTATGCCGGCGCGGACATGATCCTGATCCCCAGCGTCTATGAGCCCTGCGGTCTCACGCAGATGATCGCGATGAAATATGGCTGCGTGCCCATCGTGCGGCGGGTCGGCGGCCTGGCCGACACGGTATTCGACGCCAACTACAGCGATAAGCCGTTCGAGCAGCGAAATGGCTACGTCTTCGACGATCTGACCTACGACGGCCTGGAATCGGCCCTCGACCGCGGCATTGGCCTCTGGCACCGCTTCCCGGAGTACTTTCGCCGACTTCGTCTCAACGGCATGCGCATGGACAATTCCTGGCACCGTCCCGCGGCGCAGTATCTCGACATCTACGAGCACATTCGGGTGAGGCCCTAGTTGCGGCACGCGCCGCCGGGACCATGGAGGGCCGGGCATTCTCCGGCGCTGCAGACACTTGGGAATGGGACATTTCGCCAGTTGCGCCGCGCGACCCGCGCGCGGACCCGATGCCTGCACGGCATCGGATTGGCGCCCCCGGAGACGAGGGCGCCCGCCGCGGGATCACCACTCACACGCGGGGCTGGTACCTCGCGCCGAACGTGCGGCCGATGCTTGCGACGGGCGAGAGCGCCACCGTAATCTTGGTCATCAATCAGTCAACGGGCCAGAGACCGGTCGGGCGAGGGGATGCGATATGCTCTACGAACTGCGCAAGCGCGGTCACACCTACCTTTACCAGGTGGACTACGGCGAAGAGGCCGCGGTCGCCCGCATCATTGTGCGTTCGGATGCCGCTGGCACCGAGGGGTTGTTTCTGGTCAAGCAGGACGGATCGCTGGAGCCCGCGGACGACCGCCCGGGTTTTGGCGCCAACACGCTGGCGCATGATGGCCTCTGGCCGGCGCCCCCGCGCGAGGCGATACGTGATGCGCGCGTCATCGCGCGGCACAAGAGCCATGTCATCGGCTGATCCCCAGGCGGGGATCGACGCGAGTGGCTCCCCACATCCGAATCCGATCGTTTGGGGAAACGCTGATCGAATGCGTCTTCCCGCCCGGACCATGGAAGGCCTCGCATTCTCAAGCGCTGCAAGTGCTTGAAAATGGAACGCTGCGCGGGTCGCGCACTCGCGAAGCGCGAGCGGATTCGATACCCCGAAAGGCATTTAATCAGCATTTCCTTCGGGCTATCATAGGCGGTTTGCCAAAGTCGTCGCGCCGGTCAGGGCCCCGTCCTCATGTCACAGCTCGCAGAGCAACTCGCCAAACGCAGAACCTTCGCCATCATCTCCCATCCCGACGCCGGTAAGACCACACTCACCGAGAAGTTGTTGTTGTTCGGCGGCGCCATCCAGCTCGCCGGGACCGTCAAGGGACGCAAGGCCGCCCGCCATGCCACCTCCGACTGGATGGAGCTGGAGAAGCAGCGGGGTATCTCGGTGACCTCGTCGGTCATGCAGTTTCCCTACGACGGTGCGATCGTCAATCTGCTCGACACCCCCGGGCACGAGGACTTCTCCGAGGACACCTATCGCACGCTGACCGCGGTGGACTCGGCCCTGATGGTCATCGACGCGGCCAAGGGCGTCGAGGAACGCACCATCAAGCTCATGGATGTGTGCCGGCTGCGTGAAACGCCGATCCTCACCTTCGTCAACAAGCTCGATCGCGAGGGGCGCGATGCCGTCGAGATCCTGGACGAGGTGGAAGACATCCTGAAGATCCAATGCGCGCCCATCACCTGGCCCATTGGTATGGGTAAGCGCTTCAAGGGCGTCTACGATCTGCGCCACGATCGCACCCATCTTTTCAGCGCAACCCATGGTGGGAGGATCCAGACCGGGGTGGTGATCGAGGGGATCGACAATCCGCGCATGGACGAGCTGCTCGGCGATCAGGCGGCCGAGCTGCGCGAGGAGATGGAGCTGGTGCAGGGTGCGAGCCACCCGCTGGACCTCGAGGCCTACCGCGTTGGCAGACAGACCCCGGTCTTCTTCGGTTCGGCCATCAACAATTTTGGTGTCAAGGAGCTGCTCGACGCGTTCGTGGCGTATGCGCCGACGCCGCGGCCGCGCCCGACGCGGGAACGCACGGTGATGCCCGGCGAGGAGAAATTCACCGGCTTTGTCTTCAAGATTCAGGCAAACATGGACCCGGCCCACCGTGACCGCGTCGCCTTCCTGCGGGTCTGTTCCGGGAGCTACACGCAGGGCATGAAGATACGCCACGTGCGCCTGGGTAAGACCGTGCAGGTCGCCAACGCCATCACCTTTCAGGCTGATGAGCGTCGACGCGTGGAAGAGGCCTGGCCCGGCGACATCATTGGCCTGCACAACCACGGCACGATCCAGATTGGCGACACCTTTACCGAGGGTGAAGACCTCAAGTACGAGGGCGTGCCATACTTTGCCCCGGAGCTATTCCGTCGGGTGGTGCTGAAGGATCCGCTCAAGACCAAATCCTTGCAGAAGGGCGTGTTGCAGCTGTGCGAGGAGGGCGCAACGCAGGTCTTTCGGCCGCTGAAGAACAACGATCTGATCCTGGGCGCGGTCGGCATCCTTCAGTTCGATGTCGCCGCCTATCGTCTTAAGGACGAGTACGGCGTCGAGGCCGTCGTCGAGCCGGTGAACGTCCACACGGCGCGCTGGGTGCGCTGCACCGACCCGAAGATGCTCGCGCGATTCCGGGAAAAGGCGCACGAGAATCTCGCCCTGGACGGCGACGATCAACTCGTCTATCTGGCCCCGACCCGGGTCAATCTGGAACTGACCCAGGAACGTTGGCCGGATATCCATTTCCTCGCGACGCGAGAGTTGTAACCTTCGAAGGGGCGCTCCGCGGCCTCGATAGCCCCGCTCCAGCCCGGCTCCGGCGGGTCTCCCGAGGTGACCACGCATGCCCATGCACACAGCAGCCGAAGGCACTGTCATCGAATTGCTGATCCCGGGGCTGTTGGGCCCCGTCGCATTATCATCCGACAGGCCCGTCAAGACCCCTGTCCTGGACCTGTTACTGACCCGGGGTCGTCGCTCGGCCACCCTCGGGATCGATCTCACCGCTGCCCTGCTGGGGCGCTTCGGTGTCGCCGCAAGCGCGCCCTACTGCCGGGCCGCCGACGACCCTGATTGGGACCGCGGGGGCTTCTGCATGCACGCGGACCCGGTCCATCTGCGAGCCGATCGGGATCTGCTGCGGCTGTTCGACGTCCGGCATCTCGAGATCAGCCAGATCGAGGCCGATGCGCTCGTGGCGGAGCTCAACACGCATTTCGCGCGGGACGGGCTGCACTTTGCCGCCCCGAACCCGCGGCGCTGGTATCTGGAATGCGCGTGGGCACCCCAACTGGAGACGCAGCCGTTGTCGCGGGCCATTGGCCAGCATGTGGATCGCTGGCTTCCGACCGGCCCCGACGCGGGCCGTTGGGCCAGCCTGATGAACGAGGCCCAGATGCTGCTGTTCCAATCGCCGGTCAACCAGCGCCGCGAGGCCCAGGGTCGACCCAGCGTGAACGGGCTCTGGATCTCAGGCGGCGGGATCTGGCAGCGGCCATCCCCGGCGGGGCTGCCCACGCGGGTGCTGGGGCAGGACCCTCTGGCCCGAGGACTCGCGATGGCCGCGGACATCGCGTGCGCCCCGTTGCCGGCGAGCCTGGACGCGCGGTGGTTGAGGATGTCCGCCTGCACGCTCGCGATCTGGGATCGGCTGCTGGACCCGGTCCTCGATCAGGACGATGCCGCCTGGGTGGCCGCCGCCGAGGCACTCGAGCGCTGGCTGGTGCCGGCATTGCGCGCGCTTCGCGCGGGCAATGCCAGCGGGATCGTCATCGACCCCTGCAACGGGCAGCGCTGGGACATCGGTCGCGGCGACCTACGTCGCTTCTGGCGTCGCCCGCGTCCACTCGGCGGCCGTTTGGAGTCGCCGGGAACGCGATCGGTGTGAGGTCCGCTCTGTGCCGCGGGCGGCACCGGCTCGATCGGGGAACGCGGCTGGGCAAGGCGGCGCATCCGATGCCCTGGGGGAGGGTGTCCATCCCGCCGTCTCGGGGAAACGCGGGTTGAGAACCTTCCGGTCCGCGCCATGGAGGGTCCGGCATTCCCAATGCGCCCCATGCGCTTGAGAATGGGGCGGGGTCAATGCCCGGTAGGCATTTGATTCGCGTCCGCGAAGGCACTGTCGGCGTCACGCTTTCAGGACAGGTCTCGAGGTATCCCCACAAATTCACAGCCGCCTCGAGGCGGTGTGTCGGCTGCCAAACCGCTTCTGCAAAGCCTGCGTGTCGCCCGCAAGTGGGCTCCTACGGGCCGCCGACACCGCTCGGCGTAGGAGTCCGCTTGCGGGCGAGCCGACGGAGAACGGCAGCGTAGTGGATGTGCGCGGCAGACCTGTCCACGAGTAAGGCTGTAACCCCCTGTCTTTCGGACCGATAATTTGGGGATACCGCAGGGACAGGCCCGGATTCGACGGACGCGACTCAGGCTGGTGCGGTCTCAGGCCGCGGGTGTCGCAGGGCGCGATACACGCGGGCGAAGCGTTCGGCCAGTGCGCTCGAGGCCGTGGCCGGCGCGCACAGGTACCAGTCCTGCAGCAGCCGGGTCGCGCCGGCAAGCGGATCGTCCTCGCCTTCGCCCATCCGCTCCTTCAGACGGGCCACCTGCAGCTCGAGCCGACGGGTCCGCAACTCCGGCGGGGATTCCAGTCGGGCCGTGATCTCCAGGTGCAGGCAGAGTGTTTCGCGCCGCGTTTGGCCGTCGTGCATCCGTTGTGCCAGTGCCTCCCTCTGCGCCGCATCCTCGAGCGCGGTCAGCAAGAGGCTAAAAATCCCGTCGAGACGTTGCTGCAGCACCGTGTCGTCTTGACGGGGCAGGGCGCTCCATGCCTGTCTGAGCGACTCCGGGGTGAGGGACGCGGCACCGTCAACGATCTGGTGCGCGGTCTGGTCGAGGAACCTTGACTGGTCCGCGAGTTGGGTCAGGGCCTCCCAATGCCGCGTGTCGTGCAGCATCTCATGACGTGCCAGAACGGCGGCGTGGGCCTCGTTCCAGCGTCGGTTGAGCGTGCTCACGGCCGAGCGCGGTAGCGGCAGCGCCTCGGTGTCGCGCCAGAGCGTCTGGAGGCGCTTGAGCTCGTGCTGCAACAGCTCGGCATCCCTCGCCTCATTGGCCAGATCCAGTGCCTGCTGGCAGATGCGTTCGCGCTCGGCGAGGTTCTCGGTCAGCTCCGCCTGGCGGGCCTCGTGTTTGGCCACACGGCGTGCAAACAGGGTATCACTGGCGCCTCGGAACGTCCTCCACAGGGCGTTCTCGTCGCGTTGGTGGGCCGGGACCGTGGTGTGCCATTGCTGTTGCAGTGCCTTGGCCGCATCGATGGCACGATCCAGATCCGGTTGCTCGGCCAACGCTTGCATCTGGCGTATCAGGTCGCGCTTGAGCTGCTGATTGCGGGCGCGCTCCTCGGCGAGGATCTTGTCGAGGCGGCGCAGGTCTTTGCGGAAACGACCCTCGAGGGGGCGGTGATGGCGCCCGTCGACCGGCCCGATGGCTGCCCAGGCCTGGCGCATCTCGCGCTCGGCACGGGCGGCCTTCTTCCAGTCGACGCGCTCCCAATCGACCTTGTCCAGGAACTCCTCGAGCTTGCGGCAGAGGGACTCGCGGGCCTCCCGGTTCGCCTCGCGTCGTGCCGCCAGCTCGTCGAGAAAGGGTCGGCAGCGTTCGTGGACCCGCTCGGCCGCGGCGTGAAAACGTTGCCACAGGGCGTCCCGTGCCGGCGCGCCGCCGCGGTCGAGGTCGCGCCACGCGTCCTGGACCGCCTGGAGGCGACCGGCGATCGACTCCAGGGGGCGCTCGTCGTCGATCAGGGTCTCGACCTCCGCACAGAGGTCCTCGCGGTGCTGGTCGGCGCTCCAGCGGCGCCAGCGTTGCAACTCCAACAGCTGCGGCGCGATGCGCTTGAGGTGGTTCTCCGTTGGTGCCAGATCTCGCGCTGGCAGACCGGCGGCGCGGGCGTGTTCCAGGGTGGCCACGATGCTCTGATAGAGCGGCTCTGCCTTCTTCAGCTCTCCCTGGACGAAATGATGGTCGAGCTCGGCAAGACGCTCCGGCAGGGTCGCGAGCTTGCGCGTGATCTGCGCCTGCTGCTTCCTCAACCGTGTCTCGATGTGCTCGATGGCCTCACGCGGGCCGGCGGCCTCGGCATGGTCGTGGCCGAGGCGCTCGAGCCGGCGCTTGAGCTCCTTCAACGCCGCGCGATCAATGGTGCCCGCGTCGAGTGTCTTCTGGGCGTCGGCCTGCAACCGCTCGCAGGCCTCCCCACGCCGCGCCTCTGCGGCGATGGTGCGCCGACGCTCGCCGAGTGCCGCGACGCCTGCCGCGTAGGCCTGCTGGAGCCGCGCGTCCGCGCTCTCCCCGGCAGTGCCCGCCGCCCGCCAGGCCGCCTCGGTCTCGGCCAGCAGCTGGTCGATGTCCACGGTGGCCGACAAGCTGGTGGCTGCCTCGAGGTGCGCGATCAACCGCCGTTTTTCCTCGCCGGCGGCCTCATGCGCCCGTTGCTCGGCGAGCTGGGCCGCATTCTCCCGCGCGTAGGCGTCATAGCCGGCCAGGAAAGTGGTCCGCAACTGGACGAAACGCGCCCGGTCGGATGGTTCGACCTCGGCCTCGATCTCGGTCCATTGCTGATCGATCAGGGACAGTACCGCACGGTCCTGAATCCATTGCTCGAACCGGCCCAGCCGCTCGAGCTTTTCGCACAGGGACGCCGACTGGGCGCGGACCTGGCGTGGCCGCTCCTCCTGCTCGGCAATGTGCTTGAGCTTGAGACGGGCGATGCGATACACGTTCTTATCGCGTTTGCCGATCTGCTTGATCAACCGCTCGAGGGCCGATTTGTCTTCGACCCGCTCCGCGGCGAAAACCCGGTTGGAGGCCAGACCATCATGGACCGCGCAGGTCGCCAGAACGCTTTGCGACTGCACCCTAGCGAGGGCCGCGCGCCGCAGCGCCGGCTCCACCGCGTCGGTCGCGACGTGGTTGAGCAGCGGCATGTCCTCGACGCCGGCAATCTGCGCCAGCCTCTCTTCGAGCGGGGGCGCCAGTGGGTCGAGTCCGCACAACAGTCGGCGAAAGCGCGCGCTGGCGAGCTCACGAACGCCGGCATCCGTATCGCGCTCGGCGATCTGCTGCAGGGTGTCGAGGGCGACGAGTCGACGGCAGGCATCGCGGCGGTCGGTGGGCCTTTCCGCATTGCGGGCGGTCTCGGCCAGATGTCCTTGGTCGTCGTCGATGGTTTCGGTCGCGGAGGTGTGCCCGAAAAGTCGCTTGAGAAACATGGCGGCCTGGCTTGTGCTGCGTTAGGCGGTCATTGTAACCGAGTCACCGCCCACGACGTTGGGTCCGTTGGCGACCCGCGGGCAACCCCGCGCTCGCGGCGATCCGGGGCTGGCCACGGCGCGGTACCCGCACGGCGTGGCCGTTGGGCGCGTACCCGGATCACACGGGGTTGGCCTGCTCAAGGCACCGCCCGGGGTCAGGTGTCGGCGGCTTGCAGTGCCTGTTTCAAGGCGCGCGCGTTGATCTGCAGCGGTGTGTCGGTGGCCTCGGCGATGGTCCGGAGGACCTCGGCGAACGGCCCGGACAGGGCCGGCGTCGGGGCCTGCTCCAGGGATTCGGCATAGGCCTTCGCGGCGAACCGAATGAAGCTGATCGTCGCCGGATCGATCGGCTTGGCTCGCCTGGGGCGCGGTCTCGGTTTCGGTGGTGCGGGCGGGTCCGCGGCCTCGGCGGCGAGCGCGATACGATGCAACTCCGCGCGCAGGGCCTCGAGATAGTCGGCACCATAGCCCCGAGCAAAGCGGTCGGTGCGCTTCAATGCCTCCGACAAGGTCGTGCGCGCGGCTTCATCGATCTGCTCGATCTGCGACACCAACTGTGCCGCGGAGCGCGAAAGGGCGCTCAGGGGGTGGTCCTGGGTGGGGGCGGCAGCCGGCGCGGCCTTGGGTTCGGGCTGCGCGGGCGGGGAGGGGGCTCGCTGCGCCGCCTCGGCCCGAAACGCGGCCAGCTCGTAGGCGATTGCGCCGATAAAGATGGCGCGTCCGGTGGGATCGCCGATATCGGCGGCCTCGAGGGCGCCCGTGATCATCCCGCGCTGCACGTCATCGAATACAAAGGGCTGAACGAACCGCTTGGCGGGCTTGTCCGACTCGGCCGCGGTCCTGGTCGGGGCCTTGGCCGATGCTCTCGCCTTGGACGTCGTGACGCTCTGGGGTGCCGCATTTCCCGCGGTGCGCGCGCGAACCCAGGGCCGGCGGGTGGTGCTGCCATGGGTCGTATCGGTCTTGGGCATCGCTGTCTCCCTCGGTTCCTGGTCCTAGTATACGCGTCAGCGCAAAGGTTATGACCGCGGCATTTGCGTGCGCACGCCGGCGCGGGGTCCTGGCCTCGGATCCACCGGGGATTCCGTCGCCAATGAACGCGTGCCGGACGCGTCGCGGCGGGCGTATTGGCGCTGGCGGGGCAGACACCCGCGGGGGACAATCGACGCGATTCGCTGACCCGTTCCGGAGACTATAGACATGAAGCGACTGTTGTTGTTCTCGTTGCTGGTGACGCTTGTGATGCCCCTGTTTGCCGCCGCACCCGGGCAGCCGCGCATCGGCCTGGTGCTCAGCGGGGGTGGGGCCCGCGGTGCCGCGCATGTCGGGGTCTTGAAGGTGCTCGAGGAGATGCGCATCCCGATTGCGGCGGTGGCCGGTACGAGCATGGGGGCGCTGGTAGGGGGCTCCTACGCCAGTGGGGTCAGTGCAGCCGGTCTCGAGCAGGCACTCACCAGCGCGGACTGGGACGACCTGTTCGTGGACGAGCCGCCACGTCAGCAGTGGCCGATGCATCGCAAGGACGACAGGGCGCTGCCAACCTGGGACTTCAGCATCGGCGTGCGCGACGGGGAGCTTCGCCTGCCCAAGGGGGCGTTGGCCGGCCAGAAGATCGAGCTGTTCTTCGCCAACCTGGTCAAGGGCGCCGAGCTGGTCGAGAACTTCGACGATCTCCCGATCCCGTATCGGGCCGTTGCGACGAATCTGGAGAACGGCGACATGAAGGTCTTCAGCCGCGGCTCGCTGCCGCGGGTCATGCGCGCGAGCATGTCGGTGCCGGGGGCGTTCGCGCCGGTGGAGATCGACGACAGGCTCTACGTGGACGGTGGCCTGGTCCGGAATCTGCCAGTGGATGTGGCGCGCGGGATGGGCGTGGATGTCGTGATCGCGGTCAATCTGGGCAGCTCGTACCTGCCGCGCGACCAGTTGCAGACCGTTGTCGGGGTCATGGGGCAAATGGTCGCCATCCTCACGGAACAGAACGTCAAGCGGTCGTTGGCGCAGGTGCGCCGTCAAAAGGACATTCTGATCTCGCCGAATCTGGGCGATATCGGTTCCGGCGACTTCAAACGGGCGGCCGATGCGATTGCCGCCGGCGAGCGGGCCGCGCGGTCGGTCGCGGCACGGCTCGCCCATCTGAGTGTCAGCCCGGCCGAGTACGCGGCGTGGAAGGCGAGTCAGGCAACCGTGCCGGTCCTGGGCGAGGAGATCGCCGAGGTCCAGATCGTCGGGGTCGACCGGGTCAATGCCGACCTGTTCGAGACATTGATCGCACATCAGCAGGGGCGGCCGTTCGATCGCGAGCAGCTCGAGTCCGATATCCAGGACCTCTACGGTCGCGGCGACTTCGAACGGATCAGCTATCGGGTCGAGCGCGTGGGTGGACGCGACCAGATCATCGTCGACGCACTGGAGAAGTCGTGGGGGCCAGGATACCTGAGCTTCGGCCTCGGTTTCCGGTCCGATTTTGTCGGCGACAACCGCTTCGGTCTGCGCGCAACCTATCGCAGTACCTGGCTCAACGCACTCGGTGGCGAGTGGCTGACCTCCGTGCAACTGGGCAACGAGCTCGACCTGTTCTCCGAGCTCTATCAGCCATTGCGGCTCGATCGCGCGGGCTTCGTTGCACCATACGTCTACCTTGGTCGTAGCCCCGTGAGCGTCTTCGAGGGCTCGCAACGGGTTGCTCGCTACGACCTCACCCGCGCTGTCGCCGGGTTTGATCTGGGCAGTACGCTGTTCGACGAGCGGGCGGAGCTGCGCATCGGCGTGCGGCTGGCCAACGCGCGCATGGACCTCGACACCGGCCAGCCGTCGTTGCCGGAGACCGAGAACAACGAGTCTGGTCTGCGCGCAATGTTTCGCTGGGACACGCTCGACAGCCGATACGTCCCGCGCACCGGTTCGCGCGTTACGCTGGATCTGGTCTCTCCGCGGCCGGCCATGGGGGCGGACCTGAACTACAACCGCCTCTCCGGCACCTGGATCGGTGCCAAGAGCTGGGGCCGCGAGACCCTGGCGGGGCGGGCGCGGCTGGGTAGCAGCTTTGGCGCGGAAATGCCCTATTACGACCAGTTCACGCTGGGTGGCTTCCAGGAGCTCTCGGGCTATGCCTACGAGCAGTTCCGCGGAAACCAGGTGGCTTACGGCGGACTGATCTACTATCACCAGATCGCGACGCTGACGCCGCCGCTTGGCCGGGGCGTGTACCTCGGCGGCTCGCTGGAGGTCGGGGCGATCGGTGATACCATCGACTTCCTCACCGAGCCCAAGACCCGTTTCGGCAGCAGCCTCTTCCTCGGGGCCGACACCTGGCTCGGCCCTGCCTATCTGGGTGTGGGCGTCGGCGGGGACGGCGAGGCGACTGGCTACTTCCTGCTGGGGAGGCCTTGACCGGAACGCTCAGGCCTGTTCGCCGACGAATGGATTGGTCCGCCGTTCCTCACCCAGGATGCCCATCGGACCGTGGCCGGGGATGAAGCGCACCGCGTCGCCGAGCGGAAACAGCCGCTCGCGGATGCAACGGATCAGCTGGGCATGATTGCCTCGTGGGAAGTCGGTGCGCCCGATCGAGCCGCGGAAGAGTACGTCGCCCACCTGGGCGAGCTGCGATGGACGGTGGAAGAACAGCACATGCCCAGGGGTGTGACCCGGGCAGTGCAGGACCTCCAGCCTCTGATTGCCAACCGAGACCAGATCGCCGGCGTCGAGCCACTGGTCGGGCGTAAACGGATCCTGGACGGGGAAGCCGAACATCCGCGCCTGGGCGGGTATCCCGGCGAGGAGGAACGCGTCGTCGCGATGCGGGCCGACGATCGCTAGCCCCAGGCGTTGCGACAGCTCCGCGGCCGCACCGACGTGATCCAGATGGCCGTGGGTCAGCAACAGCCGGGTCGGCGTTGCGCCCAGGCGCTGGAGCGCGGCGAGGATGCGTTCGGGCTCGCCCCCGGGATCGACGATGGCGGCCTCTGCGGTCTCGGGACAGACGAGCAGGGTGCAGTTCTGTTGGAAGGGTGTGACCGGCACGATCGCGTATTTCATGCCCGACGCCCCATGTCCGTCGACCTGGCATCCGGTCTGGCCAGCAGGATCGGGCGCGTGCCCGAGAGGCGGTCGTACCAGGCCAGTCGGTCGCGCGCGAAGAGCATCCACCACAGTCCGATGCCGAGCGGGGGCAGGGTCAACGCGGCAAGTCCGAACCGCCGCAGCGCATCGCGGGCGTTCAGGTCGGCCCCGTCCGCGCGATACAGCCTCGTGCGCCACGCCCGCATGCCCAGTGTCTGCCGACCGTGACTCCAGAAATAGACGTAGTAGCCGACAATGATCAGCAGCAGACAGAGCTGAAAGAGCGGGAAGGCCGCACTCTGATACAGCGGGGTGCCGACGAGGGCCTGATAGGGCAGGGTCCACAGTGCCGTGGTCACCATCAGCACCGCGGCCAGCAGCAGCAGGTCGTAGAGCATGATCGCGAGGCGCCTTGGCAGCCCGGGGCCTTGGGCACGGGAGAGATCGACGAGGGTCATGATGGGGATCTCCAGGATCCGGGGTAGGTACCGTCACATTGTCCTGCATCGGCCCGCCCGCGTCATGGACGGCGTCGTCGTGTGGCCGATGCTCCTTGCCGTGCCCCGCGTGCGCCGGACCGGAATCCGCTAGACTTCGACCACCCAGAGAACCCATGTCCCCTCCGCGCTCGTGAAGTCGCCCCCATCGTCGGTGAAATCGCTGCTGTTCCGCTCACTGCGGCGCGTGCCGATGCCCATGATCGCGATCCTGATCGGACTGATTGCGGGGCTTGCGGTGTGGGGCGTGCTCGACCAGATCCAGGGGCGCTCGGTCAAGCGGATCTTCGAAACAGAGCTCCAGGCCCGACTCGATCTGCGTTCGCGAGAGAGCCTGATGCGGTTCAACCAGTACATGAGCAACTATGCGGCGACCACGCGGCTGCTCGCCAATCACCGCCGCCTGGCCCAGTACCTGGAGCCGCTGTTCTGGTTCCCGGAAGAGGATGTCGATCCGGTGGTCTACGAGGGGTTCCGCCCGTTCTGGTTGCCGGATTTCTTCGGCCGCAATGCCCTGCTGGCGCCAAGCTATGTGTTGCTGGTGGATTCCCGTGGGGGGGTACGCGAGATCTACCAGTCCGGCGCGGAGCCGCTCCCATCGGAGCTGCTCGCCGACACGGGGCAGTGGACGAGCGACTCCGACGACGTCTATACCGTGTTGAGCCGCGTCGACAATCAGCCCTATCTGGTGGTCAGCGACCAAGTCGAGGACGCCGGCGGCTACAAGATGGGACGGCTCGTGGTCGTCGTGCCAGTCGACACGGACTTCCTGCTGGCATCCGAGGGGACCATCTCGGCCGACAGTTCCGCTGTGGCGCTGGTGGACGCGGACGAACAGCGCATCCTCGTGAGCAATGAGCCGCAGGATCTGATCCCCGGCACCCTGCTCGACCAGTGGACCGATACCTTCCTGGTGACATCCCAGTCGCTGCCCCGCTACGAGGGCTCCAACTGGAACATGCTGTTTACCACCTTCATCCCGCACCATAGCGTCGACAAGATGTCCGAGCGCGTGGTCGAGTTCGAGCGTCGCCAGCGGGTCCTGGCGGCGCTGGTGTTTATCCTGGTGTTCACGCTGGTGATCTATCTGGTCTCCGCGCGGCTGAACAAGGTGCTCAAGCGGATGTCGCGATTCGCGCAACGTGCCCTCGGCATCGAGCAGCCCGGTTTCCATCGCGACGGCAATCAGCTGCTCCTGCTCGAGGAGTGGATCCAGCACTTCACCATGCTGGTGCTGCGCGCGCGTGAGGAGATGAGCCGGCGCCACGAGCACGAGATGCGCGAGACCGAGGCCCTGAAGGCGGCGATCATGGAGGCATCGCTCGATGCCATCATCACCCTGAATCGATCCGGGCAGATCGTCGACCACAATCCAACCGCGGAACGCATGTTCGGCTTCGCGAGCGGCAGCGCGTTGGGGAGCGATTTCATGCGCCGCTTCCTGAGCGAGAGCAGCCATACCGCGTTCGTGGGTATGTTGCAGGAGTCCGGGCGCCGGCGTCTGGGCGGTCGGCAGTCGCATGCCCGGGGCGAGCTCGGTGCGGTGCATGCGGATGGCAGCGCGTTTCCGGTCGAGATGTCGATCGTACCGATCGATCTGGACGCCGAGCGCGTCTATACCCTCTATATCCACGACGCGACCAAGCGCAAGAACGCCGAGCGGGAGATCAAGGGCCTGGCGCGCTTCGCCAGCGAGAGCCCGAATCCGATCCTGCGCGTCAACGCTGAGGGGCTGATCGTCTACGCCAACGCGGCGAGCCGTCCGCTCACGGATGCCTGGCAGACCGAGCCGGGGCAGCTGCTGCCCGACGCCTGGCTGGACGAGGTCCGCGCGATGCTGGAGGATGGCCAGAACCGTGACCACGAGGGCGATCTCGGCGGCCGCATCTATTCGCTGTTGTTCGTCCCGATCCAGGATCTGGGTTACGTCAACATCTATGCCCGCGACATCACCGCGGTGCGCAGGGCCGAGCAGGAGTCGCGTCAGCATCAGGCCGAGCTGGTGCATGTATGCCGGCTCAGCACCATGGGTGAGGTGGCCACGGGCATGGCCCACGAGTTGAATCAGCCGCTCTCGGCGATCACCAATTACGCCAACGGCTGCAGCCGCCGGCTCAAGGGTGGCATTGGCGGCAGCGAGGAACTGGTGGATGCCATGGGGCAGATCTCCAGCCAGGCCCAGCGGGCCAGCGAGATCATTCGTCGACTACGGGCGTTGGTCGGCAAGCAGCCGCCGATCCGCTCCCAGGTCGACTTGAACTATCTGGTGCGCGAGGTCTGCAGCTTCGTCGAGTTCGAGATCGGCAAGCTGGAGATGGAGATCGGGCTCGATCTGGCGCCTGGAGAGATCCCGGTCGATGTCGATCTGGTGCAGATCGAGCAGGTGTTGCTGAACCTGGTGCGCAACGCGCTGGATTCGCTCGAAGAGCGACCGGCCGGACATCGCGTCCTGCGCATCGCCACGGACGTGCGCGACGGCCGTGCCCTGGTGAGTGTCCGGGACAATGGCCCGGGCATCCCCGACGAGCGTATGTTGCATCTGTTCGATCCCTTCTTCACCACCAAGGAAGGGGGGATGGGGATGGGGCTGCCGATCAGCCAGACGATTCTGGAGAATCACGGTGGCGAGATCTGGGCCGAATCCGAGCCTGGTGTCGGCGCCGTATTTCATGTCGCGCTGCCGGTTGCCCAGGCAGCGCTGCAGCCGCCACTGGAGGCGGTATCGACCACCGCGTAGCGAATCGACCAAGAGGTGATGCCCATGATCCAGGACGTGACCGTATTCGTCGTCGACGACGACCAGGCGATACGCAACTCGTTGAAGTGGCTGATCGAGTCGGTTGGCATGAAGGTGCAGACGTTCACCTCGGCCGATGATTTCCTGGGTTCCTACTACCCTGGCCGCGCCGGTTGCCTGCTGCTCGATGTGCGCATGCCCGGCATGAGCGGCCTGGATCTGCAGGCCTACCTGGCTCGTCGGGAGTATCGGCTGCCGGTGATCATCATCACCGGACATGGCGACGTGTCGATGGCCGTCAAGGCCATGAAGGCGGGGGCCGCGGACTTTATCGAGAAGCCGTTCGACGACGAGGCCCTGCTCGAGAGCATCCGCAATGCGCTCCAGCACGACGAGAAGCAGCGCGCCCTGCGTGCGCAACGCGCCGACATCGCGACACGTCTGGTCGAGCTCACCCCGCGCGAGCGCGAGGTCATGAACATGGTCACCGAGGGCAAGTCCAACAAGGAGATTGCCGCCGCGCTGGGTGTCAGCGCCAAGACCGTCGAGGTGCATCGCGCCCGGGTCATGGACAAGATGCGCGCCGAGTCCCTCGCGGAGCTGGTGCGCATGGACCTGATCGCGCGCGGCCGTGGGGACTGAGCCGCCGGACCCGGGCTCGCCCGAGGCCGCCTGCCCGATGCGGGTCGTCCGAACCCATCCGCGCTGGCGCCACCGTCCGCCGCCTGTCCCGAAATCCGCCCGACACCCTGGGTCTCACTCATGACGAATCCAGCCGCGGCCGAGGGTCGCCCGTCCGATACCGCCGGCCGTCGTCGGCAGATCCTGTCCTGGGCCTGCTACGACTGGGCCAATTCGGCCTTCGCGACCGTGGTGATGGCGGGGTTCTTCCCGGTATTCTTTAAAGAATACTGGGCCTCTGGTCTGACGGTCATCGAGAGCACGTTCTGGCTCGGGGTGGCGAGCTCGGCGGCGAGTCTGGTGATTGTCGCCACCGCGCCGCTGCTCGGTGCGGTGGCTGACCAGATCGGCGCCAAGAAGCGTTTCCTGTTGCGCTTCACGCTGCTGGGCGTGCTCGCCAGCGGCGGCCTGTATTGGCTGGGCCAGGGTCAGTGGGAGCTGGCGCTCGCTCTCTATGTCTTGGGCCTGCTCGGCTTCTCGGGCAGCAACATCTTTTACGACGCGCTGCTGGTTGACGTGGCGCCCGCGAGCGCCTATGAGCGGGTCTCCTCGCTCGGGTACGCCCTCGGCTACCTGGGCGGTGGCGTGCTGTTCGCATTCGACGTGCTCATGACCCAGCGTCCGGCCTGGTTCTCACTTGCCGACGAGGCCGAGGCGGTCAGGCTCTCGTTCCTCTCCGTGGCGCTTTGGTGGGCACTGTTCGCGTTTCCCGTCGCCCTCTGGGTGCCGGAGCCCGTCGGGATGGGCCGTCGCGGTCTCCGGGCTGCGATGCGTGGCGCCATTGGCGAGCTCGCGGCGACCTTTCGCGAGGTCCGTCGACTGCCGAACAGCTTCCTGTTCCTGCTTGCCTACTGGTGCTATATCGACGGCGTCGACACCATCATCCGGATGGCCGTGGACTTCGGGCTGGCGATCGGGTTCGGCGCCAATGATCTGATGGCGGCGCTGCTGATCACCCAGTTTGTTGGCTTCCCGGCGGCCCTGGTCTTCGGCCGGCTGGGCGAGCGGTGGGGCCCCAAACGGGGCATTCTGCTGGCGATCGGCGTCTACCTGCTGATCGTGATCGGCGCCTCGCAGATGCGACAGGTGTCCGAGTTCTACCTGTTGGCGATCGCCATTGGCCTGGTTCAGGGCGGTATCCAGGCCCTGAGCCGGGCACTGTTTGCCAGCCTGATCCCCGCCGGGCGGACCGCCGAATTCTTCGGCTTCTTCAACATGGTCGGCAAGTTTGCCGCCGTGCTCGGTCCGTCCCTCGTGGCCGCCGCGGCGGCGGTCACGGGCGACTCCCGCCTGTCGCTGCTGCCGATCCTGGTGCTCTTCCTGATCGGTGCGGCGCTGCTCTTTCGCGTCGATCTGGTGGCAGGCAAGGCCGATGCGGCGGCGCTCGGGGATGGGGCCGGCGCGCCCGCCGAGGCCCGCTGAGATCCATCGGGCCGGTCAGGATCGGCCCCCGCGCGGGTCTTGCATGCAACCGGCTCGCGGCACACGCCGTGCTGGCGCGGGACGGGAGGCGGATCAGCCGATACCGCGTTCGCCAAGAGATTTCCCCGCATTGGAGCACGGCCGGTTCCCCGGGGTCGCCCCGGGGCAGTGACCTGGCGTAGAAAATCCAGAGCGGACAAACGCGTTGCTGTAACCTTGGACGAGGGAGGCGTCGCGCCAAGGCGTCGCTGATCCGATGTCCGCAAGGCGTTCGATCAGCCTGTCCCGAGTACCCCGTCGGGGTCATGACTGGAGCAATCGCGGGGATCGCATTGCCCCAACCGCGAGCTGACAGCTTGCACGGATGGATACAGTCAGCCTCACCCCGGCCCGTTCCCATCGGGTCGTCGGATAACCATACAAAGAAGATTGAGGAGACAACAAATGATGCGACCGTTTACCACCTTCGCTTTGGGTGTGACCGCCGTGCTGGCGGCGGGTGCGGCCTTGGCCGCCGACGACCCCATCGTGATCAAGTTTTCGCATGTGGTTGCCGAGAATACGCCCAAGGGACAAATGGCGGAAAAGTTCAAGGCCCTCGTCGAAGAGAGCACCGGAGGCAGCGTCGTGGTCGAGGTCTATCCGAACTCGCAGCTGTTCGGAGACGACAAGGTGCTCGAGGCGATGCAGCTCGGCGACGTGCAGATGGCCGCCCCGGCCCTGTCCAAGTTCAGTCGTTATACCGATGTGCTGGCGCTCTACGACCTGCCGTTCCTGTTTCGCGACCTGGATGCCGTGGACCGCTTCCAGCAGAGCGAGAAGGGGCGGGCGATGCTCGATTCGATCAGCAAGAAGGGCCTTGTCGGTTTGGGCTACCTGCACAACGGCATGAAGCAGCTTTCCTCGAGCAGACCGCTGCGTGTACCAGCCGACGCCGCGGGGCTGAAGTTCCGCATCATGTCTTCGGATGTGCTCGAGGCACAGTTCGAGGCGGTCGACGCGGCACCGTTGAAGAAGCCGTTCTCCGAGGTCTTCACGTTGCTGCAGACCAAGGCCATCGATGGCCAGGAGAACACCTGGTCGAATATCTATTCCAAGAAATTCTTCGAGGTGCAGCCCTACATCACCGAGTCGAACCATGGCCTGCTCGACTACATGGTCGTGACGTCGGCGGAGTTTTGGATGGACCTGCCCGATGACAAGCGCGCCCAGATCAAGGCGGCGCTCGACGAGGCGCTGGCCTTCGGCAACCAGATAGCCCGCAACAAGGATGTCGAAGACAAGCAACTCATCGCCGAGTCTGGCCGTACCGAGATCATCGAGCTCACGCCGGAACAGCGCGCGCAGTGGGTAGAGGCCATGAAGCCGGTCTGGAAGCAGTTTGAGAAGAGCATTGGCGCGGACCTGATCGAAGCGGCCTACGCCTCCAACACGTCGGGTCCGTAGCGCCGGGGCAGGCCGGCATCCAGGGATCGCCGCGGGCGCGAGCGGTGCGCTTGGGGCAGGAATCCCCGACGGGTGGACAGGTCCCCGCGCCAGGGGGCGGCGATGGGGCTGCCGGCCGAGCGACTGGCCGCTCTTGCGGGCCATTGCCGCGCCGGCAGCGCCCGCCGCGCCGTGCCCGCACGAAAATCAGATGGGAAGAGGAGGTTTAGGCATGTTCTTTAGGCTGCTTAACAAGGTCGAGGAGGCCGTGCTTTCACTGCTGCTGGTCGCGATGACGCTCCTGGTGTTCTGGGAGGTCGTGCTGCGCTTTGGCTTTGGTACGGGGCTGAACTGGGGGCAGGAGGCAACACTCTACCTGTCGGCCTGGTTCGTCCTGTTCGGGGTCTCTTACGGTCTGAAGGTGGGTGCACATATCGGCGTCGATGCCTTCGTCAGGCTGTTTCCACCGCTGGGTCAGCGCCTGTTGACCGTCGTCGCGGTGCTCTTGTCGCTGGGCTACTGCGGACTGTTCATCGCCGGCGGTTGGGTCTACCTCAGCAAGATGAAGAAGATCGGCATCGAGATGGAGGACATCGCGATCCCGATCTGGATCGCCGACAGCATCCTGCTCATCGGCATCCTGTTGCTGACGATTCGGCTGCTGATTCTGTTGAAAAATGTCATCACGGGCCAGGCCCAAGGCTTCGGACATGCCGATGAGGCAAAGGCGAGCATGCACATTGCCGACGAGCTCAAGCGCGAGGGCCTCGGACAATGACGACACCAACGCTGTTCATCCTTCTGTTTGGCTGCATGATGCTCGGTATGCCGATCGCCCTCGCACTGGGCTTTTCCAGCATCGTCACGATCCTGTTGTTCTCGCACGATTCGCTGGCCTCGATCGCGCTGAAGCTCTTCGAGTCCCTGTCGGCGCATTACACGCTGCTCGCGATCCCATTCTTTATCCTGTCCTCGCAGTTCCTATCCACGGGTGGTGTGGCCAAACGTCTGATCCGCTTCGCCGTCGATGTGGTTGGGCATATCAAGGGCGGTCTGGCGATGGCCTCGGTGCTCGCGTGCATGCTGTTTGCGGCGGTGTCGGGCTCGTCGCCGGCAACGGTTGCAGCGATCGGAACCATCGTCATCGTCGGCATGGTCAAGTCCGGTTACCCGAAGCCTTTCGCCGCCGGGGTCATCACCAATGCCGGAACGCTCGGCATTCTCATTCCACCCTCGATCGTGATGCTGGTCTATTCGGCGGCGACAGAGGTCTCCGCGGCCCGGATGTTCATGGCCGGCTTCATTCCCGGACTCATGATGGGCGGCCTGCTGATGCTCGCGATCTATATCGTCGCCCGCATCAAGGCGCTGCCGTCGCAGCCTTGGCCCGGGCTGCGCGAGGTCAGTCGTGCGGCATTCAGCGCGTCGGGCGGGATTCTGCTCATCGTGATCGTGCTCGGCTCGATCTATGGCGGGGTCGCGAGTCCCACGGAGGCCGCCGCGGTCTCGGCGGTCTACGCCTTTCTGGTCGCGGTGATCGGCTATCGGGACATGGGACCGCTGAAGGGGACACCTTGGCGCAAGGCGGGTGAGGGCGCCGTGTCGGTGGTGGTGCGCAACACCTGGCAGGTGCCATTGGCGTTGGCGCGCAGCGTCTACCATCCAGAGGTCCGCAAGGTGGTGCTCGATGGTGCCAAGGTCAGCGTCATGCTCCTGTTCATCATTGCCAACGCGATGCTGTTCGCCCATGTGTTGACCACCGAGCGCATCCCCCATCACATTGCCGAGGCCATCGTCGACTGGGGGTTGTCGCCATGGATGTTCCTGATCGTCGTGAACCTCCTGCTCCTGGCCGCGGGCAACTTCATGGAGCCCTCGGCGATCCTGCTGATCATGGCGCCGATCCTGTTTCCGATCGCGGTGCAACTCGGTATCGACCCGATCCACCTTGGTATCATCATGGTGGTCAACATGGAGATCGGTATGCTGACCCCGCCGGTCGGGCTCAACCTGTTCGTCACCGCAGGCATCACCGGCGAGAGCATGGGTTGGGTCATCAAGGCGGTGCTGCCATGGATGTTGTTGCTGCTGTTTTTCCTGATGCTGATCACCTATATCCCCCAGATCTCGCTGTTTCTGCCGGAGTACCTCGACAAGCTGCACGGTTACAAGTGATCGCCAACGGTCTCAACGGTCCGACGGACCACCGCCGGGGCATCGGCGACGGCCCGTTGGCGCAACCCAACAGGTGAACGACGTGAGCAAATCCACCCCGAGTGGGCGAAAAAAGGGGAAAGACAAACCGAACAAGGACAGGGCCGCGGAGGGGACCAGGACGATCCTGTACGCGACGGATCTGGGTCAGCACATGCGCCCGGTGTTCCGCCAGGCCATCGCGATGGCCGAGTGCCGGCGAGCCAGCATCATCATGCTCCATGTGGCCGAGCCGCTGACCGCCACCGGCATGGCCGTTGTCGAGGCCTACCTGCCATCGGACCAGTACGAGAGATTCCAGCACGACGGGTTGCAGACGATTCTCGCGCGGATGCGGCAACGGATCGGGAAGTTTTGCGAAGACGAAATCGGTTGTTGCCCGGACGAGTCCGCGTTGGTGTCCGATGTCGTCGTCAAGCACGGCCGCCCCGGGGTCGAGATCCCGCGTCTGGCCGAGCAGATGCGGGCCGACCTGATCGTGATGGGCAGTTGCTCGCACGGCCTGCTGGGGCACGGGCTACTCGGTTCCACGGCGAGGCGGGTGATCCAGTCAAGCGCGATTCCTGTCCTGGTGGTGCCAAACTGCAGGCACGCGACCTAGCCCGCGGGCGTTCGCGATCCGCTCGCCAGGGCCGGTGAGCGCTGCCCTGCGGGTATCGGATCGGGCGCTCTGATCCCACCACGCCGCCGCGCTGCCTTCAATGGGCACGAAACCGCGCGACGCGAGCCCCGCTGCCCGCTACCCTTCCCAATCCATGCCACCCCAAATGTTTCATCGAGTGATCCCTGATGCCGGACGAACTGAGAAAGAACGCACTGGAGTACCATCGCTATCCCCGCCCCGGGAAGCTGGAGATCAAGGCCACCAAGCCCCTGGCCAATCAACGCGATCTGGCCCTGGCATACTCGCCGGGCGTCGCCGCCGCGTGTGAGGAGATCGTCGCGGATCCGCTTGCGGTCGCGCACTACACCGCGCGCGGCAACCTTGTCGCCGTGATCAGCAATGGCACCGCGGTGCTCGGGCTGGGTGCCATCGGAAGCCTTGCGTCGAAGCCCGTGATGGAAGGCAAGGCCGTGCTGTTCAAGGAGTTCGCCGACATCGACGTGTTCGACATCGAGATCGACGAGCGCGACCCCGAGAAGCTGATCGAGACCATCGTCCGACTCGAGCCCAGCTTCGGCGGGATCAATCTCGAGGACATCAAGGCCCCCGAGTGTTTTATCGTCGAGGAGGCCCTGAAAAAGCGGATGCAGATCCCGGTCTTCCACGACGATCAGCACGGGACCGCGATCGTCGTCGGGGCGGCCGTGTTGAACGGACTGCGGGTGGTTGGCAAGGACATCGCCGACGTGCGACTCGTGACCGCGGGCGCCGGGGCCGCCGCCATTGCCTGCCTGGATCTGCTGGTGTCGCTCGGTCTGCGCCCTGAGCACGTCGTCGTCACGGACATCGCCGGGGTGGTCTATCAGGGGCGCACCGAGGAGATGGACCCCTACAAGGCGCGCTACGCCGTTGACACGCCCCATCGCCGGCTGGAGCAGGCATTGGAGGGCGCGGACATCTTCCTTGGCTTGTCGGCCGCTGGCGTGCTGAAGGCGGAATGGTTGTCGCGGATGGCGCCGCGACCCCTGATCCTGGCCTTGGCGAATCCGACCCCGGAGATCCTCCCCGATGCCGCGAGGGCGGTGCGCGCGGACGCGGTCCTGGCGACGGGCCGGAGCGACTATCCGAATCAGGTCAACAACGTGCTGTGTTTTCCGTTCCTGTTTCGCGGGGCGCTGGACTGTGGTGCCACGCAGATCAATGAGGCCATGAAATGCGCGGCCGTCGAGGCCATCGCCGATCTGGCGCGCGCGCGTCCGTCCGAGATCGTGCAGCGGGCCTACGGCGGTCTGGACCTGCGCTTCGGCCCGGAATACCTGATTCCAAAACCATTCGATCCGAGGTTGATGGTGCACGTGGCCCCGGCGGTCGCGAGGGCGGCCATGCAAAGCGGCGTGGCGACGCGCCCCATCGCCGACCTCGACGGGTACCGGCAGGCGTTGCACCACCGCGTCTTCCGCACCGGCATGACGATGAAGCCGGTGTTCGATCAGGCGCGAGCGGCGGTGCAGCGTGTGGTCTATGCCGAGGGCGAGGAGGACAAGGTGCTGCAGGTCGCCCAGCAGGCCCTCGAAGAGGGGATCGCGCGGCCGATCCTGGTCGGCCGGCGTCGCGTCATCGAGGAACGCATCGCCTTTCTCGCACTCGACATGGTCCCGGACCGGGACTTCCCGCTGCTCGACCCCCAGGACGATCCCGACTTCGATGCCCATTGCCGGGCCTTTTACCAGCGTGTGAAGCGCCGGGGCTATTCGCCGGCCGAGGCCCGCGATCACCTGCGCAACAGCCCCAGCGCGCTGGCCGCGACCCTCCTGCGCACGGGCGAGGCCGACGCGATGATCTGCGGCACGGTCGGGCGGTTTCAGCATCACCTCGAGCAGATCGACTCGATCATCGGCAAGGCCGCCGGTGTCGAGCGCCTCACGGCGATGAACGGCGTCGTACTGCATCAGGCGACGCTGTTCATCGCGGACACGCACGTGCAGGTGGACCCGGATGCCCGGGCGATCGCCGAGATTACGCGCCTCTGCGCCGGTGAGGTCCGTCGCTTCGGCATCGAGCCGAAGGTCGCGTTGCTGTCCCACGCCAATTTCGGCAGCCACGACGATCCCCAGGCCCACAAGATGCACGAGGCCGTGCGGCTGATCCGCCGGATACTGCCGGAACTGGAGGTGGAGGGCGAAATGCGCGCGGATCTGGCCCTCTCCGCATCCATTCGCGAGGAGCGATTCCCCGACTCGCTGCTCGAGGGCAGCGCGAACCTGCTGATCATGCCCAACCAGGACGCCGCCAATATTGCATTCAATCTGCTCAAGATCCTGGGCGGGGGCATCGCCATCGGTCCGCTGCTGCTCGGTGCGGCCAAGTCGGCCCACGTGGTGACTCCTGGCATCACCGTGCGCGGCCTGCTCAATATGACGGCGCTGGCGGCGGTCCGGGCCCAGTAGCGCGGACGCGGCAGTCCGGGCCAAGGCGCGAACCGCAGAGCGTGTTTGTGATTCGCCCGCGCCCCCGGATGCCCGCGCTCAGGCGAAGGCCACCAGGCGCAGTGCATCCAGGCGCAGCCGGACGTGGGCCAGCGCGGCCTGCAGTCGTTCGCGCTGCATACCGAGATAGGCGAGCTCCTCGGCCCGAACGGAGGGGTTGACCTTCGCCAGCGCGCGCAGTCGCTCGATCTTCGCGTCGAGCATCTGCTGCATGCGCCGGATCGCGTGCGCGCGCAGGTCGTCGAGGACGGCCGTCGCCGCGCTCTCTCCGGCCGAGAGCATCGCGGCGATCCGCGCCGCCTTCGCCCGGATCAGCGATCGGGCGAGCTTGCGATTGCCAGTCAGGCAGCGGCCGAACAGGTCGGCCTCGGTGATCTCGGCGGCCCGATCCCGGCCCTGCTCGTCGATCAGAGTGCGCAGCAGCGTCGGCGGGAGAAAGCGCTCGACCTGGAGCTCGGTCGGTGCCGGGCATTCGGCGATGCGGATCTGTTCCAGCAGCACGGTGCCCGTGGCGAAGCGCGGATCGCGCGTCAGAATCACCACGCTGGTGCCGAGATCTGACCCCGTTACCAGATCGATGGCCGCGCGCACCATCGGATGCTCCCAGGTCAGGAATGCACGCTCCTCGTGGGCCAGCGCGTGGGCGCGCTCGAAGCTGAGGGTGAGGCCGTCATCCGGCAGGCCCGGAAAGCGCTCCTGGAGCATGTGCTCACCGGGGCGCAGAACGGTCGCGCCGCCAGCGCCGGCCTCGTGCTCCACCCCGAACGCGTCCCACAGCCCGGTGATCCAGTCGCGCAGGCCGTGGTCGCAATCCTGCGCGTACACGGCGTTGACCAGTCGCGCCGAGGTGTCGGCGCGGTGTGAGTTGAGCTCGAGCAAGCGGTCGCGCCCGGCCTCGAGCTCCCGGTTCATGTGCTGCCGCAGCCTGGCGGCCTCGGCGATCAGCGCCTCGTTGTGCCGCGCGGTGTCGCCCGCGCCGCGATCCTGGTCCCTGAGCGCGGCACGGAGCCGTTCCCCCAGCCGTTCGTAGACCGCGGCGCCGGCCGGGCAGTTCGCGTTGAAGGCGTCGAGCCCCCGCGCGTACCAGTGGTAGAGGGTCTCGCCGGTGCTCCCTTGCAGATAGGGCACATGGATCTCGACGGTCTCGGTCTGGCCGATCCGGTCGAGTCGACCGATGCGCTGCTCGAGCAGGTCCGGGTCCAGCGGCAGGTCGAGCAGGATCAGATGGTGCGCAAACTGGAAATTGCGTCCTTCGCTGCCGATCTCGGAGCAGATGAGCAGCTGGGCACCCTCGTCGCGATCGGCAAAGTAGGCGGCCGCGCGGTCGCGCTCGACGATCTCCATGCCCTCGTGGAACACCGCGGCGTGGATGCCGGCCAGTTGCCGCAACGACCCGCGCAGCGCGAGCACGCCCTCGGCCTCGGCGCAGATGGCCAGCACCTTGGCCGGGCGCAGGGCGCGCAGCGTCTCGACCAGCCAGCGGACCCTGGGGTCATCGGGCATCCAATCTTGGACGGGCGCGTCCTGACCCGCGGGTCCCGGCCTGCCGAGGGCCTCCGGCAGCGCGAGCGGGTAGGCCTTCGCCCGGCGCGCCGGGAAGCCGGGGATCGCCGCACGGGTGTTGCGGAACAGGACGCGCCCGGTTCCATGGCGATCGAGCAGCCGCTCGATGATTCGCCCCGGGGGCAGGCCCGCGGTGTCGCCGAGCAGCGCGGCCAGTCGGACCTGTTGCTCCGGTGTCAGAGGCCTGCCCTCGAGCAGGTGCGTCGCGATCGATGCCACGGGGGCGTAGTCGGCCTCTTCACGCAGAAACGCGGAGTAATCCTCGAAGCGCTGGGGATCGAGCAGCCGCAGCCGTCCGAAGTGGCCGGCGCGCCCGAGCTGCTCCGGGGTCGCGCTCAGCAGCAGAACACCGGGGGTCAGCCGGGCCATGGCCTCGACCAGGTCGTAGCGCAGGCTGCTCTCCTCCGGCGTCCAGTGCAGATGATGTGCCTCGTCGACGACGAGCAGGTCCCAGTCGCCGGCCAACGCCGCGCGCGCGATGGCCGGCGCGCCGGCCAGGAGGTCCAGGCTGCAGAGCACGCGCTGCTCGGTCTGGAACGGGTTGGCGCCGCCATTGGCCTGCGCCGCGGCGTCGAAACGCGCGCGATCGAACAGCGCAAAGCGCAGGTTGAAGCGGCGCAGCATCTCCACCAGCCATTGGTGCAGCAGTGCATCCGGCACCAGGATCAGCACGCGGCGGGCACGTCCCGCGAGCAGCATCCGGTGCAGGATCAGTCCTGCCTCGATGGTCTTGCCAAGCCCGACCTCATCGGCCAGCAACACGCGCGGTGCATAGCGGTCAGCAACCTCGGCGGCGATGAACAGCTGATGCGGGATCGGGCTGACTCGGGCGCCGACCAGACCGCGGGCCGGGGTCGCGGCCCATCGGCTCAGCGCCGCGTGGCACTGGTGGCGCAACCGGAACCAGGTATCGGGGTCCAGCCGTCCGGCCAGCAGTTTCTGCCGGGGCCGGTTCAGACGCAGATGCGGATCGAGCACGCGCTCGCTGATCTGAAGCAGGGTCCCGGCGCTGTCGTGGCCCCGATAGGTCAGCAGGCCATCGCGCTCCTCGACCGCGGTGACGGTGATGTCGTGGCCGTCGAGGTCCCGCACCGCCTCGCCCGGCGTAAACGCCGCCCGCCACAGGGGCGCACCCTCCCGCGCGTAGGTCCGGCGCTCAGCAGCGGCCGGGAAGGCGATCTGCACGGTGCGTGGGTCCACGAGCTCGACCAGCCCCAGACCAAGCTCGCCCTGGGTCTCGGAGAGCCATCGCTGGCCGGGCACAAAGTCTTGCATAATGCTGCCTGATCTGCGCCGTGCGTTATACCAGCATGCCGACGACCGCCGCGGTCATCAATGTCGCGAGGGTGCCCGAGAGGAGCGACTTCATCCCCATTGCGACGATCTCGCCGCGCCGCTCCGGTGCCAGTGCGCCGAGACCGCCGATCATGATCCCCAGACTGCCGAAGTTGGCAAAGCCACACAGGGCGTAGGTCATGATCAGTCGGCTGCGCTCGCTGAGCGCGTCCGGGGGGAGGGCGGCCAGCTCCAGGTAGGCCAGCAGCTCGTTGAGCACCGTCTTGACGCCCATCAGGGAGCCGGCGGTGCCGGCCTCCGCCCAGGGGATGCCAATCAGCCAGACCACCGGGGCCAGCAGCCAGCCGAGCAGGCGTTGCAGTGTCAGCGCCTCGTTGCCCATCGCCGGCAGGAGGGCGAGCGCCTGATTGGCCAGCGTCACCAGCGCCAGCATGACGATCAGCAGGGCGATGATGTTGAGCATCAGCGGGATCGCGTCCAGGGTGCCACGGGTGATAGCGTCCATGGCGCTCTCGGAGCGGATGTCGATGGCCGGAACCGCGTCGGATCGCGTGGCCGCGGGCTGTGGGATCAGGATACCGGCGATCACCAACGCCGCCGGGGCATTGATCATCGACGCGGTCAGGATATGGCCCATCGCGTTCGGGATCACGCTGCTGACGATGCTCGCATAGAGGACCATGACGGTGCCGGCGATGGTGGCCATGCCGGTGGTCATCACCGCGAACAGCGCGCCGCGTGGCAGCCTCGCCAGGTAGGGGCGGATCAGCAGCGGGGCCTCGGTCATGCCGACGAAGACATTCGCCGCGGCGGCGAGCCCGAGCGGCCCGCCGATGCCGAGGCCGCGGCGCAACAGCCAGGCAAACCCCCGTACCACCAGCGGCAGTATGCGCCAGTGGAACAACAGGGCCGAGAGCGCGCTGATCACCAGGATCAGCGGGAGGGCCTGGAACGCGAATACGAAACCGTTTTCCGGCTGGATGGCATCGAACGGCGGGTCACCGCCGCCCAGATAGCCGAATACGAAACCGGTGCCCGCGGCGGTGGCCTCTTGCAGGGCCATCACGGCACGGTTCAGGCCCAGGAACAGTCCTTGTGCCGGTGGCCATTTGAGCAGCAATATCGCAATCGCGAGCTGCACCGCGACGCCAACCCCGACCAGCCGCGGCGACACGGCAGCGCGTTGCTCGCTCAACAGCCAGGCGAACCCGAGCAGCGTGGAGAGGCCGAGGGCGCCATGGGCGATCTGGGTGAGAGTCGTGTCCATATCGAGTCGACGAGGGCGTGGATGCGGTGGCACGACGCGCGATACGCGCGCCGCCGCCACAGATGCCGGGGGCAGGGCATGCGCCCGCGCGGCCCCGGGAGTCTAACCGGATTGGCAGTTCTTCACCCGGGCAGTTCGGCCACCGCCGGGGCGGCGGATTGAAAAGCGTCCGCGTTCCCGACACAATCAGGCGGACCTTGGGACCAGAGACGACGATCAATGCGCTCGATGACCATGTTCACCGCAAGATGCCTGGCCGTAACCATCCTCACCCTCATGCTGGCGTTCACCGTGGGCGCCACGCCGGAGCCCGGTGCGGCACCGCGCGACCCCGGGCAGTACTTCTTCGACCAGACCTTCGGCGATTACAGTGAGGAGCTCGCGAACGCGCGGGAGGAGGGCAAGCAAGGAGTGCTGTTGATGTTCGAGATGGACGAATGCCCGTTCTGCCATCGCATGAAGACCACCGTGCTGAATCAACCGGCCGTCCAGGATTACTTCAAGTCGCACTTCCGGATCTTTCCGGTGGATATCGAGGGGGACCTCGAGGTGACCGACTTCGCGGGCAATGCAACGACGCAAAAGGATATGGCATTGAAGCAGTTCCGGGTGCGGGCCACGCCGGTATTCGCCTTCTTCGATCTCGATGGCAACATGGTCGCGCGCTATACCGGCGCGACGCGCGACGCCGACGAGTTCATGCTGCTGGGAAGCTATGTCGTCGACGGTGCCTACAAGGACACGACGTTTACCAAGTACAAGCGTGCCGGACACGCCGCCGCGTCGCCCCCGGCGACAGGATCGCCACAGCCTTGACGGCCCGAGGAGATCATCAATGAATCACGATCAGGTATCCAACCGGGTCTGCTTTCGCTGCACCGTGGCCGGACACGTCCAGGGCGTGTTCTTCCGCGCATCGGCACGCGAGGAGGCCCTCCGGCACGGTGTGACCGGCTACGCGCGCAATCTGCCGGATGGTCGTGTCGAGGTGCTTGCCTGCGGAACGCCCGCGGCGGTCGATGCGCTGCGGGACTGGCTGCGACACGGGCCGCCGTCCGCCGACGTATCCGGCGTCGCGTG
>JAXGTD010000005.1:0-82769 GCA_040775095.1 Chromatiaceae bacterium | reverse complement strand
CGCGATCGCCCCGAGAGGCTCGCCGCACGATAGGGGCGCCAGTGGCCGCGTGATAGGGCCAGGCGCCTGCGGCTCCTTGGCCTCGGTGGGGGCGCCCCGTCTCCTGACCACCGGGCGCGGCGTCGGTCCGCGCGGACCGCTCCTGGTGGCGGTTTCGACACGCTCGCCCCACGAGGGCGCCTTCGTCGAAGGGAGCGGAGCCGATGTGGCCCCCGTCTGGTCGCTGCCGCCGCGATTGCCCGATGTTATACTCGCAAGGCCCCACGCCGCCCTCCGTGTGCCTCGTCTGTTTTGCTTGGCCTGGCCCGTGCCCGGATGCGCGAGCGCTTACGCGCCTTGGCGCCGACCGCCGGGATGCCTCGATCTGCCTGGACGCTAGGATCTGTTCCCGCCGAGTCGGCGCTGTCGCCAAAACCGCCGCCACGAGGTGTCGCTCCAACCGTGCCCAGCAAGTCGAAGTCTCCTGCCCCGATCACGGCCGAGCAGACCGCGAGCGAGGCCTTTGCCGCGATCCTTCGCCACAACTTCAACTACCTTCTGACCTGGCAGGACAGTGCCCGGAGCTGGGACGACCCCGAGGGGGTGCATCAGTTGCGGGTGTCGTTCCGCCGGATGCGCTCGGCGCTCACCCTGTTCCGGGATGCGATCCCCCGGGAGGCGACCGATGTCCTCGGGGAGGAGATGCGATGGATTGCCGGGGAATTGGGGCCGGCACGCGACCTGGATGTGTTCATCAGCGAAGGCTTGGGGGCCGTCGCCTCGGCGTTGCCACTGCGCGGCGAGGAGGGGCTTCGGCGGTTGGCCGAGAAACGCCGGGCGCGCGTCTACCAGGAACAGGTTTGCGCGATGCTCGACAGCGAGCGCTACCGTCGCTTCTGCCGGGGCTTTCCCCAGTGGATCGAGACCAGGGCCTGGGAATCGGAGCCGGCGAAGAAGAAGCAGACCAAGCGGCTTCACTCGAGCATCCTCAGCTATGCCCGCAGGCTGCTCGATAAACAGGAGCGCCGGGTCCTCGCGGCGGGCACCAACGTGCAGCGTGAGGATGCCACCGCGATGCACCAGCTGCGCATCGAGTGCAAGAAGCTACGCTATGCAGCGGAGTTCTTCCGGCCCCTGTTCAGCGGAATGGACGGTTTCATCTCCCACATGAAAGGATTGCAGGATCTGCTTGGGGCAATGAACGATGTGTCCGTTACCCAACGCCTGCTCGACGGCCTGCTGGCCGACAGCAATGACCACGAGGTGCTGGTCTATTCGGGCGGCCTGATCGGGTGGCGAACTTGCGACCTTCACTACATGCTGCTGCGCTTCGATCACTACTGGGAGGAGTTGGTCGAGGCCAAACACCCCTGGTGGAAGAAGGAGTCGTCCGGCGCGGGGTCGGCCTGAGCGCCACGCGCGTTCCTAGAGCACCTCGGGGGCCTCCTCGGTCTCCACCGTCTTGGCCATGCGTTTGGCGAAGTAGTAGATGCGCTTGAGCTTCTCGATGATGTCGATCTCGATGGTATAGGCAGGGATGCGGTTCGGTTCCTCGGCGACCAGGCGCTGGGCCTGGTGGGCGGCCGCGGAGTCCGCGATGTGGGAAATCTCCTGCTTCATCGAGGTGACCGCGCGGGCGGCGAGCTGGTTGTTCTGGGCCACGGCCTGCACCGCGGCCTTCACGGCGCGGTTCACCGCGAGGTGGAAGTTGGTCAGCACCTCACGGGTGGGTCTGCTGATGGAGACGCCCTCATCGATGCGTTCGTTGCCGAGCACGATCAGATTGGTCTCGATCACGTCGCCGATGTTCTCCAGATCGTTGGTGGCCTCCATCAGGTGGATCAGCTCGCCGGTCTGTTTCTCCGTCAGGCTCAGCCGGCTGATCTTGCCCAGATAGGCGATGATCTGGGCATGCAGCATGTCGACGTCGTCGTCCATGCGCTCGACCAGCTGCAACGTTTCCCGGTTGCCGCTGAGGATCGCGGGCATGATGCGCTCCATCATGTCCTGAACCCGCTCGCCCATGTGCAGAATCTCCAACCGGACCCGGTCGAGTGCGAGCGAGGGTGTGGCGAGCAGCTCGTCGTCGAGGTACTTGGCGCGCACGATCAGCGCCTCTTCTCCCAACGGCCTGTCCGGCACCAGCCATTCCGCGGCACGCGCAAACTGACCCGTGAACCCAATGAACAACATCGTGTTGGCGATGTTGAACAAGGTGTGTGCGTTGGCGATCTGCCGGGGTGTCTCCGCGGCGATGCGCGCGGTGCCGACCAGTCCCGGATACTTTGGCGAGATCCATTGCACGAGCTCGGCGAGCTGGCCGATCAGGCCGACCCACACCAAGACCCCGGCGATGTTGAACAGGATATGGACGACCGCCGCGCGCACTGCCTCGCGCGGCTTGCCGATCGACGCGAGGAGCGCCGTGACGCAAGTGCCGATGTTCGCCCCGAACGCCAGTGCGATGCCCGTGGGGAGGTTTATGAAGCCCTGACTGGCCATGACAATGACGATGCCGGTGGTGGCCGCGGATGACTGGATCAGGCCGGTGAAGGCCGCCGCCACCAGGATGCCGACCAGCGGGTTCTGCATGTGTGCCATCAGGTCCAGGAACGGCTGATAGCTGCGCAGCGGTCCCATGGCGTCGCTCATCACGCCCATACCGAAGAATACCAAACCCAGCCCCATCGTCATTCCGCCGTATTGGCGCATGCGTTCGTTCTTGGACGCGAACAGCATCGTGAAGCCGACGCCGATCATCAGCAGTGCGGCCTTGGTGACCTTGAACGCGATCAGCTGAGCGGTGACGGTGGAGCCGATGTTGGCGCCCATGATGACGCCGACGGATTGTGCCAGCGACATCAGCCCGGCGCTGATGAATCCGACCACCAGCACGGTGGTCACCGAGGATGAGTTGATGACCGCGGTGACGAAGGCGCCGGTCAGCGCCCCCATGTAGCGGTTGGTGGTCAGCCGCCCCAGGATGTCCTTCATGCGCTCGCCGGCCACGGCCTTGAGCGCATCGGCCATCTGATCCATACCGAACAGGAACAGGGCGAGGCCACCGAACAGGCCCATGCCCATGGTCCAGAAATCGACACTCGCCTCGGCCGCATCCGCGGCCGCCACCGCCGACGCCGATGCGGCGATGAGCAATACCACGCCCAAGAGATATGGCAGCCGAGGCTTGCGCAGGTGGGAAGACGCCGATCGCGGAAGCAGCATCATGATTCTGAAAACCCCCTCAACCCTTGTGCTCGGATTTCACGACGGTCACCGGGACGGGGGCCAGGTGCACGACGTGCTCGGCGACGGAGCCGACCAACAGGTGCTTCAGGCCCGTCAGCCCCTGGCTGCCCATCACGATCATCGATGCCTTCTCATGAGCGGCGACCTCGAGGATCCGCGAGCTCGGGATCCCCTTGACCAACATCGACCGCAGGCCCTTCAGCGCCTTGATCTCGGGGTGGTTCTTCTCCAAGGCCCCGAGAAACGCCTCGAGCATCTCGGCAGCGCCCTCGTCGATGCGGGTCAGATGCTTCTTCTTCAGGGCATGGCGATAGTAGCCTGGCATCGAGCCTGGATCGTGCACCACATGCAGGACCACGACGGCGCGCTCGAGGCATTTCGCGACCTCGACGGCGTGTATCAGCGCGGCCTCCGAGTGGGCCGAAAAGTCCACCGGGACGAGGAGTGGCCCGGCCTGTTTCTTGTCTGTCATGCCTGGTCTCGTGTCAGTTGCTGATGCGAATCGAGCCGGTTGGCGTGGCGCCGAAACGGTGCGGGTCAACCCGTCTGCCGTCCCCTACCGGTTGGGAAATCCGGCTGGGTTCCTGGCCAGGCCCCGATTATGACATTTTATTTACCATTTCGTGACGGATGGGCGCTTCGATGCATCCGGTTCGGATTGTGGCAGGGGCTATCCGGGAATCGCACCTCCAGGGGTATGGGCCGATCTTGGCCCTGGCTGGACGAAATCGTCCTCGGCCGGCATCGCGGCGGGAGGCGGATCGGACGGGTCGGCTATGGGTTCACGCTAGGCGCGGATGGTGCGTGCGGCAACGGTCCGTCAATCGGTGAGCCTGCCGGTCTGGACCAGGCGGTTGTAGACCGGCAACAGTGGCTCGACGGGATAACGCAACGGTACCAGGCGCTGGTCCGGACGCGTGATAACGCCGATGGTCTTGGCATAGGCGCCGAACAGGACATGATGATGCTCGATGCCGCCGGCGTGGAGCCAACAGGTATCCTCCGGCGAGAGCGGTGTATGTCCGACGACGAACGGGGTCTCGGGCTCCAGCCCGAGCCGCTTGCGCAGCCGCTGCACATCGCCACGAAAATAGCCGCTTGGTGAGTTTGGGCGACGTAGGCGCACGTGCGTGAGTTGGTGCTCGAGGCGTGGGTTATTGCGAATGTGGACCAGGTCATCGCGGGCGAACTTCAGTGTCGGTGCACCGGCGTGACAGGCCACGAAGTGCGGGGAGAGGGCCACGTAGGGCAGGGCATCGTAGAAACGCTGCATTGCGTTTCGGTATTGGACGCCGCGTCGGTCGTGCAGGGCCTTTTCCCAGAGCAGCCCTTGCGGTACGCCGCCCTTGCTGATTTCCTCGGAGAAGCTGTCGTGGTTGCCCCGCAGATAGAAGACCCGATCCGGGAACAGGACCTTGAGTCGCAGGATCAGGTCCATGAGCAGCATCGACATCTCCATGTCCTCTTCCTGCCCGGGCTCGTCCGGGTGAACGGCATCGCCGATGATGATCAACATGCCGCCGCCGTCCTGGAGCGACTCGAGGAAGGCATTCTGCGTGAGGACCACGAGCAGGTTGTCGATACGCGCGTGCAGGTCGCCGACAAAGATGGGCGCGGGTCGGTCCGGCAATTGCAACAGTCCGCCCGGACGGTTGTCGCGGGTGGGCACACGGTAGGCCTCGTGCTCCATATGGCCGATCGCCCGTTCCAGCAATGCCAGCCCCTCGCTTCGCGACGGGCTCTGGATCGGCACCTGCAGCACCCTCGCCAGACGCTCGAGCTTACGCCGCCGCCACCGCAACTGCCGCTCCACCAGGTCGGCCGCGGTCAGCGGGGCGATGCAGGCGCCTTGCGTGGGCGACTTGTTCTTGAATGCCAGTCCCTTGGGCGTCAGCTTCATGCGCAGGTGTCGCTGGTCGACGACATCGGGAAAGCGCAGCAACAGCCGCTGCAGCTGATCCGAGCGCCCGAGCGTTATCGTGGCGCCGGCCGACAGGCGAATAAAGCCGCTGATCCGGGAGAAGTAAGAGGAGGGGTCGAACAGCAGGTAGTCGCCGCTGCGGTGGAAATGTCCCGCGGCGTCCACCACGATCTCCGGGTCGAGGTGAAGTCGGTACCCATCTTCGCCACCGAGCAGCAATTGGAGCGGAAGCGCGGGGGTCGGGACCCGGATCTTGGCCCGCCCCAGTCGCAGCGAGCCGCGCAGATCGACATCGTCGCAGCCCTCCATGTCCTGGATCAACTCCAGGAAGAAGCTCAGGAAGCTCTTGCGCGATTCGCTGGTCGGGTAGGCCATGATGAACGGACGGCTGATGTCGAGGCGGCCCTGGGGCAAGGTTTGCCAGGACAGGGGTTCTCCAATTGCTCTTCTTTAACAATACGGTCATGAATCCGCAAGGCCCGGCGCAGGACTCGGCCGTGCCACGTCAAGCCACGCGGTGTCCGGAATCCAGCACGTCGATCACTGTCTTGAGCACGAGTGTCGTGACGCTGTCCTTGTTGTCGTTGATCAGGATCGGTGTGCCGAGTCGATCGGCCTCGGCAAGCAGGTAGGCCTGTAGCTGCCAGATGCGCTGGAAGTTGCTTTCATCGGTGCGGGTGTCGCGCCCGGGCGCATCGCGGCGGCGTCCGGTGAGCCGGCTGCGCAGCTCCTCGGGTCTGAGCACGGCGAGCATGATGGAGACGACGACGGCGTCGGTGGTATCGCCAAGGCGCTCGGCGAGGGATGGATGCACGTGCACCCCCTCGACAATCAGGGATACCCGCTCGCGGATGGCGCGGGCGATGACCGCCTCGCAGGGGACCGCGAGCAGCTCCAGTTGGCGCCGGTAGCCCGGGGCAACCCATTTCAGCGGATCCGATGCCTCCTCGCCTTTCACCGCCAGCGCGTTGCCGGCGTCGAAGGACGAGCGATGCAGCACGGGCAGCAGCCGTTCCGGGATCAGCATACGCATGACCTCGCGCAGCATGTCGGTGGACTGGGTGCGCACGATGCCGAGTCGGTGTGCCAACTCGGTGGCAATCGTGCTCTTGCCGCTGCCCGTGCCGCCACCGATGAGCAGGATCAACGGCCGGCCGCTGTGGGTGAAGTCCATCCAGATGCGGTAGCGTTCCGCGGCACGTACGCCGAAGTGGACGTTCAGGCAGTAACTGGACAGATCGCGCAGGGCCTCCGTGGTGATCTCCCACTGCTGGCGCGTGCCCAGTTCCTGCGTGATCATGTGGCTCGCCTCGCCCGCTTGCTCCTCGCTCAGGCCGCAGGCGGCCAGGCAGCGCATGTGCTCGGTGCGGGAGAAGGGGTGCAGCTCGCCGTTGGCGTTGCGCACCAGGACGCCGGTGCTCGGGTTGCGGGCCGCCTCGTAGGACTCGGCGACGGCGGCGGGGTGTCGGGCGCGCAGGTGCTCGAGCACGCGCTGGCGAAGGTCATCCCTGCTGATGCTGTCTTTGGACGCGTCGGAGTCTGCCAGTTCCTGTCGAATCTCGGAGGCGAGCTGATAGGCCTCCTCGAATGGGAGCCCCGCCTCGGTCAGCGAGCGTGTCAGGATGCCCCTCAGAAAAGGGACCTGATTGTCTCCAGCCCCGTCCGATACAAAGATTTTGCTCATCTGATCCTATAAACCGGGAGGTCCGGCCCCGATGATCCCTGGCCCGAGGGCATGATTCTTTAATCCTGCCCGTGGGCGCTTCAGGCAGGCACCGACCGGGTCCATCCGTCGACAAAATCAGCTTGCAACCCGCGCGGTGTTTCCCTTGGATCTGGTCGCTTCCAGCGGGCATCCCCACGGTTTCCAGAGGTCATCCCATCCCGCGGCGGGCCGTGCGGGCGCGCGCCCGTGCTGACGCTGCTCATATTGTTACAGAAAAATGACTACGCCATGGCACTGACCAGTACCCAGACCCTGGGACGAGGTGCGGGGCTGCGCAGGCACACGGTCGGTCGCACCGACGGGCAGACCTCTCGTTGACGCTCCGGCGCGCCAGTTCCTCGCGCGGGAGTACCCGGGATTCACCCTCCAACGAACCGCCATGGGCAAGAGCCGTCGGTATCGTGTCGGATGTAGACCTGCATGCCGTGGTCATGGAAGCAGCGGGCGGTCTGGGCGAACGTCGTCACCTGCCGGGTGATCTGATCCGGATCCAGATGTGCGTCCACGGGATGGGTGCCGAGCCTCGCGCGCTCCCGCCGCCACGCGAGGATGTGCTCTGGCGGGGGCAGCAGGAACTCAAAGACATAGCGAGCCCGCCAGTCGACGGACCAGAAAGAGCGCTTGTAGGGCGGAAAGCGGATGCGCTCGAAGTCGATTCGGAGCGTCCCGCTGGCCTCGAGCCAGGCCGGCTCGAACAGTGCCAGGGCCTGTTTGCGGCCGACGAACGGGAGACCGAGGTGGATCTCGCGTGGTCGGAAAGCCAGCGACTGGGCCTTCCACCAATCCTTGAGCGTGAGATCGATATATCCCTCTTCCGGCCAGCCGTGCAGCTTGGTGATCAGCGTGGTCTTGCCGGAGCCTGGGGGACCAGTCACCAGCAGTTTTCCCAGCTTGACCTCTCGCGGAAAATGGATCCCCCGGAGAAGTTGGCAGTCCTGGGCGGGTTCCAACTCAAACGGCGGTGAGCCGAACGGCTGACACATCGGCGTCTTTTCTGGTCGTTGAGAAAAATCTGTCGGTGTGTCCGCTCGATAAGCGGGTCTCCCTGACGTGATGTCCCGCTCGGGATGACGCCGAGCGGGTCCATGGGGGCCGGGCCCGTCGGCCGGCCTGGACCCCGCCCGATCCGGCCGTCTCGCCTTACGGGTTGACTGGACCGCCGCGGGGGCCGAAAGCCGACGGTCGATCCGGCGCCGCGCCCGCGCGCGGCCGGATCGTTGGTCCAACTTCAGCCGAAGATACCTTTGAACAGGAAGAAGAACAAGGCGGCCAGGATTGCCCCGGCCGGCAGCGTGATGATCCAGGACAGGACAATGCTGCCGATCACGCGCAGGTCGAGAGCGCCGATGCCACGGGCGAGGCCTACCCCCATCACCGCGCCCACCGCGATGTGGGTTGTGGAGACGGGAAGCCCCGTCTTCGACGCCAGCACCACGGTGGTGGCGGCGGCCAGAGTCGCGCAGTAGCCGCGGGTGGGCGTCAGCTCGGTGATCTTGGTGCCAATGGTCTGCATGACCTTATAGCCCATGGTGGCGAGGCCGACGACGATGCCGATGCCTCCCAGAATCAGGATCCAGATCGGCAGCGCCGCCTTCTGGCCAACCAATCCACCGCTGTCTACCGTCGAGACGACCGCCGCCAGCGGACCCACGGCGTTGGCGACGTCGTTGGACCCATGGGCGAATGCCATTGCGCATGCGGTGAAGATCATCATGGGTACGAAGACCTTCTCAACGCTGGCGTAGTGGAAGCTGCGGTCGGCCTTCTCGTCGACCTTTACCCGATTGATCAGGAGCTTGCCAATCAGCGCGACGACCACGCCGATGATGGTGGCCACGACAAAGCTCTCCGCGGTCGAGAGCTCCAGCTTGAGATGCTTGAGCCCCTTGAACAGGGTTACCAGGCTGACGATCCAGCCGACGAGGAACACGTAGACTGGTCCCCAGGTCTTGACGCTGCGGAAGGGGTCGTCGGCATTCAGAATCAGTTTGCGGATGCTGAGCATCAGCAGCAGTGCGATGACGCCGCCGAGCAACGGAGAGACGATCCAGCTCGCGGCGATGGCGCCGATCTTGTCCCAGTGGACCGAATCCATGCCGATGCCGGCGACGGCAAAGCCGACGATCGCGCCGACAATGGAATGGGTGGTGGACACCGGCCAGCCGCGGCTGGACGCCACCATCAGCCAGACGCCGGCGGCGAGGAGTGAGGCGAGCATGCCGTAGACGAGCAACTCCGGCGTGCCCGCGATCGCCTCGGCATCGATGATGCCCTTGCGGATGGTGCTGGTGACGTTGCCGCCGGCGATGAACGCCCCCGCGAACTCGAAGATCGCGGCGATGAGGATCGCCTGCTTGACGTTGATGGCACCAGAGCCGACGGAGGTGCCCATGGCGTTGGCGACGTCATTGGCACCGATGCCATAGCTCATATAGACGCCAAAGATGATCGCCATGACAAGGAACACGGTTCCCCATTCGCTGATGATTTCCATTACTCTCCTCAATCGTTCTGTGCTGTTGTCTGTGGGGTGCGGACAGGGGCACCAGCGCTCGACCGACGCCGCGGCGGCGAGGGTGGCCCGCCCCAGGGTGTCAATGCCTGCTCCCTGCTGCGCTTTGTCAGCGTGCGATCAGTAACCGCAGGCGGTTGCCGACCTTCTCCGCGTAGTCGGCGAGGTCACCGATCCACTGGATGAGCTGGTACCAGAACATCACCGAGACCGCGCTCATGCTGTCCTCCTGCTTGAACAGTGCACGGGCCAGCGACACGCCGAGCTGGTCGGTCTCTTCCTCGATGCGGTTGAGCTCGTCGACCATCGTCTCCACCCGCTCGGCTTCACGACCGCCGAAACCCGTCTCCACCAGCTCATCGAGCTCGCCCACGATGTCGCCTGCTTTGCCGCAGGTGTCGACACAGCGCTGCACCAATGCGCGCAGGTCGTCTGTCATCTCGGGGGGAACGCTCATGTCGCGCTCGGTCAAGAGACCGGCGATGTCCTGAGCGGTGTCGGCGATGGAGTCTTGGGAATCGAGCAGGTCGAGTAGGTCGCGGCGGTCGACGGGCATGAACAGCCCCTTGGGCAGATGCATGCGCATCTCGTTTTTTAGATCGTCCGCGGCCTGTTCCTTCGCAAAGATGGCGTCTTTGGCCTTTTCGACCGCGGTCTTGTCGCCGGCGATCAGCGCCTCGAACAGGCCGGGTACCTCCGCCACGCACTCGTTCACGACAGCCATGTGTTCTTGCAATGGTTTGAATGGCGAACGGCCGAACATGGCCGCTAGCGTATTGCCTGTCTTCATTGGTGGTCCTCTTGGTTGTCAGAACGCAAACCCGGGGACGCTGATCTGGAGCGTTCCCGGATTGCCAGCTAATTTGATCCACCCGTGGATCGAATAACCGTCTCGTCGGGTCCTTTGCCAAGTCGCCCGGATCGCTCGGGTTGCTAGTCGGATCCGGATCGCGGGCTGCTGTCGCGTGCACCGACCTCATGGGATGCCGATCCGGCCCCAATTTTTGTGGGGTAACCAGCTTCGCACAATTCCGGGGTTTGTTCACCGTGCAGTTCACAAATTCGTCATAAATCGCGTTGACCAACGTCGAGCGACGGTGCTGAGAGGCGCTTCGCGAAGTCGTGGCCCGGACGGGAAACGCCTAAAAATCGGCGTTTCCCCAACGAGACGCTGATCAAATGCATCCCAGGCATTTGATCAGCTCGCGCCTGGCGGGGCGAGACGCGCGAAGTGCTCCATTCGTAACCGTTTGCAGCGCTCGAAAATGCCGGGTCTTGCGTGGCCCTAACCCCGATACAGGATGGAACGGCCGGTGTTGGGCAATGCGTCCGAGGGGTCGAGCGGATGGTGTGCCCCGCCGCGATCCGGGGTCTGGAAGGGGATCTCGATGACACCGTCGCGGACAAAGCCGGACGGTTGGCCGAGCTCGTCGTAACGCGTGGCCCGTCCGCCTTCGAGCATGAAGTCGCCGATGTAACGATGTGAGATCTTGCGCTGGAGGTTGGGGGCGTAAGGCAGGCCGAGAAGCCCGCTGACCAGACCGCGAATCACGCCGGCATGAATCACCACGAGCAGCGTATGGCCGGCATGGTGCCGCTCCAGCAAGCGGATGTAACGCAGGCTGCGTCGACGCATCGCGGTGAAACTCTCGCCGCAGGGGAACACGTAGTCCGGATCGGTCTTGTATTTCGGACAGTAGTCGGTGACCCACTGTTTGGGGAGCCGGGAGAACGCCCCGTAGTCGACCTCGTTCAGGTCCGCGTGGGTGCGCACCTCCAGCCCCTGGTTGCGAGCGGCAAACCATTGGGCCGTGCCATGCGCTCTGCCCAAACTGCTGGAGTAGATGGCGTGAAACTGAAGGCCGTGCTCGCGCAGAGTCTGATCGGTCGCGATCAGATCATCCTGCCAATTCTTCGCGGGTGGCGAGTCGCCCCAGCCGATGATGCGACGCTCGAGGTTGTTGACGGTCTTGAAGTGGCGAATGACGATGAGGCGCATGATGGCGTCACGGGGCCGTTGGATCGTGCGATGCGGCATCCAAGAAGTGCCCTCCTGGCCTTGGTGCCGAGGGTCGCCGCGCGGTCGCATGGGTCGGCAAGATATCGCGCTGCTGGCGTTGGCGAAGCCCGGGCCTGGTTGGCTCGATGCCCCCGCGAACCCTCGTTGCCGACATTCGATCGGCTCGGCTCACCTCTGCCGCGGGAGAAACCATTGATAACATGTGGAAATCGTCGATTTCAGGGCGTTTCCCGTTCGGGCCACGGAAGGCCCGGCACCCTTTTCCGAACGCTGCAGGTGCTTGAAAATGGAGCACATCGCGCCTCGCCACGTGCAAACTGATCAAATGCCCGGAAGGCCTTTGATCCGCGTTTCCATAGAGACTATCAGGCTATTGCGTGGAATCCAATCCCCGTCTCGCCGAATGCCGTCTTATTTGCTGTTGAGCCTGTCTTCGATCAGGGTGCGGATGGCGGTCGCAAACTCATCGAAGGAGTGTGGCTTGACGATGTAGTCGTCGACCTCGTAGCGAAACGCCGCCGCGCGGTCGTTGGGTTCGTTCGAGGAGGTCAGTACGATCACCGGTAGCTCTCTGAGCTGCGGATCCGCGCGCAGCCGGTCGAGGAACTCGACCCCGCTCATCCGTGGCAGGTTGAGATCGAGCAGGATGAGGGCCGGAGGCGGATCGATCTTACCGGTGCCCTCGCCGCGAAGCATGCCGAGCGCATCGGTCGCGGTACGCGCGACGTAGAGCGGGTTGCCGATGGCATTCTTTTTCATGGCGCGTTGCACGGTCATCACGTCGACCCGATCGTCTTCGACCAGCAGGATGCCCGCCGCTTCGTCGATCATCTCGCCTCCTGCCCGGGCTCGGGCAACCTTTCGGATGAGGGTTGTTCCGTTTTCGGGGGCTTCTCGGGCCAGGTGAAAACGAATCGGCAGCCGCGTCCAGGACCGGATTGCAGGCTGATTCGCCCCCCGTGCTCCTCCACCAGCTTCTTCACCAGCGCGAGGCCGATGCCCGTATTGCCCTCGACGTCCTTTACCTGCAACGTCTGGAACATCCTGAATACCCGCTCTTGAAACTCGACCGGTATACCGGGGCCATCGTCTTCCACGGTAAGCTCGCAGTAGCCGCCGGCGCGGCGGCCACTCACCCGGACCCGGCCTTGCGGTCTGTCATGATGCTTGATCGCGTTACCGATGAGATTGGCCAACACCTGCCCCAGGTGGAGTCGATCGCCCACCAGCCGGGGCATCCCGGACGCCACCTCGACGCTGAACCCGGGCGGGGGCGCGAGCGAGTCGACCGTGTCGGAGACGAGTCTGGCCGTGTCGATCGGCTCGGCTGGCCGCTTGGTGCGGCCGACGCGCGAGTAGCTCAATAGCCCCTCGATGAGCGCGTGCATGCGCGTGACCCTGTCGCGGAGCAGGTCGAGTTGTTCGGCCGCTTCCGGCGTCAGCCGGTCCGCGAGATCCTCGCTGAGCCAGCTGGCAAGGTTCGCAATTCCGCGCAGGGGGGCCTTGAGGTCGTGAGACGCGACATAGGCAAACTGTTCCAGATCCCGGGCGCGGCGCTCGGATTCGGCGGTGCGCCGCTCGACCCGATGCTCCAGGGTGAGATTCAACCGTTGCAAGGCGCCCTCGGCGCGCTCGCGCTCGGCGAGGGCGCTGTTGAGTGCCGCGTTGGAACGCTCCAGCTGCCGGGTACGCTCCGCCACCAGGCGCCGCACCTGCTGTGCCCGTCCGATGAGCGTGTACAGGTAGATACAGGCCAACAGCGTAAAGCCCGCGCCGGCACCCAGGATCAAGCGGCTGCCCCATTGCTCGGGTTCAAAATATCCCGGTACCGGGCTGGACACCAGGGTCCATGTCTGATCAGCGACCTGAATCCTGTCCTGGTAGGACCAGTCGGTGGTCGCTGGCGGCAGATCCGTGCCGCTCGCGCCCCCCTCGCGGGTGCGTGAGATGTGGGTGTGGATTGGCCTGGCCTCCGCTCCGGGCTCGTCGGCGTAGAGGCGCATGTCGACACCGCTCGGTCGCAGGTAGGCCAACGCCCTGTCCACGAGATCGCGAACTGGGAACAGGCCGGCGGCGAAACCGCGCAGAAGCCTGTTGTCATCCGCGAGATCGCCACTGTCGATGTCTTCCCCGAGAGGCGAGCTGTCTGGCTCACGACGATCGAAGACCGGCAGGAATGCGCCGATTCCGACCAGCGAGTGCGGTCGCCGGGAAACCGGTAGGGACGGGTCGATGGGGATTGTAATCGGGGGCGACATCCGCAGGGCGCGGTCGGCGGCGGCTTGTGCCAACACCGCGGCGATCTGTGGCGAGGTGGCCAGGTCGGCCCCGAGCAGGGGCTTGTTCGCACTGTATGGCTGAATGTAGAGGATCGGGTAAAGCACGGCGCCTGCCGCTGCCTCGGTGGCCCCGGTAGGGCTGCCGAGGCGCGTGATCTCGAATGGCGCGAATGTTCGCCGGGCCTGCTCGACAAATGCGGCGCGCGCGCCGGCCTCGACGCGCGGGATCCAAAGCAGCGCGTGGATTCCCAGATGGCGTCTCAGGACTGGGCCGACGAATTCGCGGAACTGGCGCCGGGTCACGGTGTGGGCGGCGTCGAAGAAGCTGCCGACGTCCTGCACGATGCCGAGCGCATAGGCCGCCTCCCGTCGAAGGGCCAACACGCGGTCACGTGCCGCCTCCGAGAAGGCGTCGCGCGCGCCCTGCTGCTCGAGCGTGGAGACCTGGGTGAACAGCAGCCAGGTGGCCAGGGAGCCCAGAAAAGCCACCAGCGCGATGGGCGCGTAGCCGATCCGGCGGGTCGCATCGGGACCGTTGGGGCCGGGTGCGATGTCGCCGGCGCTTCCCGTGGTAAGGGGCTCGCCGGTCATTTCAGGCTCTCGGACCTCGGTGGAAACCGGATCCCGATCTGGCGCACCACCTCGTCCATGACGGACGCGACCGTCTCGTCAAGGCCCCAGGTAGCGATCACGGGAATGCCGTTGCGCTCGGCCTGATCAACCATGAACGCCTGCAGCCGCCAGATCTCGTCGAGGGTGCGGCGGTGATGCTCGGAGTCGCGCCTTGGCTGCTCCCTGCCACGGCGCAGCAGATGATCGTCGAGCCGACCGCGGGTGGTGACCGCCAACACCATCGGTACGATCAGTGCCTTTTGTCCGATCGCCGCCAGATCCAGCCGCGATGGGAGCACGTGAACGCCGTCGATGATGAGGTCATGCTGCTCCTTGACGGCGCGCGCGATGGTCGCCTCCAGCGCGACCTTCACGGTGCCGAACTGGGCCAGGAAGCCGGACACCACCAGGTCGTCCGACTCGGGTTGAGAGCGCCGCGCGTCGACCCCCGGCAGACCGCGCCAGGCATCGAAGCTCGAATAGCCGAGGGTGGGTGCGACGTGGGGGACCAGGTAACAGCGGATGATCTCGCGCATCATGTCGGTGGACTGGGTGCGCACGATGTCGAGCAGATAGGCCAGTCGGGTCGCGACCGTACTCTTGCCCGCCCCGGTCGCGCCGCCGATGAGCAGGATCAGCGGCACGCCGCTGTCGCGCAGATGACACCGCGAGAGATAACGATGGGCGGCCTCGGCGCAGCAGCGCTGTGACAGCGTCTCGAAGACGATGCGTCGCAACTCGCGATGGTCGATCACTGGATCGGCGCGCTCGCGCAGGAAGGATTGCACGAGGTGGGCGCCCCGCGTGGCCTCCTCGAACCGGATGCCGCAACCCTCCAGGTGGCGGGTCAACACCCCCACCGAGAACGCCTCCTCGCGGGTGCCCGTGCGCACCGTGATCTGCCCGTCGCGCGGCCTCTCCGTGGTGTAGGCCAGTCGGGTCTGTGCGCCGAAACGCTGCTCCAGCTCCGCCGCCACCATATCCCGAAGCCGGGCCTTCTCCACCGGCCCCCCTTCCTTGTCCAGGAGCCCGCGAATGTGTTGGGTCAGGTCATAGGCGTCCGGGAACGACAGGCCGAGCGCGACCAGCGATTGCACCAGAATGCCGCGCAGAAACGGTGTCCTGTCCCCGAGCTCTGAATCGACGACAAAGAGCCTGGCGCCCATTGCCTAGTGGCCACCTGGCGTGGCGCGTGGTACGCCGGCCGGGGAATCGTCCCCGCGGGTGCCTTGCCAACGCCCGCCGAGACCCCCGGGTGGTCGGATCGTGGCGATGGCTGGCCTGGTCGAGGGCGGAATACGCGGCACGGATACGGACGCCAGTTGGCGGAAGTATTACCGTGATACTACCACCTCACCCGGGTGATTGTGGGGCACCCGGAGAAATCATCCTAAGAAAGCGCCGTTGGACGGCCGTAGCGCCCTTCACCTGGCGGGTGACTCGCCAAGGTCTCCGGAACGCGAACAAGCTCAGACGTTTGCATCGGAGGCTAAGCGGTGAACTGCTCTTTCCAGGATGACCGATCAGCCCGGTCGGCCGTCGACACGGCGGGCGACGAGCATCGGACCATAGATGCCGGTGAACAGCGCGAACGCCAGGATCCAGCAGACACTTGCGCCAAGCAGCCAGTCGCGGTAGAGCCCCGGCTCGATCATCGGTGCCAGAGCGCGCAATGCCGCGGCGGCGTTGATCAGCACAAATGCGAGCACGGTCAGCCTCGAGGCCTGCATCGCACGTCCGGTGTGACCCAGCGTCACCCGTGACATCATACCCAGTGTCAGCACCCCGATGGCGCCGGTCGTGATCGCGTGTAGCGCGGCCGGGGCCGGCACGATGCCCCAGGCTGCCAGGCCGTCGAGGATCAGGCCAGCGCTGAGCCAGAGAAATCCAGCGAAGAGCACGGCGAGCATCGGCGTCTGCCAAACCCGGGCATCGTGCCAGCCGACCAGTCTGCCCAGCTGCAGTGCGCCGACGGCGACGGCCAGCGCCGCGCCGATGCCGTCACCCGGCCGGAGCAGATGGATCGCCAGCATGGCCAGTGCCGCCGCGAAGGTGAGGTGCTCGAGCCACGGGTGCACGGCGGGCTCGGCCCGGTCGAGACCGGCCTTGGTGAAGAATGGCATCACGCGTCCGCCCACCAGCAACATCACCAGCACGATCAGATCCAGCATCAGGCGTTGCCCGCGCGGCGCCAGCCCCGGGACGAACCCGGCCCCGTCGAGATTCACCAGGACGGATGCCAACGTGAGGCCCGCGAACACGGCAAGGAAGAGCCGGTTGAACGGATTTGGCCCGAGCCAAAGGGGGCGCCACAGGGAGAACGCCAGGGCAGGGAAGAAGGCGACGTCGAGCAGCGCGATCATCAGCGCCGGGGCGTTGAGCCAGGGCGCGACCCGCGCCGCCAGCCAGAGCAGGACCAGCGCGCCGAGCGCGGCCCCGCTGGCGGTCTGCATGCCGCTCCAGTTTCGGGTCGCCGTCAGCAGGAACCCGGCAATCACCGCGGCCGCGTATCCGAACAACATCTCGTGGGCATGCCAGTTGGTTCCGGGAAGGTAGTCCGGGGGGGTGAGACCACCGAAGAGTACCGCCAGCCACAGCAGCATGGAGAGCACGGCCGCGATGCCAGCGACGAGAAAGAAGGGTCGGAACCCCAGCGCGAGCACCGGGATGGATGATGGGCCCGGTGTGGGGCGGCTCGGCCGGGATGTCGGCAACGGGGGGGGGAGCCTCGGCGGACAGGCGGATCTCGGGCATCGCGTGAGCTCCAGGGTGACGAAAAACGGGCGCCGGCGGCGGGGGTGCGTGATCGCTGCCCGCGCCCGTCGCGCATCAGACGCGCCTCGATCGCGGGCGGGGCTGGGCGCTCGCCGGCGACGGCCCCATGTTGGCCCTCGCGTGCGGATCGGCTCCTTGATCGTCGTCAACCCGGGCAGGGCGTGCCAGGTTGCGCGCATCCGGGTGGCGCGGGAGACCCCGGCGCCCCGGTATTCCGTGGAGCCGATGTGTCAGCCCCTATTGACCTGCCGACGGCTCGCCTTCGGCCGGTGCCGGCGCCTTGGACTGGTCGCCGATGGAGAGTAGCTCGACATCGAAGATCAGGGTCTGCTGCGCCAGCGGGCCCTGGTCGCCGTAGGCGAGCTGCTGCGGGACGAAGAGCTTGATCTTGCCCCCCTCTTTCACGAGCTGGAGTCCCTCTGTCCAGCCCTCGATGACACCGCTCAACGGGAAGGTGGCGGGTCTGCCACGTGAATACGAGCTGTCGAACTCGGTGCCGTCGATCAGCGTGCCGCGGTAGTTCACCGTCACCTGGTCGCTCGGGCCCGGGTTGCTCCCGGTGCCCGGCTCGATGATCTGGTACTGGAGCCCGCTCTCGGTGGTAACGACGCCAGGCTGTTTGGCGTTCTCCTCCAGGAACTGCTCGCCCGCGACGATCTTCTGCCGCTTGGCCTCGGCGGCCTTTGCCTGTTGGTCGGCGATGATCTTCTGTTTGAGCGCCATGAGGGTGATCTGCATCGCCTGGGTATCCATCAGCGGCTCGGCCCCGGAGAGGGCGTCCTCGATACCCTTCACCACCGCCCGTGGGTCCATCTCGATGCCCTGACGCTTGAAGTCGCCGCCAATCTGATAGCCCAGGCTGTAGTTGATGCGGGCGGTGTCGCTGTCCATCTTCAGCGGCTCCTCGGCGAGGACTGGTCCCACCAGTCCGGCCGCCAGGATGATCCACAGTGGGGTGGTCGGTTTCATCGTTCTGCCTCTCCTTTGTCAGTCGGTTATAGGGTATGCGCGCGCATCATAGCAGAGGCGGATCGCGCTGCTGCAACGACGCCGCGCGGGTGAGGAGCGACCCGCACGGGCCCTGCGATCGCCCGTGCCGGTGCGCGTCCCCGGTGCGATGACGACAGGCCTTATTGATCCGGTATCGGTGGGGGCTCGCCCGTCAGAGTCGCCGCCAGGAGTGTTTCGACATCGATGCCATCCCAGTCCAGCGGCCCCTGCCAGACCTGACGCACGCGACCCTGGCCGTCGATCAGATAGGTCGTTGGCAACACGGATGCCCCCCAGTGACGGAACCGCTCGCTATCGTTGTCGAGCAGCACCGTGAACCTCAGGCCGAGGCGCTGGGCCGCGGTCCTGGCCCGACCCTTGGTCTCGCCAACGTTTATCCCGATGACCTCGAACGGCTGCCCGCCCGTGGCATCGGCAAGGCGTTGCAGACCCGCCATCTCCGCGACACAGGGCGCGCACCAGCTCGCCCAGAAATTGACCAGCAGCACCTTGCCCCCGAAGTCCGCGAGCTCTCGGTTCCTGCCCTGTAGGTCGGGCAGTCCGAGCGCAACGGGCGCGGTGTCCGGCGCCGGCGATGGCTCGTCCGCCGGGAGCGGCGCCGAGCACAGCGCGAGGCAGATCAGCGCAAGGATGCGGGGGGGGGCATGCGGGCGCCGGCCTTCGGGTTGTTCAAGCATCGGCATGGTCGGGGTCCTGCCGCGCATTGCGCGTGGCCGAGTCCAGGAGCGCGCGTTCGGGGGCGTGGCGCGGCGGCGGAAAAAGGGGCCCCGCGGGGTCGTCCCGCGGGGTTCATGGGGGAACGGCAACGTCCCTGTTGCCTGGGGTTGCGGCTCAATTCGAATCGCCGGTGCCGGGGGGCTGATCTCATCCATCCGTAGAAGGCATCAGCCCGGAATCCCGGCCGCACGCCCCGTCTGCCGACGGGGCGTGCGCGTCTGCCGATGCTCAGTCGTCGAAGCTCTTGCTGAGGCTGTGGCAGACATCGCAGGCGACCGGCTCGCCGGCGGCGACCGTGCGATCCCGGCTCTCCACGCGCCAAGTGCGGTCGACGGGGGCACGCGAGAGCACGGTACCGAGGTGGTCGGCGCCGTGGCAGGAACCGCAGGTACCGCCGCCAGGGCGCCCATTCTCACGCTTGGCCGCATCCTTGTGTGCCTCCTTCCAGAACCGAGTGTCGTTCACGAGGTGCATGCCATGGGGGCCGTCCTGGGTGTCGGACGGCAACTGACTGGTGGTGTGACAGGTGCTGCACTCGATGATGCTGCCGGTGTGTCCCTGCAACTGCGTGGCCGCCAGGTTGTCGTTGGCGTTCGGGTTCCCGTTTGGCCACTCGGCGTGGGTCGCGCCGTGGCAACCCTCACACATCACACCGCCGTGGCCCGTGCTGACCCTGTAGAGCTTGGGATTCCGGGCCCCGTCGCTGCCTGGGATGGTCGCGGCGCCAGGGTTGGCGAAGCCGTTGAAGTCCTGCGGAATCGGGTTCTCCGCGAAACGGGTGTTGGCCGGTACGATCGGTGTGGCCTTGCTGTCGCCGACGCGGTACGCCTGCCGCAGCCGGATGCCGTCCGCGTTCCCATTGCTGTCGGCCACGTTGACGATGACGTCGGCGGGAGCGATGCCATCGTTATTGTTGGTCACCACGTTGCTGGTCGCGTCGCCGGTATGGCAGGAGCCACATCCGGGCTCGTTCGCCCATGGTACCCGCGGCTGGGCGCTGGCGTACTCGTAGAAGTTGCCGAGACCCAACTGGAAGCCGCCCGGGTTGGATGGCGAGACGCCGTTGGAGAAGTCAGAGCCGACCGCCGCCATGCTGCCATGGCAGTCGCTGCAGAGCATGTCACCGCTGAACATGGCGCCCCGCAGGCACTGGATGTTGTTCCCTGGATGGCACTGATAGCAGGAGTCCGCCAACTGCCCGAGGCGATCGCTCTGGTTCGTAATGGCGCCGTTCGCGGCCTGTACCGGTGGCTCGATGACGGGGAACAGCGGATCGCCGTTGTTGTCCAGCAGTGGCGCCCCGGTGTCATCGGTCAGCGAGCTGTGATGGTTGTGCATGACCCGGGAGTTACTCTGATGCGCGACCTGGTTGCGTCCATTCGCCGCCGTCCCCGGCGCGCCGGCCTGCGGGCCGAACTGGCCTAGGTCGAGCGCCGGCGTGTAGTGGCAGACCTGGCAGACCACGGGTTGATTCTGTTCCAGGGCCTTGTTGGTCAGGCAGTTTGCGTTGCCAAGCCCGCCGTTGGCCGTGATGTCGCACACCGCCGGGGCACAGGGGGCGGCGGTGCAGGGTGTGGCGACATACTTGTCGCCGTGATCGAGGTCATGCAGGCGCAGGACGTTGATGTCGGTGGCCCATTCGACGGCGACGTTGGCCGGCACCTTGTTCTGTTGAAATAAGGGATCATCGTCGCTGACCGCGACCGGCAGACCGGCCGTGAGCAGCTTCTGGGTCGGGTAGTCGGTGCGGCTGCCGGTGAAGTTCTCGTCCATCGGGTCGGCATGGCAGTTCCGGCAACTGGCCTCGCCGGAGATCGGCAGCACCGTATCCACCGTGGCCACGACGTTGCTGGCGTTCGCGTTCGGCGGATTACCGTCGACGGTGGCCTGGACACGGACCAGCGGGAAGGGATTTTCACGGCCGAAGTCGTCGTAGGCGGAGAACGGGATCCCCGCGCCCTCGAACCAGTCCACGTCATTGGCAACATAGCCGAACGGGAAGTCGATGAAGAACGGCTTGTCACCCAGATGCTCGTGCACCTGCTGGGGCATGTTCGACAGCACGGTGGCGTAGTCATAGGGCGAGAGGATGCCCGGCATGTCCTGTTGCGCCGCCGACAGGCCCGTATCAGGACCGCCGACCTGGCCGTCGCTGCCGATGTAGAGCTCCTCGACATTGGGCACCGGCAGGCCGACGTCGAAGGTGACGTTGAAGGGGGGGCCAACCAGCGGTGTGATGGGGTCGCCCGTGAACGGGTTGGTGGCCGGGTAGAAGGCGTCGTAGGAGGCCGACGGGAGCGGATAGTCCCAGAAATTGGTCTTGTAGACGCTGCCGTTGGCCGTCAGGCCGGTGAAGGCGTCGGCGTTGGCGAGGATCGGGTCGTTGGGGTTGGCGACCGCCGAGTAATAGACCTTCGCCTGGCCTGGCCCGAGGATATTGGGTTCGCCGCCTTTCTGGATGACCTGTGCGAGAAGCACCTGAAACGGCGGCAGGATGCTCGAGATGCGCGTGTCGAGGTCGCCGCAGTGCATGCCCAGATCGTTGATGGCGACAAGGCTGTAACCGCTGTTGCCGGTGAATGGCTGCTCCGGGACGGGCTCGTACTGGCAGGCGATCTGGCCGCTCTCATCGGCATCGCCGCAGCTCTGGCTGGTCGAGTTGATGGACACGTCTGGCGGCGTGCCACCGCCACCGCCACCGCCACCGCCACCGCCACCGCCATTGACGACGATCGTCGCGGCGCAGTCGGCCGTGCGAATGCCGTCGGAGACCTGGAGGCTGGTGTTCCACGTGCCGGGCTGGTCGTAGCTTACCCGGGGTCTGGGTCGCATGTTGGCGCGCGGAGCGCCGTTCTCGAAGATCCAGCGGTAGGTACGGCCCGTTGCCTGGATCTGGCTTAGGCTGGCCGACCACTGGACGGTATCGCCCGCGTTGATGGGGCCTTGGGGGTCGATGGTGCAGGTCGCGGCTGCCGCGCTGACGCCTGGCCAGACCAGCACGGACCCGACGAGCATGATGCCCGCCGGGAGGTGCCAGCTCGCGCGCCCTGTTGAGTGCCGATGAGTCATGGATTCCACTCCTAACATTCATTTAGTTTTAGTCGCGAACGTGCCCGGCGCCGGCCGTGAACGACCGACGCTGGCGTGAGTCCATTCGGAGACTTCTCGGGCGAGAGCCGACCCGCACGCTCGCAGTCCTGCGGTCGGCTCTGTGCGAGCGCCGTCTGAACACCGGGGGATGGTGGGTGGTTGCGGCGCTTCGCGTGCCCGATGCTACCTGCCCAACCTTAATCTGACCTGAAACCGCCCGATTTTTTTTCGAAAGCCGACGCACATCACAAAAAAGGGGGCGGGAATGCGGCGTGCGACCCACCATCCGGCCTGGTCAGGCTGAACCGTCTTCGGGGAGGAAGGAAGCGCCGGAAATCAGCGGCCTCCCGGGTCGATGACGCCGGTTCCGGGGTCTGGTGTCGGGGTTGCTGGAACCGGGCGTGCCTGGTGGCGGAAATAGTCGAGCAGGTCGTCGAGATCCCGATCGGAGAGGTCCTCGTGATCCGGCATGTGGGTGTGACGATAGCGGGAGGGGTGCCGAATGAATGCACGGATCATCATTGGTGATCGGTATTCCACCACGCTCATCGGGGCATTGAGGTCGGGACCGACCTTGCCGCCCTGTTCGTTCATCGCGTGGCAGCGCAGGCAGCGGTCCTTGAAGAGCCCGTAGCCGCGCAGGACGGAGGAGTCTTCCGGCGCGCCATTCGGGAACACCGCCGGAAATGCATCCTCGACCCGGACCATGGAGATCTGCGCGAGCTGCCAGGGCCAGGGGTACCCCTGGGCCGTGCCTTGCCCGTCGCCGAGCCAGACGACATAGAATGGCCCCGGATCCGTCCGGTTGCCGGGCAGGGGCTCCCAGCCCCCCTCGGCATCGAGATCGGCAAAGGCGAGATAGCCGCCGGCCTCGGCGACCTTCTCGCGCGCGCTGACGGCGCGATAGCCGTCGCGGGCGGTAAACACGACCTCGGTATGGGGGGCGTGGCGCCAGGATTCGCCGAACCCCGCGCCCATCACGTCGGCCAGCGCGAAGGCCCGAAAGCGCTTTCGTTTCATATAGTGCGGATCGAACAACTCGACCGCGCGGGTGTGGAGCCGGGTGGACAGCTCGGCAAGATCCAGCCTGCCGACGGGCCGGCCCGCGACGTCGAAGCCCAGTATCGGCTCGTTCGCGGCCGCTCCCCCCGCCACGAGCGACACGGACAGGCACAAGGCCAGGGTCAGGCGGGTGAGCGCGCGCGTGCTCACGGGGCCGGTCCGGGCCGCAGCGCAATCACCTGCACCACGGCGCCGTCGCCGAAGTGCAGTCGTCCCTCGTGCACCGGCCTGATGATCTCCTGGGCCAGCGTGAGCTGCAGACCATCGAGCTCGCGCCGCAGCGTCGCCAGCTCCATCATCAGCGCGGGATCGGGTGGGCCGCCGGTCTTCATCGCGATTTGACGCGGGGTATAGGCCTCGAGCAGGAAGGCGCCACCGGGCGCGAGTCCGGCGACGACGCGCCGATGCAGGTCGGCCCTCAATGCGGCCGGGACGTGGCAGAAGATGGACAGGATCAGGTCCCAGTACCCCGGGACGATCTCGAAATCCGCGAGATCGGCGTGCACCGTGCGGATCCCCACGCCCCGCTCCCCGGCGAGCCGGTGTGCCTTGCCCAGGCCAACGCTGGAGGCATCCACCGCGGTCACGTCGAAGCCCTGCTCGGCCAGAAACACCGCGTTGCGGCCCTCGCCCTCGCCGAGGCACAGGGCCCGCCCGGAGCGCAGCTCGGCGATGTGCCCGGCGAGGAAGTCGTTTGGCCGGGTGCCGTAGACGAACTCCTCATCCGCGTAGCGTGCGTCCCACATGGATGGTGAATCTCCCGCTGATTTGGTTGGTGTCGATATGCTCTGGCGCGCCGCCCGGGGCAGCCGGCCCGGTCAGCCTGAATCCCCGCTGGTCGGAGGCAGCCCTCCGATGCGCAGCAGCTGCCCGACCAGCTCACCGGTATCGTCGCTGGCGCCGATGCGCTTGGCCGGGGTCCATGAGTGGTCTGCCTCGAGCCGATAGGATCCGACGAAGGCGTCCGGTGGCTTGCCGCGCCAGTCCGCCGGCGAGAGCATCGAAAAGAAGGTGCTGCCGTCGGGCTTACGGTAGAGGTGATAGCAGTGCCCGGGGATGCGTTTGAAGGCGCAGCGGGCGTGGGTCAGGGCCTGCTCGTCACGGGCCTCGTCGAGCACCTTGCGCGCCTCGGCTTGGAGCGACTTGATCTGGTCGGCGATGACGCGCAGCTTGGCGCCGCTACGGGCACTGAGCAGGGTCTCCGCGCGGCGGATCTCCTCGGCCAGGTCCGGCGCATGGAACGCGGGTGCCAGGCGGCTGACCGGGTAGGGTGAGCTGTGGTCGCCGCTCGGATGGCGCTTGCCCCTGTCGTGGTTGCTCATGGTGCTGATCGGTGCGGCCTCGGGTTACTGCTGCAGTGTGCGTCCGCCGTCCACGGCGATGATCTGGCCCGTAATGTAGGGGGCGTCGCGCACCAGAAACAGCAGGGTACGCGCGATGTCGGCTGGCGCACCGGCGCGCGCCAACGCCGTTCGGGCCAGGATCTCACGTTTGGCGTCGTCGCTCAGCCCTTGCTCGGGCCAGAGTATGGCGCCGGGCGCAATGCCATTGACCCGGACCTCGGGGCCGAGCTCACGCGCCAGCGACTTCACCATCATCGCGTTGCCGGCCTTGGCCATGGAGTAGATCGGGTGGTCCTTGAGCGGGCGCTGGGCGTGGATGTCCACCAGGTTCACGACGCACCCGCCGACCGCACGCAGCAAGGGCGCTGCGGCCTGGGTCAGAAAGAACGGCCCCTTCAGGTTCGACCCCATCAGCTCCTCCCATTGTGTCTCGGTGGCCTCGCCCAGCGGCGTCGGGTAGAAACTGGAGGCATTGTTGACCAGGATGTCGAGTCGCCCGCGAAAGTCCTCGACCCGCTCGATCAGCACGGGCAGAGCCCTGGTGTCCAGCAGATCGGCTTGCAGGCAGCGCACCGAGTCGGGACGCCGCCCCTGCAGACGCTGCGCCAGGGCCTCGGCCGCATCGGCGGAGTGTCGATAGTGGAGCACGAGGTCGCAGCCGTGCGCGTGCAGGGTTCGCGCGATCTGGGCCCCAATGCGGTGGGCGGCGCCGGTGATCAGCGCGAGCCTGCCGTTCAGCGTTGTCTGTTGTGATTCCAAGGGTAGGTTTTCCGGATTGGTGGGTCGGTTCGGGGTGGCAGTGGCCCTGTCATGGGCCATGATTGCGACGCAAACAGCACGATTTGCCAGCAGGATCGGGTTCGCGATGGGCCCGGTATCGGGCCCTGTCGCCTCGGATCTCGACCTGGCGCGCACGGGGGCGATTCTCCACGGCGAGCGTTTCCGCTAAGGTGCCGCAAAACCATCGCTCGTGCCACCCGGTTTCCCCATGCCCATCTCTTCTGTCGATGACCCCTCCGCGGACTCGAGCCTGCGGCTGTCCGAGCTGATCCGGCGCGAGGCGGACGCGGCGGGGGGGTGCCTGCCGTTCGATCGATTCATGGAGCTGGCCCTGTACGCCCCGGGGCTCGGTTACTACGTCGCTGGTGCCGAGAAACTGGGGGCGGCGGGTGATTTCGCCACCGCCCCGGAGATCTCACCGCTGTTCGGACGCTGCATCGCCGCGCAGTGCGCCGAGGTGCTCGACGCGCTCGGCGGTGGCGACGTGCTGGAATTCGGTGCCGGTTCCGGCGCGCTGGCGGCCGAGGTGCTGTTGGCGCTCGAGCGTCACGGCCAGCTGCCCGCGCGCTATCGCATCCTGGAGCTCAGCCCGGACCTGAAGGCGCGCCAGCGCGCGCTGCTCGCCCGGCGGGTGCCGCACCTGTTGGCGCGTGTCGACTGGCCCGCGACCCTCCCGACCGGCTTGCGCGGTATCGTGCTGGCCAACGAGGTCGTGGACGCGATGCCAGTGCACCGCTTCCGAATCTCGGATGACGGTGCCGTACAGGAGGTCTACGTGGTCCCGACCGCGGACGGGTTGGCCGAGCGGGTCGATGTGCCGCGCTCGGCCGGCTTGGCGGCGGGCGTTTGCGCGCTCCAGGCGCGGGGACTGGCGGTCGCGCCGGGCTACGCCTCGGAGATCAATCTGCGGCTTGCGCCATGGGTCGCCGCATTGTCCAGCGCGCTGGCCCGGGGACTCGCGCTGATCATCGACTACGGCTACCCGCGCGCGGAACTCTACCACCCTCGGCGTGGGATGGGCACGCTGATGTGCCATGTCCGGCATCGGTCACATGCCGACCCTTACGCCCATATCGGTCTGCAGGACATCACCGCCCATGTCGATTTCTCGGCCCTCGCGGATGCGGGTGCCGAGGCTGGGTTCTCGCTGGCCGGCTACACCAGCCAGGCGGGCTTCCTGCTCGGCTGCGGACTCGACACCCTGATGGCCGAGGCCATGGCGGTGGCTGATCCGGTGGCGGCGATGGCGCTGGCCGCGGGCGTCAAGCAGCTGGTGCTGCCGTCGCGGATGGGTGAGCGCTTTGGGGTGATCGGCCTGACACGCGGAGACCTGCCCGCGTGCCGCGGCTTTTCGTTGCGCGACCTGTCCCACCGCTTGTGACGCCCTGGGAGGGAGGCGCCGCTGGCATGAGGCATCCATGGCGACGACCCGATTGCGTCCGCGGCGGCGCGACCTGCACCGCGGCGGGCCATCCGTGGCCTGGACGGGAGAGGCTTTGACGCAGCGTTAACCGGGACGGATCCCGCTCCAGCGCCGTCCTGGCCTCGGAGCGGCTCGCGAACCGAAAACGCGGTTTCCGGTTCGCTCCAGGTTCAGTCGCCCGGGTGATGGAACAGGCCGGGTCTTCCCTAGCCCCGTTGGATCCTGTAACGGGTCTCCAGCCGGTATTCGCCGCCTGCCCGCAAGCTGACCGGATCCCCCGGGGCCGCGTTGGTGGTCTCGACGCACAGCATGTGCGGGTACTCGTCGTCGGCCAGGTCGTCCATCGCCGCGCTGGTCTCGATCCAGGGGTTCCAGACCACGACCGAGCGGCTGCCAGAGCGGGTGATATGGATCCGCCGGCCCAGTGTCGGGTCGTCGATGATCAGCTCGCCAGTGGTGTCGAGGTAGATCCGGTTGACCTCGCCGGCGACCGTGACCGGCCCTTCCTGCAGCCTCTCGCCGCCGCTGCCGACCTTGTCGACATAGGTGCGACCGGACAGGCCCTCGACGCGCACCGCGCGCACGTCCCCGACGCGAAAATAGGTGTGCAGGGCCTGGGTGATGGTCATCGCCTGCTCGCCCGGATTGTGGCTGATCAGCGCGAGGGTCAGCTCGGCGCCGACCGTGACCTCAAGCTCAAGGCTGAACGACAGCGGCCAGAGGGCGCGGGTCTCGGCGTCATCCCGGATGCCCAGGCGCACCCGCGTCGTGCCGTCGACCATCGCCTCGGTCGACAACAGGCTCCAGGGCCGATCTCGCACAAACCCGTGCGCCGGGCGGCCGCGCGCCTCCGGGTCTGGTCCGAACCAGGGCCAGCACAGCGGGATGCCGCCCTTGATCGCCTTGCCGGGCTGGAAATAGGCGTCGCGGGAGACGAACAGCAGGTCCTCTGGCTCACCGGCAGGCAGGTACGACAGCATCTGGCCGGCATAGGCGCAGATCTCGGCGCGGGCGAAGGCGTTGTCAATGCAGATCAGCGGCAGCCCACCCTTGCCAATGCCGATCGAGAGCACGCCGGGAATACCAAACTCTTCGTTGGCCTGGGCGATATCCATGGTCACTCCTGTTGTCTGGTTGCGCTGGTTCGTTACGAATGATCGCCCGTGACGGACGCCTAGCCGGACTGGGAAGATCGGTGCCAGCCCCACCAGCGTGCAGTATAGCGGGGGCGTCTACCTGTTTCAGGGCGCCCCCGTGCGGATTGCGCGCGGTCAGCGCTCGCAACCGCTCTCCTTGCTAGCATAGGCAGAACACTCTATCTGGCATCGGCCCGGCGGCTCGGGCCGGTGCCCCGCGCAAAGGCCAATCGATGAACGACTCCCGACCCTGGCACGCCCGTTCCTGCGACGAGACCCGCGAAGCCCTTGCGACAAGCGACCGCGGCCTGCGCGCCGACGAGGTCGCCGAGCGGCTTGCGCGCGACGGGTTCAACGAGCTGCCCCGCGCCGACGTGGTCTCACCCTGGTCGATCCTGGCGGCGCAGTTCGGCAACGTGCTGATCATCATCCTGCTGATCGCGGTGACGATCTCCGCGCTGCTCGGCGAGGTATTGGAATCGCTCGTCATCGCGGTGATCGTGTTGTTCGCGATCATCCTCGGCTTCGTGCAGGAATATCGCGCCGAGCGGGCGATGGAGGCCCTGCGACGGATGGCCGCGCCCTTGGCCCGGGTCATCCGTGACGGGCGTGAGCAGAGCATTCCCTCGCGCGAGGTGGTCCCTGGGGATGTCGTGTTGCTCGCAGCCGGTGATCGGGTGCCCGCGGACGCCCGCCTGATTGAGATGGCGAACCTGCGCGTCAACGAGGCGGCGCTGACCGGGGAGTCTGCCCCGGTCGACAAGCAGACCGGGGTCCTGGCCGACGAGAGTCTCCCAATCGGTGACCGCGTCAACCTCGTCTTCTCCGGCACCGATATTGCCTATGGGCGTGGGCGCGGCATCGTTGTTGCCACTGGCCTCGGCACCGAATTCGGCCGTGTCACCGGCATGCTGGCGGGGGTCGAGTCGGTGCGCACGCCCCTGCAGCGCAACCTCGACAAGCTGGGGCGGGTGCTGGCCATTGCCGCCGGCATCGTCGTGGTGCTGATCGCCGGTCTCGGGGTGCTGCGCGGCGCGCCGCCGCTCGAGATGTTCATCTTTGGTGTCGCGCTGGCGGTGGCGGTCGTGCCCGAGGCGCTGCCCGCGGTGGTCACCATCTCGCTCGCCATCGGCGTGCAGCGCATGGTCAAGCGTCATGCGCTGGTGCGCCGCCTGCCCACGGTGGAGACCCTCGGCAGCACCTCGGTGATCTGCTCTGACAAGACCGGTACCCTGACCCGCGACGAAATGACGCTGCGCGAGCTCTGGAACGATGGCCAGGTGACCACCGTCTCCGGCAGCGGCTACGCCCCGGAAGGCGCGCTCACGGTTCCGGGCGACGATCCGGCACGGCGCGAGCTGGTGCAGCAGTTATTGCGCGCGGCGGCACTGTCCTGCGACGCCCACCTCGAGCAGGAGAACGGCACGTGGCACCTGTACGGCGACCCGACCGAAGGCGCGCTGGTGGTGGCTGCCGCCAAGGCGGGACTGGTCAAGCGGGCGCTGGAGGCCGATGCGCCCCGGGTCGACGAGATCCCCTTCAGCTCCGAGCGCAAACGCATGACGACGCTGCACCGCGAGGACAGGGGGGCGGGGGCGGAAACCGTGGCCTACGCCAAGGGCGCCGCCGAGGTCATCGTGGCCGCGTGCGATCGCCAGCTCACCGGCGAGGGTACCGTGGCGCTCGACGATGCGGGCCGCGCGCGGATCTCCGCGGCGGCCGAGGCCATGGCCCAGCAGGCGCTGCGGGTACTGGCCGTTGGTGAGAAGCGCGGCGTCACGGGCAAGGCCGACGCCGAGCAGGGCATGGTCTTCCTTGGCCTGGCCGGCATGATCGACCCGCCACGAGGCGAGGCGAAGGAGGCCATTGCCGAGTGTGAGCGCGCCGGCGTGCGCGCGGTCATGATCACCGGCGATCACCCCGAGACGGCGCGAGCCATCGCCCGCGAGCTCGGCATCCTGCGTACCGGGCGGGTCGTGGTTGGTCGTGAGCTCGACGCGATGAGCGACGCGCAGCTCGAGGCGCAGGTCGAGGAGATCGAGGTCTACGCCCGCGTGTCGCCGGAGCACAAGCTGCGGGTGGTCACGGCCTTCCAGCGCCGGGGGCGTGTCTGCGCGATGACAGGCGATGGCGTCAATGACGCCCCGGCGCTGAAGAAGGCGGACATCGGCGTGGCCATGGGCGTGACTGGCACCGACGTCAGTCGCGAGGCCGCCGACATGACCCTGACCGACGACAACTTCGCCAGCATCGTCGGGGCCGTCGAGGAGGGCCGCGGCATCTTCTCGAACATCAAGAAATATCTGATGTACCTGCTCTCGTCCAACATCGGCGAGATCGGACTGATGGCGGTGGCAACGCTGGCCGGACTGCCGCTGCCGCTCAGCGCGGTGCAGATCCTCTACGTCAACCTCGCCACCGATGGCCTGCCGGCTCTGGCGCTGGCCTTCGACCCGCCCGAGGATGACCTGATGCGGCGTCCGCCACGCGACCCCCGCGCTGGTATTTTCACCCGCCCGGTGGTCGTCCTGATGCTGGTGGGGGGCGTCTGGTCCACCCTCGTCAATGTGTCGTTGTTCGTGTGGGAGCTCGACAATGGCGAGGCGCTGGGGCTGGGTCCGGAGCGGGCGCTGATGCATGCCATGACCATGACCTTCATCTCGCTGGTGCTGATCCAGTTCTTCAAGGCATACAACTTCCGCTCCGATCGCCGCTCGGTGCTGGACCGGCCGTTCGCCAACCGCTGGCTGAACATCGCGATCGCCTGGGAGATGCTGCTGCTGCTGGTGATCGTCTATGTGCCGGTGATGTCCGCGGCCTTCGGCACCTACCACCTGCCATGGGAGGACTGGCTGCTGGTTCTGGCTGCCGCCTTCAGCATCGTCCCGGTGCTGGAGCTCACGAAGTGGGTGATCCGCCGGACCGTGCCCATCGAGCAGGTTGAGGACCCGCGCGTGCGTGTCTAGGGGAAACGCTGATTTATCACGTTTCCCGCCCGGGCCATGGAAGGCCCGGCATCTTCAGTCACCTAAGTGACTGCAGATGGAGCGAGCCGGAAACCGCGTTTTCGGCTCGCGAGCTGATCGAATGCCAGGATGGCATTTGATCAGCATCTCCCTAACCCCGTCATTGCCGTGCCCCGAGCAGCCGGCTGATGAAGGGAATACTGGGCTGACGCTGCTCGGCCAGGCTCGCCTGATCGATGTCGTCGAGGAACCGCAACAGCCAGGCCGGCTCGCGCGGACAGCGGCTGAGTATATAGCTGACCTCCGCGCGACTGAGCATCAGGCCCCTTTCCGCGGCACCGCGCTCGAGCAGCGCCGCGCGTCCGGTGTCGTCGAGGGGCTTCAGCGCATAGGCGGGGCCGGCGCTCAGGCGCGATTGCAGGTCCGGCAGGCCCAGCGGGAGTGCCGGTGGTGGCGCTCGGGCGGCCGCCAGAAGACGGCCGCCTGACTCGCGCAACCGGTTGTAGAGGGCGAACAGGCCTGCCTCCCAGCCTGGGCTGCCGGCGATCTGGTGCAGATCGTCGATCGCGACGGCGTCCAGTTTCTCGAGGTCTTCCATCACGAGCGGCTCGAGCGCCGGGTTGGCCAGCGGCAGGTAGAGGACCTGATCACCCCGTGCCGCGGCCTGGTCGCAGGCGGCGCAGAGCAGGTGGGTCTTGCCGGTACCGCATTCACCGTGGATAAAGAGATAGGGGTCGCCGGAGGCCCGCGACCAAGCGATCGCGGCGGCGAGCGCCTCGGCGTTATCACCCGGGGTATAGGTGTCGAAACCGGCTCGGGCGGGCAACCGCAGCGCGAGGGCGAGTTGCTCTACCGGCGCTGCCACCGCGCCGCCCTAAGGTGCCAGCGCGGCGGCGGCCCGTGCCAGCCGCCGCCCCAGTGCCTGGCATAGCCGGCGCTCTTCGTCGGTGATGGGCGCGTCGTTGCCGATGCCCGCGAGGTGGGATGGGCCGTAGGGCGTCCCACCGCTGCGGGTGTGGATCAGGTCCGTTTCGGTGTAGGGCAGGCCCAGGACCAGCATGCCGTGATGCAGCAGCGGCAACATCATCGACAACAGGGTCGTTTCCTGGCCACCGTGCAGGCTGGACGTGGACGTGAACACGCCCGCGGGCTTGCCGGCCAACGCACCCTTGAGCCAGAGCGAGGATGTGCCGTCGAGGAAATACTTCATCGGCGCCGCCATGTTGCCGAAGCGCGTCGGACTGCCGAGCGCCAGTCCGCTGCAGCCGCGAAGGTCGGTCAGGTCGGCGTAGGGGGCGCCGGTGCTCGGGATGCTGTCTTCGGCCGCCTCGCAAACGGTGGAGACCGATGGCACTGTACGCACGCGCGCCTCCGTGCCGGCCTCCTCCACGCCACGGGCAACCAGGCGTGCCATCTCGGCGGTGGCGCCATGGCGGCTGTAGTAGAGAATCAGGACGTAGCTCATGGGTCCGGGTATGCCGTGGTTGGCGGTTGGGTGCCGGGGTTGTGACCGCGGCCGGTCAGAGGATGTCGGCGACGCGCTCGGGTGGACGCCCGAGGACGGCCCGAGGGCCGCTGACGACAATGGGGCGTTCGATCAGACAGGGATGCTCGACCATGGCCTGGATCAGCGCCTCGCGTGACAGGGCCGGGTCGTCGAGACCCAGGGCGCGATACTCCGGCTCCTTCGTGCGCATCAACTCGCGCGGCTGCATGCCGAGCATCTCGAGCAACCCGGTCAGTGTCGCCGCATCCGGTGGCTGCTTCAGGTATTCGACGACCTCGGGCGTGATGCCCTGCGACTGGATCAGCTGCAGCGCGGCTCGCGACTTGCTGCATCGTGGGTTGTGATAGAGCGTGACCGACATGCTGTCTCCTTGAGAAGCGCGCGAAGGGGACCTCGAAATATTCAGCCCCCCTGAACAGGGAATTCTAACGGCGCCCGCGGCGGGCGTCATGTGATGCCGCCAGGGTTACTGCTGTGTGGCTGGCGCGGGACTGGGCACCGCGTCGGTGAACAGCTCTCGCGCGTCGACCAGGTCGAAGCGATAGTCGCGGTTGCAGAACTCGCAGGTGACGTCGACGCTGCCCTGCTCGCCGATGATCGCGTCGACCTCGTCGCGGCCGAGGGCGCGCAGGGTCTCGGCGATGCGCGCGCGCGAGCAACCGCAGCGGAATGCCACGGGTTCGGGCTCGAACAGCCGCAGGTCCTCCTCGTGGAACAGGCGCTGCAGCAGCGTCTGGGCAGGCAGGGTCAACAGTTCCCGTTCGTCCACGGTGTCGGCGAGCAGCGTGGTTCGGTTCCAGGCGTCGTCGTCGACGTCCGCGCTGGGCATCCGCTGCAGCATCAACCCGGTCGCGTGCGCCTCGTCCACCGCGAGCCACAACCGCGTCGGCAGTTGCTCGGAGCTGGCGAAATAGGCCTCGATGGCCGCGCCGAGGCTCTCGCCCTGCAAAGGCACGATGCCCTGATAGCGCTCGCCGTCGGCCGGCTCGAGCGTCAGGACCAGGCGGCCATCGCCGAAGAGCTGTTGCAGCTCCCGCGGTGGATCGGCGTCGTCGGGCATGTCGCCGTGCCAGCGCGCGAGGCCGCGAATGGTGCGCCCGTGGGTGGCCTGCGCGACCAGGGTCCGGATCGGTCCCTCGCCCTGTGCTTGCAGGATCAGTGCCCCCTCGAACTTCAGCGTGGCGGCCAGCAGCAGGGTGGACGCAAGGGCCTCGCCCAGTGGCCGGCGCACGGATGCGGGATAGGGGTGTCGTGCCAGCACGGCGCGCCAGGAGGCGTCGAGCGTGACCAGCTCACCGCGCACGCCCAGTGCGTCGAAGACGAATCGGTGAAGACAGTCGGGTTGATGTTCCATCGGTGTTCAGCGTCTCTCTTGAGCGTGGGGGCGGCGGGATGCGCGAAATCGCCGTCTGTCCCTGAGGTATCCCCACAAATTCACAGCCGCCTCGGGCGGTGTATCGGTAGCCAAACCGCTGCTGCAAGGCCGACGGAGAACGGCAGCGGAGTGGATGTGAGCGGCAGACCTGTCCATGAGAAAGGCCGCAATCCCCTGTCTCTCGGACCGAGAACCTCAGCGTCTGTCCCCCGTGAAAATCGCGGGTCTTGTACCGGGAGCCAGGCCTGTATACGGCTAGACGGGGCCAGGGTCCCGGTCCGGCTCGCGGCCAGTCCCCACGCGCCGCCCCGGGGGCGTTCGCGGCGGGACCTGTAGCGGGGAAAAGACACGCCCGGCCGATGTCCGTGTCCCCGCGCTAAACCTCGCTTTTCGGCGGTACAGGGATGTTTCAGTTTGTAACGCATTGGCGATAAATGAAAAAAATTGTTTCAGTAGCAAATTTAAACTTGTGTTTAATATTAGCGTCTACTAATATTACCCTCAGTTATGTTGTATGGAGGGCACGAGCATGTTGCCGCTGAATCTTGGTTTGTCGATCGCTGTCGGTTTTGCTCTGTTGGTTGGTGGGATATATGGCGCCGATGCGCTGGTCACGAGCCCCTGGGCCGCGATGGTGTTCTGGGGCCTGATCCTCGGTTCCGGTCTGATGACCCTGGTGGGGCGTGGCCTTGCTCGGCACGAGTGGTATTGGTAGCCCGTCGATCGGGCGCCGGGTCGGCGCCGTCATGGCCCGGCACGGCGCTTCGGCGACGCACGGGAGATGAATCAGGCCAACCCGGCGAGGTATTCGTCGACCGTGCGCTGAAGCGGAACCTCGCCGGCCAACACCGCGGCCTCGTAACGGCGTCGCCAGCCGGACATCAAGAGCCGCGCCTGTTTCCATTCGGTGAAGACCAGTCGGGCGAGTGGGCCCCCCTGGTCCAGGAACCCGGAGTCGTGAAAGTCGCGCTCGGCGCGTCGGCGATCGTACTGAAAACGCTCGATGTGGCTGTGCCAGCGGCCCCCGAGGTAGGTAAGCTGGCCCCAACTTCCGCGAACGTCGCCATCGAATGGCGAGCCCGCCGAGCCGACGTTCACGATATCCATCCCCAGCGCGTGCCGTATCAAGGGCTTATGGGTATGCCCGGTGACGAACAACGCCGCGCCCTCGGGGACCTTTCCGATCAACGCCTCGTCGGGGACGCTGGCGGTGATCCCGTCGCGGTTTCCCGCCATGGAGCCATGGGTCACGTGGAGCCAGTCCGGCGATCCGGGTGGGTGCAGACAGAGGTGGTCCGGCCAGTTCTGCAGCGCCTTGGCACGGGGTGCCACCTGGCGCCAGGCAAAGTCGGTGAAGATGCGCATCTGACGCTCGCCTTCCGAGCGCGGCGCCTCGCGTCCGCAGCGCAGTACCCAGACCTCATGATTGCCGAGTACCGGTAACCAGCCCCGTTCGCGGCGCATCTGATCGAAACACTCCAGGCAGCGGAGGCTGTCGGGACCCCGATTGATCAGGTCTCCCGCCATGACGACCAACTCGGGCTGCCATGCCTGAATCCTCTCCACCAGCTCCTCCAGGGCCGGCAGGTTACCCTGTACATCGGAAAAGACCGCGACCTTCACAGCGGTGCCCCGCTATCGAGCCGCGCCTCGACCGAGGCGACCTTGGTCTGCAGCCGCCCCCGCGGTGCGTCGCGGATGTCGAGCTTGGCCGTGGCGTAGACCCGGCGGCAGCCAGCTGTCTCGAGCACGCCGTGGGCGCGCTCGATCAGCGCCAACGCCTCGCGCAGCGTGCCGGTCTCGACGATGGTCCCCATGGCCGTGAGCCGATATTCGTGGCCGGTATGCGCGATCATCTCCACCACGGGTGCAACGAATGCGCTGAGGTGCTCACCCTGGTCCAGGGGGAAGATACTCAGCTCCAACAATACGGACATGGCCTCATCCTCGGGGTTAAGCTAGCAAGGCGCTGATCGAATGCCCTCCCGGCATTGGGTGAGCTCGCACTTGGCGAGGCGCGACTTGCCAAGTGCCGGGCCCTCCGGGGCCCGGACGGGAAACGCCCTGTAGCGGCATTTTGTGGCTGCTGACCTGCACTGTACCAACTGCGGCCGGGTTCCGAGCCGTGGATCGACCCGAGAGTACCAAGAGAAGATGACGACTGACATTGACGACGCACCAGATCCGGACTGGGACAGCCCGATGACCATCAGCCTGACCCCGGAACTGTTGGTCCATGCCCTGATGGAGAACGCCTCGGCGGTACACACCGGCTGGCAGAGCTGTGTGCAGGAAGATGTGGTGCTTTCCAGCCTGATTGCGATGGACGACTCCGGTGCGAGCTCGGTACGGCTGGTGGAGCAGGAGTTCGCCGACGAGGAGGACGCCGAGGCCGGTTGGCACGACTGGGCCGTGGAGATCCGCATCGGTGCGATCGTGACGACCGGGCACTGGCAACTGCGCACCAACGCCGCGCCGCTCGATTGGGAATGGCACGCGCGTGAGGCGGAGCAGGCCTTCGACCGCGCCTGTGTGTTGCTTGGCAGGCGGGTGCGCCGAGGACTGGTCGTCGACGAACCGGTGCCACGGGATATTCCGCCGCGTTCGAGCAGGCACTGATGCGCCGGAATGCCTTGTCCGGGGCCTGGGGGTCTTGCGCGCCGTTCCCGCCGCGACGACCAAGCGGACCCACGGGTGCGTGGCCATGGATTGGCCGAGCCAACACCCGGAAACGGGGTATTTCATGAACCAGTGTGGTGAAAATGACGTCGTTGAGGCACGCTACTGATGAACATCAAGATCGATATCGACATCTCCCCCGAGGAGATGCGCAAGCTGATGGGACTGCCAGACGTGGATGCTTTCCAGCGCCAACTGATGGACGATATCCGCGAACGGATGGTTGCCGGCGCCGAGGGCTATGATCCGCTGAAGCTGTTTCAGCCGTTCCTCAGCAATAGTCTGGCGGGCATGGAGATGTGGCAGAAGCTGTTCAACGCTGGGTTTGTGCAGCCTGGTAAGGCGGAGGCCAAGCCCCCGCGGGGCGAGGGTTGACGGGACCCCCATCCGGGTCACAGGCGGCCGTCCGTCCCCGGCCGCGCGGCACGCCGGAGCGCTTCATGGGCGGCCCCCGGGCCGGGGCACCGCGTTGGCGCGGCGTGGGGGCCGCCGCGTCGCGTTTGTGCTAGCCTGTGGCGGCAGAACGAACCATTAGGCGGGACCGTCGGCGGTGCCCGGCGGATCAATCTGTGAGGAGCCCATACATGGCCCATCGACTGCTCATCCTTGGCTGCCGCACCATGCGCGATGGCGTTGTCGTCTCGGCGATCTTTTTCGTCGGCGCGATGCTGCTGTTTCTGGCGGCCCGCCATGTGGTACCCGACATGCTTCACCTGCAACAGATTACGCTGTTCTTCGCGCTGGTCCTGCTCATCCTGGCCCCCATCGTGCTGGTATCCACCTTCCTGATCTCCGTGCTGCCTGGCGCGCGGGAAAAGCTGGAGAAGTGCGAGCACTGAGCGTGGGATACCCCGGCTGATGCCTTTCCCGGACCGGCCATGGGTGGCACGGCAGCCGCGGTGCGGGCGATCGGTCAGCAACGGCGTGATCGCGGCATTGCTCCCTAGGGATCGCGAGCCAGTGGCGTCCATGGCTGGAGCGGGCCGCCCCATCCGAAGCCTTTCCTGACCGCCTTGGACGATCAGGCCGGGACAGCGCCCGAATTGGGCCCGTCAGGCAAATCCGGCCGGGGCGGCCAGGTGCCAGTCGGTAGACTGCTGTAATCGGTGGGCGATGTTCAGCAGCCGACCTTCCTGGAAGTAGTTGCCGATGAGCTGCAACCCGGCCGGCAGGCCGTTGACCGGGGCGACGGGGATCGACATCCCCGGCAGGCCGGCGAGGTTGGTGGCGATGGTGTAGATGTCGTTGAGATACATGGCGACCGGGTCGTCGGTCTTGGCGCCGAGTGCGAACGCGGTGCTCGGCGCCGTTGGTCCCATGATGACGTCGACCTGCTCGAACGCGCGGCGGAAGTCGTCGCTGATCAGATGGCGGATCTGCTGTGCCTTGAGATAGTAGGCGTCGTAGTAGCCGGCCGATAGCGCATAGGTGCCGACCATGATGCGGCGCTGGACCTCGGCGCCAAACCCCTCCGCACGGCTGCGCTTGTACAGGTCTTCGAGGTCTTTCGGGTCGCTGCAGCGATGCCCGTAGCGCACGCCGTCGAAACGGGCGAGATTTGACGAACACTCTGCCGGTGCGACCACATAGTAGACCGGGACCGACAGTGGGCTGTTGGGCAGGCTGATCTCACTGACCCTGGCCCCAAGCGATTCATAGGCCTTGATCGCGCCATCCACCGCCGCGGCGACACCTGCATCCAGGCCATCGCTGAAGTACTCCTTCGGTAACCCGATCCGCAGTCCGGTGATGTCCGCGTCGAGTTGGCCCGGGTAGTCCGGCACCGGTTCGTCGGCACTGGTGGAATCGCGCGGGTCGAAGCCGGCCATGGCCTGCAGCAGCGGGGCCGCATCGGCCGCCGAGCGGGCCATGACGCCGGCCTGGTCGAGGCTGGAGGCGAAGGCGATCATCCCCCAGCGCGAGCAGCGGCCGTACGTGGGCTTGATGCCGGTGATTCCGCAGAAGGCGGCCGGCTGGCGGATCGACCCGCCGGTATCCGTACCGGTGGCGGCACAGCAAAGTCGCGCCGCGACCGCGGCGGCCGAGCCGCCGGAGGAGCCACCGGGGACACGCTCCAGATCCCAGGGGTTCCGGACCGGGCCATAGAAGCTGGTCTCGTTGGATGAGCCCATCGCGAACTCGTCCATGTTGGTCTTGCCGAGCATGACCACGCCGGCCTGCTCCAGCCGCTGCACCACCGTGGCATCGTACGGGGCGATGAAGTTGTCGAGCATGCGCGAGCCGCAGCTCGTCTTCACACCCTCGGTGCAGAAGATGTCCTTGTGTGCGATCGGGATGCCGGTGAGCGGCCCGCCGCGCCCGTCGGCGAGCCTCCGGTCGGCCTCGTCGGCGGCGGCCAGCGCCTGCTCCGCGGTGACGGTGACGAAGCTGTTGAGGCGTGCGTCATGGGCCCCGATACGGTCGAGAAAATGCCGCGTGAGCTCGCGGCTCGAGAAGGTTTTGGCGCGCAGGCCGGCGGCGAGCTCGGCGATGGTCTGGTCGTGCATGGGATCGGGTTCCTGTGCCGGGTGGCGCTTGGCACGCGTCGGTTGCCGGGGCGCGGCGAAGGACGTTGTTGGGCTGGGGTGTTCGTCACCGGGGCGCAATCGGGTCTGGCCGCCGGGGACCCCCCGCGGGTCGAATGCCTATTCGATCACCCTGGGGACGAGGTAGAGGCCGTTTTCCGTGAGCGGTGCGAGGCGCTGGAGCCCATCGCGCTGGTCCGGCTCCACGGCGCGGTCGGGGCGAAGGCGCTGCGCCATGTGCAGAGGATGCGCCATGGGCTCGACATCGTTGGTGTCGACGGTGCTCATCTGCTCGACGAGGTCCAGGATACGGCTCAGCTCGGTGGCATAGCCTTCGAGTGCCTGATCGGCGATGGTCAGCCGAGCCAGGTGGGCGATCTTCTCGACCGCGGTTGCGTCCAATGACATGGGTGGATGGGTCCTGAGCGACAATTGGGCAATCCGGAAAAACTATCACAATGCCTGTGGCTTGGTCATGCCGGGATCGCGTTCTGGCGCCCGTTGGTCAATCGGCCGCCTTGCCGTTCGCCCTGCGCGTTGCTAGATTAGCGGGCGCGCATTTCATGGGAACGGCGGCCGTGCCGCCGGGTGTCCGGCTTGACAGATATGGTGCCGCGCGGGTGGCCGCCGACGCGCCTGGTGCGTGTCCGGCTCAGGCCAGGGGCGGCGTCCCTCCCCAACTCCTTGAACCGTCGTTTGCGGGCGGCCCCGGGACCGACTTCCTGCGCCGTCGCAGGTCGTGCTATGGCGCCGCCGCGAAGGCGCGGTCGTGGTTGGCTCGATCGGTACGGGCGCACTGATTCGCGTCCAGCCGCGCCGCCAGCTATTTCATTTTTACTAAAATACTCTCTTAAGGTACGCAGCCGATGTTTCTCAGACGCATCCGAGGGATGTTCTCGAACGATCTGTCGATCGATCTCGGGACCGCGAACACGCTGATCTATACACGTGGTCAGGGCATCGTGCTGAACGAGCCATCGGTGGTGGCGATTCGCCAGGAGCCAAACGCGGGACGCAAATCGGTCGCCGCCGTCGGTGAGGAGGCCAAGCTGATGCTTGGCCGCACGCCGCAGAACATCACCGCGATCCGGCCGTTGAAGGACGGGGTCATTGCCGACTTCACCGTCACCGAGAAGATGCTCCAGTATTTCATCCACAAGGTCCATGAGAGCCGCGTGATCCGGCCGAGCCCGCGCGTGCTGGTCTGCGTGCCCTGTGGCTCGACCCAGGTGGAGCGGCGTGCGATCAAGGAGTCGGCGGCAGGGGCCGGCGCGCGCGAGGTCTTTCTGATCGACGAGCCGATGGCGGCGGCCATCGGCGCGGGGCTGCCGGTGGATCAGGCGCGGGGATCAATGGTGCTGGACATTGGCGGTGGCACCTCGGAGGTTGCGATCATCTCGCTGAATGGCATCGTGTTCTCCAATTCCGCCCGGATTGGTGGCGACACCTTTGACGACTCGATCATCAATTACGTCCGGCGCAATTACGGGACCTTCATCGGCGAGGCGACCGCCGAGCGGATCAAGCACGCGATCGGTTCGGCCTTCCCGGGGACCGATGTGCTCGAGATCGAGGTGAAGGGGCGCAATCTCGCCGAGGGCATGCCGCGCAGCTTCACGCTCAACAGCAACGAGATCCTCGAGGCCCTGCAGGAACCGCTGATGGCCATCGTCGGAGCGGTTCGCAGCGCGCTGGAGCAGACGCCCCCGGAGCTGGGTTCCGACGTCGCCGAGCGCGGCATCGTGCTCACCGGGGGCGGCGCGCTGTTGCGTGACATCGACCGGCTGATCGCCGAGGAGACGGGATTGCCGGTGGTGATCGCCGAGGACCCGCTGACCTGCGTCGCGCGCGGGGGCGGCAAGGCGCTTGAGCTCATCGACCAGCGTGGGCTGGACCTGTTCTCGGCCGAGTAGCGTCGATCCCGGCGGTTGCGGCTGACGGCAGCGGCCGTCGCGAGCGCTGGCGGCAGGCGCGGAGGTGAAGGGCCATCAAACCCCTGTTCGTTCACGGACCTTCTCCGGCGTTTCGCCTGGCGATTGCGGTGGTCCTGTCGCTCGCGCTGATGGTGGACGACAGCCGTAACCACCACCTGGAGTTTCTGCGCTCGTCGCTGGCGGTGGCGCTCTATCCGATGCAGTATCTGGCGGCGTTGCCGAGCCGGTTGTCGCGTGCCGTGGATGGCCGCCTGGCGGACGAGGCGGACCTGCGCGAGCGCAATGCGTTGTTGGAACAGGAAAATCTCAAGCTCAAGGGGCGCATGCAGACATTCGCAGCGCTGGAGATCGAGAATCGGCGCCTGCGCGATCTGCTCGGGTCGTCGTTCGACGTGGGCGAGCGGGTGCTGATCGCCGAGTTGCTGCAGGTCGATCTGGATCCCTATCATCAGCAGGTGCTGGTGGACAAGGGATCGACCTCGGGGGTCTTTGTGGGTCAGCCGGTGCTCGATGCTGACGCGGTGATGGGACAGGTCATCAGCACCAATCCGCTGACCTCGACGGTGCTGCTGATCACCGATGCATCCCACTCCCTGCCCGTGCAGGTGAACCGAAACGGCCTGCGCACCGTCGCCAACGGCACCGGCCTGGTCAACCGGCTGCGTCTGCCGCATCTGCCGGAAAACGCCGACATCCGGGTTGGCGACCTGCTGGTCACCTCGGGGCTCGGCGGCGTGTTTCCCCCGGGTTACCCGGTGGCCCGGGTGACCGAGGTCGGTTTCGAGCCGCGTAGCCAGTTTGCGATCGTCACGGCCGAGCCGACCGCGCGCCTGGATCGCAGTCACGAGGTGCTGCTCGTCTGGACCCTGGCCCCACCGGTGGGTGACCCCTGGCTGCGCCGGACTGGAACGGCGGCCGCTTGCGTGTCCGGGGGGCCTCGCGCGGCCATCCAGGGCGGCGAGGTGGGCACCACGACGGCCATGAGCCCGAGCGCTCCGAGGGCGGAGCGTTGAAGATCGGCGCCCCGCCCGGTACGGTCGTCATCGTGGCAACCTTGTCGATCGCGGCGTTCCTGACCATTCTGCCGATGCCCGACGAGGCCCAGAACTATCGACCCCAATGGGGTGCCCTGGTGCTGATCTTCTGGTCGCTGACGCTGCCGCGCCGCGTCGGCGTGTTCTGGGCATTCGGTATGGGCCTCGTACTCGACGTCCTGTCCGGAGCATTGTTGGGCCAGCATGCGCTGAGTCTTTCCGTGGTCGCCTTTCTGGCCATCGAGCTGCACCGGCGCATCCTGCCTTTCCCGCCTTGGCAGCAGGCGTTCTCGGTCTGGCTGCTCCTGGTCGTGGAGCGTCTGCTCGGGCTCTGGGTGATGGGCGCCGCCGGTCAGCCCACCCCGACCCTGGGCTATTGGCTGCCGACGTTCGTCGGTCTGCTGCTCTGGCCTTGGTTGTCGGCGTTGCTGCGCGATGTTGCGCAGCGTTTCCGGGTCGCGTGAGACCGTCCCCGGGATGCGCGAAACGCCATGCATCGGGGCGATTGGCCGGCCGGGGGCAGGCCTGTCCCTGTCCTTCGGCAATGCCGCCTGACCTGTCGGGCGCCCACCAGCTTCTTGTGTGATGATCGACTCGAGCTTCAATGACCACCGTAACGAGGGCCGGCTGTTTGCGGTGCGGGCGCTCTTCGCCGTGCTGCTGGTGCTCGGCGCGTTACTGCTCGTGGTTGCACGGCTGGTGCATCTGCAGGTGTACGACCACGAGCACTTCAGCACCCTGTCGCAAGACAACCGGATCAAGGTGCAGCCGCTGGCGCCCACTCGCGGCCTGATCTACGACCGAAACGGGATGCTGCTGGCCGAGAATCTGCCGTCCTACGCGTTGGAAATCACGCCGGAAAAGACCGCCGATCTGGCCGCGACCATCGACGCGCTCGGCGAGATCCTGCCCATCACGGAACATGACCGCAAGCGCTTCGAACGCCTGCTTCCACAGCGCCGGCGCTTCGAAGGGGTGCCGATCCGGCTTGATCTGAACGAGGTCGAGCGGGCGCGATTTGCGGTCAAGAGCCATCGTTTCCCGGGGGTCGACATCTACGCCGGGATGCAGCGCTGGTATCCGGCCGGGGAGTACACGGCCCATGTGCTCGGTTACGTTGGGCGCATCAATGAGCAGGAGATGGAGGTCATCGACGTGTCCGACTACGCGGGCACGAGCCATATCGGCAAGGTCGGCGTCGAGAAGGCCCATGAGCGGGACCTGCATGGGCATGTCGGGTTCGAGCAGGTCGAGGTCAATGCGCGGGGGAGGGTGCTGCGCACGGTCGACGAGACGCCCCCGGTGCCGGGCCGCGACCTGCATCTGTTCCTGGACATCGGGCTGCAGCGCGCGGCGACCCTGGCGCTGGGAAAGAACCGCGGCGCGGTGGTGGCCATCGATCCGCACACGGGCGGGGTGCTCGCGCTGGTCAGCTCGCCGAGCTTCGACCCCAACCCGTTCGTTGGTGGAATCGGTGTCGCCGACTACGCACAGCTGCGCGATTCCATCGACAAGCCGTTGTATAACCGCGCCATCCGCGGGCAGTACCCGCCGGGGTCCACGATCAAGCCCTTCGTGGCGCTGGGCGGACTGGCAACCGGCCACGTCAGCTTCACCGAGGGCAAGTTCTGCGGCGGTTATTATCAGCTTCCGGGTCAGAGTCACAAGTACCGCTGCTGGCGCCGCGGCGGGCATGGCACGGTGTCGATGCAGGATGCGATCGTGCAGTCGTGCGATGTCTATTTCTACCGGCTGGCTCACGACATGGGGATCGACGGGCTCAACGCGTTCCTCGGCGAGTTCGGCTTTGGTCAACGCACCGGTGCCGATATCGCCGGCGAGCAGGGCGGGCTGTTGCCCTCCGCGCAATGGAAGGAACGCGTGCGCAAGCAGCCCTGGTACCCGGGCGAGACCCTGATCGTCGGCATCGGTCAGGGCTCGTTCCTGGCCACCCCACTGCAGCTTGCCGCGGCGACGGCGGCCATGGCCAATCACGGCACCTACATCGTGCCGCGTCTGGTGAGCGCGACCCGTATGCCCGGAGAGGAGGCGCTCGAGCCCACCACGCCGACCACTCGCCACGTCCCGGTGGAGAACGCCTGGCACTGGCAGAACGTGGTCGAATCGATGACCGAGGTGGTGGAAGGGGACCGGGGCACGGCCCGACGCATCCGCAGTCCGGACTATCGGATCGCCGGGAAAACGGGCACCGCGCAGGTCTTCTCCGTCGGTCAGAACGAGCGTTACAACGAGGCGCAGGTGGCCGAGCGCATGCGTGACCACGCCCTGTTCATCGCCTTCGCCCCGGTGGAAGATCCACAGATCGCGGTTGCCGTCATCGTCGAGAACGGCGGCCATGGTGGTTCGGTCGCGGCGCCCATCGCGCGTCAGGTCATGGACAACTGGTTGCTGGGCAAGACGGTCGATGCCGAGGGCCTCTCGGAGCAGGAGGACGAGGCCGATGGCGACTAACCGGCCCGTCTCCGGTCTTGACGGCGCGCCGGGGGCGGTCGTGGCCGGGCCGCTGGCGCGGCTGCATCTGGACCTGCCGCTGCTGGTCGGTTTGCTCTTGCTGTGCGCCGCCGGCCTGGCGATCCTCTACAGCGCCACGGACCAGTCGACCGGGCAGGTCGAGCGTCAGATGGTGCGGCTTGCCCTGGCCTTCGTGGTGATGATCGCCGTGGCCCAGGTGCCGCCGCCTCTGTTGCGGCGCTGGTCACTCCCGTTGTTTGTCTTCGGCGTCCTGATGCTGGCCGCTGTCCTGTTGATCGGGGACATCGGCAAGGGTGCGCAGCGCTGGCTGGACTTGGGCGTGGTGCGCTTTCAGCCCTCGGAAGTGCTCAAGCTGGCGGTACCGATGATGCTGGCCTGGTTTCTGTCGCAGCGGCCGTTGCCGCCCGGCGCGGCGCGGGTGTTCTGGACCGCGGTGCTGACCGCGGTACCGGTGCTGCTGATCGCGAAGCAACCCGATCTCGGCACCGCGTTGCTGGTCGCCAGCGCTGGGGCGATGGTGCTGTTCCTCGCCGGGATGCGCTGGCGGCTGATCCTGTTGCTTGGCTCCCTGGCCGCTGCCGCGGCGCCGCTGCTGTGGGTGTTCATGCGGCCCTATCAGCGCCAGCGGGTGCTGACCTTCCTCGATCCCGGCTCCGACCCGCTGGGCGCCGGCTACCACATCATCCAGTCGCAGATCGCGATCGGCTCTGGCGGCATCTATGGCAAGGGCTGGTTCAAGGGGACGCAGTCGCATCTGGAATTCCTGCCGGAACGATCCACGGATTTTATCTTTGCGGTCCTCGGTGAAGAGCACGGGCTGGTCGGAATCCTGGTGGTGATGGCGCTCTACCTGTTCGTGATCCTGCGCGGACTCTACATCGCGATCCATGCACGCGACGCCTATGGGCGCCTGCTGGCCGGTTCGCTGACGCTGGTGTTCTTCGTCTACCTGTTCGTGAACACCGGCATGGTGGTCGGGCTGCTGCCCGTTGTTGGGGTGCCGATGCCGCTGGTCAGCTATGGTGGTACCTCACTGGTGACGATCATGGCGGGATTCGGGATTGTCATGTCGATCCATACGCATCGAAAACTGCTTACCGTTTAGAAGGTTTCGGCCTATACTGCATGTAGTGGATTAGAACTCGAGACACCCCGGCCTGTCCCCATGCTCCGATTCGCGGCCCTTGCCCTCGCCATTGCGCCCTGTGTCGTGCTGTCCGCGCCCGCGGCGTACGATGCCGGCAGCCGCGCCTTCGTCGATGCGATGGTACGCAAGTACGAGCTCGATCACGCCGAGGTCGCGGCGCTGATGGCTGGCGCGCGCTATCAGCAGGACATCATCGATGCGATGAACCGCCCATTCGAGGCCAAGCCCTGGTATCGGTACCGGCGCCTGTTCCTGACGCCCGAGCGGATTGCCGGTGGTCGCGCGTTCCTGCGCGAGCATGCCGCGCTGTTGCTGCGGGCCGAGGCCCGCTACGGGGTCCCACCGGAGATCATCGTCGCTATCATCGGGATCGAGACCAACTACGGTCGCCGTGTTGGCGATCATCGTGTGATCGATGCCCTGAGCACCCTGGGTTTTGCCTATCCGAAGCGGGCGGCGTTTTTCCGTTCCGAGCTCGAGGAGCTCCTGTTACTGGCCCGGGAGGAGCGCGTCGATGCGGGCTCCGTGCGCGGTTCCTACGCGGGTGCGGTCGGTAAGCCCCAGTTCATCCCGTCGAGCTACCGGGCCTATGCGGTCGATTTCGACGGCGACGGCCGCCGCGATCTGTGGGGTAGCGACGCCGATGTTGTCGGCAGCGTCGCGAACTATCTGGCACGTCATGGCTGGCGCGGCGGTGAGCCGGTCGCCGCGCCGGCCACGGCGGGCCGCCCACTGCCGGGCGCGATCGCGATTGCCAACAAGCAACCGCTGCAACCGGGCATCACCGTCGAGACCTTGCGCGAGGCCGGGATCGAGACCGACCCGGACGTTGCAGGTACGATGCGAGCCGCGTTGATTGCGCTCCACGGCCCCGACGACACGCGTGAGCTGTGGCTCGGCTTTGATAATTTCTACGCCATCACCCGTTACAACCACAGCAATCTCTACGCGATGGCGGTGTATCAACTCAGCCGCGAGATCACCAAGCCCGGGCGCCAGCGCGGTTGACCTGGCCTTGGCGACCGGAAAAAAAATCTGCTGAGAAGGGGGGAACGATGCTTTTGGATGAAACGTCCGATCCTTTGGTCGGCCGCCACGGGCGTGCGCGTGTCCGCGTCCTTGTGGCCGGCGTGTCGGCATCGCTGCTGGTGGCGCTGTCACTGGGTGGCTGCGGTGGTGCGCCGACGAGGGGCGATCTCGCCGATGCGGATGGCGACGCTGGAATCGCCGATGCGCTACCCAAGGTCGAGCCGAAGTCCAAGCTCGGGAACATGGCCTCCTACGTGGTCTTCGGCAAGCGATACTACACCGAGGACAGCAGTCGGGGTCATCTGGAACGTGGCACCGCCTCCTGGTACGGAGAGCCGTTCCACGGACGCAAGACCTCCAGCGGCGAACGTTACGACATGTACCAGATGACCGCGGCACACAAGACACTGCCGCTGCCGTGCTATGTGCAGGTGACCAACCTCGAGAATGGCCGCCACGCCGTGGTCAAGGTCAACGACCGCGGTCCCTTTCACGGCGACCGGGTCATCGATCTGTCCTACGCCGCGGCCAAGAAGCTCGGTGTGCTGAGCAAGGGCACGGCGCGGGTGGAGGTCAAGTCGATCGATCCGCGCGACCACGGTGGCCGGGCGCCGTCCGGATTCGAGGTCGTCTCGTCCCGCAAGGCGCCGCCTGGCCGTGTGGCCGCGACCTCGGAGACGGCGTTCGGCGTGCCGGCCGCGGTGCCTGAAAAGCCGAAGACCGCCACGCCAAAGCGCGCGCGCTCGCAGCCGGCGCCCGCCTCGCGCGTCGCCCTGGAACCGCCCAAGCCGGTGCCCTCCGGCCCGCCGCCGGAGGCCGCCTTGGCGTTGCCCGAGTCGCCGGCCCCGGCGCCGAGCGCGAGCCTGGCCGCAGCGGATGACGCCGCCACCCCGGCGCCGAGCGCGAGGCTGGCGGTGGCAGATGACGCTGCCACCCCGGTGCTGGTGCCGGGAGCGGCGCAGGCGAAGGCGCCCGCGTCCGCGCCCGAGGCCGAGCCGGCGCACAAGGGTAGCGGGGGGTCGCTGTACCTCCAGGTCGGTGCCTTTGGTGACAAGGGCAATGCGGAGCAGTTGCGGCATCGACTGCTGACGCAAGTACCCGAGCCGGTACATGTCCGTGCGCCAGCAGGCGGGAAGGGGCAGTTGTACAAGGTCCAGGTCGGTCCATTGTCGTCCAGATCGAAGGCGGGTGACGTCTCACAAAAACTTGCCGCGTTAGGTTTGGCGAAGCCGATGGTCGTGTGGCAGTGAGTGGGAGCCCGGCGCGATCATCGGCGCCGGTGCCATGATGCAGGTTGCCGACGCCGCGAGTGACTGCCGTACGCGAGCGGCGCCGGGCGCCATGGGGCAACGCTGCCAAAGCGGGGGAGCACGGGTTAGAATGGGGCTCGCCGAGCGAGCGTCGGTCTCCCCGGTGTCCGCCACCCGCAAATCCGCTCCATCCCGATCCTGGTCATATCGAATGATGTCCCGTGCAAACCCCCTGCTTGCCGTCCTGTTGCTTGGCTTGACGTTTTCGTTCCCCGCCCGGAGCGCGGAACAGACGACCGAGCTCCCGTTGCCGGAGCCCCCCCAACTCGGTGCCCGCGGATATCTGCTGATCGATCACGACAGTCACATGGTGCTGGCCGAATCCGAGGCCGACACACGCCTGGAACCGGCCAGCCTGACCAAGATCATGACCGCCTACGTGGTGTTTCGGGAACTGGCCAAGGGCAAGCTCTCGCTCGATGACCAGGTATTGATCAGCGAGAAGGCCTGGCGCACGGGCGGCTCGAAGATGTTCGTGGAGGTCGGCAAGCAGGTGAAGCTCGAGGATCTGCTCAAGGGCATGATCATCCAGTCGGGGAACGATGCCAGCGTCGCCCTGGCCGAGCACATCGCCGGAACCGAGGAGACATTCGCCGAGCTCATGAACCGCCATGCCGCGCGGCTTGGCATGACCAGCACCCACTTCATGAACGCGACCGGGCTGCCACATCCCGATCACTACACGACCCCGCGCGACATCGCCAAGGTCACGGAGGCGAGTATCTCGGAGTTTCCCGACCACTACGCCTGGTACGCGGAGCCGGAGCTCACCTACAACGGTATTACGCAGAGAAACCGCAATCGGCTGCTGTTCCTGGATCCCAGCGTCGATGGGGTCAAGACCGGGCATACCCAGGCCGCGGGCTACTGTCTGGTCGCGTCGGCGAGGCGTGACGACCACCGACTGACCTCGGTCGTGATGGGGACCGACAGCGAGTCGGCCCGCGCGAACGACAGCCTGGCCCTGTTGAATTACGGGTTCCGGTTCTTCGAGACGGCCAAGCTCTACGATGCCGATCAGCCGGTGGAGACCCTGCGCATCTGGTCCGGCGAGGTCACCGATCTGCCAGTGGGCCCGGCCTCCGATCTCTACGTGACCTTTCCGCGCGGCAAGTACGACGACCTCTCGGCGCATATCGAGAAGGGTGCCGAGCTCGTCGCACCGGTGTCCAAGGGCGACCAGGTGGGGGAGATCGTGATATTGCGGGGCGACACCGAGATCAAGCGCGAACCCCTGGTCGCGCTGCGGGATGTCGCCGAGGGTGGCTTGCTGCGCCGCGCCGTCGACGCCGTGCTGCAGTGGTTCTGACTCCAGCCGAGGTCTATCTGAATGGTGCCTTCGTCGCCCTGCACGAGGCGAAGGTCTCGGTCATGGACCGAGGGTTCCTGTTCGGCGACGGTGCCTATGAGGTGATCCCCGCCTATGGCGGACGTCCGCTGCGCCAGGCGCACCACCTGGCCTGGCCCGTCTTGGCCGCAGCCTGCGCGGCATCCGCATGGAAGATCCGCTCCCCCGGGCGAGATGGTCGGAGATCTTCTCGAGGCTGCTGGCCGGGGCCCCGGGGCGCGATCAGGCGATCTACCTCCAGGTGACCCGTGGTGCGGCGCCCGTTCGCGATCACCGCTTCGGGGAGCGCCGCGAGCCCACCGTGTTCGCGATGGCCAGGCCGATGCGCCCCCGTGACCCGGCCGTCGTTGCGTCCGGGGTCCGCGCGATCCTGCGTGAGGACACCCGCTGGCAGCGCTGTGACCTCAAGGTCATCTCGCTGGTGGCCGCCGTGCTTTTGCGTCAGGAGGCCGAGGACAACGGCGCCGAGGAGGCGATCCTGATCCGCGACGGTCTTGCGGTGGAGGCGTCCACCAGCAATCTGTTCCTCGTCGAGGACGATGTCATTCTCACCCCGCCGAAGGATCATCGACTGCTGCCCGGGATCACGCGCGACCTGGTGCTCGAGCTGGCCTCGGGTGCGGGGCTGACCACGCGGGAGCGGGACATTCCGGTCGAGACGCTGCGCAACGCCACCGAGGTCTGGATCACCAGCTCCACCCGCGAGATCATGCCGGTGACCCGACTCGATGGCGCGCCGGTCGGGGATGGCAGGCCGGGTCCGCTGTGGCGGCGCCTGGATGCGCTGTACCAGGCCTACAAGGCCGATATGGGGGAGGCAGATCATGCCTGACCCGCAGGAGACCCTGCTCGAATTCCCGTGCCCCTTTCCGATCAAGGCCATGGGTCGGGCAGACAGCGCGATCGAGTCCGCCGTCGTCGAGATCCTCCAACGTCATGCGCCGGGTTTCGACACCGCCGCGGTCAGCACGCGCGTGAGCAGCGGGGGCAAATGGCTCGCGGTCACCGTCGTCATCGAGGCCAGCAGCAAGGACCAGCTCGACGCCATCTATCAGGAGCTCACGGCGCACGATCTGGTCGTCTATGCGTTGTGACCCTGGTGTTACGCGGCGCCCCTGGAGCTGGGCACGGGGTCGGGCCGGTTCCCGGCGTGGGCGGCGAACAGCTTGAACGAGCCGGGCAGGGACCTGTACGTGCGCCACCTCGGCCGCCGCGACTATCTGCCGACGTGGCGGGCGATGCAGCAGCTCACCGACCGGCGTGGCCCCGATACCCCCGATGAGCTGTGGCTTCTGGAGCACCCGCCGTTGTTCACGCTCGGTCAGGCCGGTCGCCTGATACACCTGCTCGATCCCGGCCCCATCCCCGTGATCCAGACCGATCGCGGGGGACAGGTCACCTACCACGGCCCCGGACAGTTGATCGCCTACCTGTTGCTCGACCTGCGTCGCGCCGGCATTGGCGTGAAACGCCTGGTGAATCTGCTGGAGCAGGCGGTGGTGGACCTGCTGGCGGAGCACGGGGTCGACTCGCGGGCGCGCACCGATGCCCCGGGGGTCTATGTCGAGGGCGCCAAGATCGCCGCGCTCGGACTACGGGTTCGCCGCGGCTGCAGTTACCACGGCTTGTCGCTGAACCTGAATCTGGACCTCGCGCCCTTTGCGCGTATCAACCCCTGTGGTCATGCCGGGCTTGCGGTGACCCGCCTGGTTGACCTGGTGGGGCCGGTGGACAGCTCGGCCATCGGCGAGCGCCTCGCCGAGCTCATCGCCGCGGCGTTGGGGGCGCGGGTCCGCTCGTCCGGGCCCCCTGTCTGACCGGGATCGGCCCCTCATCGGACCCAGCGTGCAAGCAGGGCGAAGGCCGTGACGGCGGCCATCAGCACACCGATGGCCGTGCCGCCAAGGCTGCGCAGGCGCAACCTCGTTACCAACGCCTCTTCTCCCTCGGTCGAGATCACGAACGGGTGGCGTGGATCCGGGCCGCGCGTGATCCGTGATTGCGGCGCCTGCGCGCTGATGCGCTGCTCGCCGAGGGCGGCGACGCGTTGCGCGACGTCGCGGGCCTGTTCCCATTCATCGGGACTGATCTGGTTGTCGCCGTCGAGGTCGAAGGCGCGCATGCGCTCCGGATCCCGCTTCCATTGCGAGAGCAGCTGCCGGGTCAGTTGCTGGCGTTGGCGCACGCCGCGGCGAGGGGTCTCGAAGTGGCCCATCACGTAGACATACGCGCCCGGGGCGATGCGCTCCTCGCTCATGCGGTAGCGCCGACGACCCGCGAAGAGCCCCGGCCAACCGGCGCCGGAGGGGGCGTTCGGCGATCCGCCCCGCCTGCCGCTGTACCAACGATCGTGGTCGCGGCAGTGCAGGTCGGCGCCGGTGGGCTCGACCAGGCAGCGCCCTGTTCCGTCATCGAGCAGGAACGGGCGTTTGGCGTCGCCCTTCTCGACGGTGATCCAGTTCTCGTGTTTGCCGCTCCGGCGTCGTTCCTCGATGCGATAGCGGTACCAGACGCAGGGGATGCCCGTGAGCCTGGCCGCAAGCGGCTCGCGATCGGGGTGGGCATGGCCCTGCAGCTCCAACTGGCCCTGGGCGGCGGAGCGGATCTTGGCCGTTGGCGTGTCGAGGACGACGCGCAGGTTGGAGAACGCGCGCAGGCCCAGGCGTAGCGTGAAGACCGCCGCGATGGCCGCGATGCCGCTGCCAACCCAGAAGCCGGCCGGACTGGCGTCGACGACCGCCTGGGAGAAGGCATCGAGCACGGGGACCGGGTCGCCGCCGCCTGGCCGATCGTGCCGCTCGGGCTAGCGGGCGAAGAGCCCGGCCACGTCCACATCCGCGCGGGCGTCGGCGAACTCGAGCAGCTCGAACGGGCGGAAGGCGAACAGCCGTGCGATCAGGGCATCGGGGAACTGCTCGATACGGATGTTGTTCAGGTTGGCGCTCTCGTTGTAGAGCTCGCGGCGATCGGCGATGGTGTCCTCGAGCCCGGAGATGCGCTGACTGAGCTGCTGAAATGGCTGGTTCGCCTTCAGCTCGGGATAGTTTTCGGCCAGCATCAGCAACCGGTCGAGATCGATTCGCAACGCCCCCTCGGCGTCGCCCAGCTCACGGATATCGCGGCGGGTGCGTGCCTCGTGCACCCGCCCGCGTGCCTGCACCACCCGCTCGAGGGTCTCCTGCTCGTATTGCATGTACTGCTTGCACACGGCGATCAGCTTGGGAAGCTCATCGTGGCGCTGCTTGAGTGCAACGTCGATGTTCGACCAGGTCTTGGCCACGCTGTGCTTGAGCTGAACCAGATGGTTGTAGATCGCGGTGGCGTACAACGCGATGACGAGCATGACGGCGAGAAGGATGATCAGGGACATGGCGTGGCTCCGTGGGTGCCGGCGGCGCCCTCTATGATTCTGGTAACGGCCGTCGACCGCCATGGGCGTGATGCGGGCTACCGTCCTGGTCGCGCGGACATGGGTTGCGCCGGCTCACCTCATGCCGCGGCCTCAGGCCGGAGGCACCCGGTCCACGTCCACCGCGATGGTCAGCTGGTGCTCGCCACCGCCGTAGAAGACGCCGCGCACCGGCGTGACGTCCTGGTAGTCGCGGCCGATCGCCGTGGTGATGTGCTGCTCGTGGATGAGGCAGTCGTTGGTCGGATCAAAGTCCACCCAGCCATTGTTCGGCCAGTCCTGGCCAGGGATGAATAGTGAGAACCAGGCGTGGGAGGCATCGGCGCCGCGCAACTTGACCTCCCCGGGGGGGGGGAGCGTCTCGAGGTACCCGCTGACATAACGTGCCGCGAGGCCGAGACCCCGCAGGCCGGCGATGGCCAGATGCGCGAAATCCTGGCAGACGCCCCGACGATGCTCCAGGACCTGGCTCAGGGGTGTGGCCACGGTGGTGAAAGAGGGGTCGTACTCGAACTCGGTGAAGATGCGTCCCATCAGCTCGGTGGCGGCCTCCAGGATCGGCCGCCCGGGGCTGAACGAGATCCGGGCGTAGTCGGTCGCGGCGGGCGAACGCGGGATCGCGGGAGAGGGCAACGTGAAGATGCGCGCGGCAATACTGTCCGGATCGCGACCCTCGCGCAGCCGCTCGCGCATCTGCTCCCAGGGCAGGGTGTTGGACAGGGCCGGCAGCGTCGGCGGCGTCATCTCCAGCTCGCTGGTGGCGGTGATCTCCAGTGTGGAGTGGGCCTGCTGGATCGAGAAATAGTTGACCCGGTTGCCGAACAGGTCGCGATGCTCGCGCGCCACCGAGGGCCAGGGCGAGACCCGCACGCCGGTGCTCAGGCACCGCTGGAAGTCGGTGTTGCGGGGCTTGAGGTGGGCAATACTGTGGCAGAGCGAGACCGGGTCCCCGTAGGCATAGCGGGTGACGTGACTGATACGGTATCTCATCGGCCGGTTCCGGCGCTGGTAACGTGCCGATGCTCGATCAGATTGTGTGGTTGCTCCTCGTGGCGGAAGTACTGCGCGGTCAGGGCGTTGGACAGCTCCGCGATCCCCACCTGGACGCGCCCGAGCACGTCGGCCAAGGCGTCGCGCCGCCCGCCGTCGGCACCCAGTTGCGCGAGCTGGTCGAGCTCGGCCAGGCGCAGGTCCGAGAGCAGCTGCAATATCCGCTTCTGGGCCGGCGTACGCCCCGAGCCGAGCCCCTCGCGCGGCATCTCGTCGACGAGTCGCTCCAACTGCACGATCTGATATGCCAAAGAGCGCGGATTGCCCTCGTCCTGGAACACCAGATCGAGCAAGGCACCGACCCGGGTCCCCGCCTGGTAGCGACGTCGATAGGTGATCAGACTGTCGGTGATGCCGAGCACGGCCTCGATCAACAGCGTCTCTTCCTGCTCCGGGCACACCGGCACCAGTGTCGACTGCAGCAGCATCGCGGTGCTGGCGCCGCGCTCCAGCCGCCGTCCGGTCTCGAGGAAATGCCAGCCCTCGTTGTGCGTCATGTTCTCGTGGGTCAACGCGGAGAATGCCACCAGCGAGGTGATCAGCGGGTCGAGGACGTCCAGCGCGCCGCTCAGCGCCTGGGGTGGATAGTGGGTCAGCGTCTGCAAGCGTTTCTCGATGTCGTTTACGACGCGCCAGGTGTCATTGGAGAGCCGGTCGCGTACCGACCACGCCGCCTGTCCGAGGGCTTGCAGGGTCTGCGGCAGGCTGCCGACGCGCTCGATATCGGTGATCAGGGAGAGCATCTCGGGGGTGGGATCAGCCAGTCGTTCGGCGCAGCCGTCACCAACAAATCCCGGGAATGTCTGGGTCTGGTTCGTGAGCGCCTCGAGCAGATGCGGGCAACAGTCGCCTTCATCCGGCGCCGCGCCGATGCCCCCGCGCTCGGTGAGCTTGATGATGCTCACGCGCAGCAGTCGCACCAGCCCCTCGGCACGCTCGGCGTAGCGACCGATCCAGAACAGGTTGTCGGCCACGCGCGAGGAGACCTCGCTCTCATGCACCACCGCCGGCGTGGCGCGGTCGTTGCCGACCAGCAGGGTCTCCTGGCGCTCCGGTTCGGTCGCGAGGACCCAGGTGTCCTTGCCAAGGCCGCCGAGCTGGTTCGACACCATCGGTGTGTCCTGCTCCAGCGCCACCCGGCCCAGTCCGCCGGGCATCACTGCATAGCCCTCTTCCTCGGCGACCAGGAAGCTGCGCAACACGAATGGGCGCGGCGAGATGCGCCCATCGATATAGGCCGGCGCCGTGGATGGCTTGACCTCCTCCTGGGCCACGTACAGGTGCGGCTCGGCGCGAATGGCCGCCCGCAGGGCATCGCGCTCGGCGGCGGGCAGCGAACGGCCGAACAGGCAGCGCTGGCCGGCGCGATTGCCGGCGGGCTTGATGACCAGGTTCTCGAGGTTGGTCATGACGAAGTCGAGATCGGCGCGGTTACCGCACCACCAGGTGCGCAGATGCGGCAGTTGCAGTGCCTCGCCGAGCAGGTGCTCGCACAGTGCCGGCAGGAAGGCCATCAGTCCGGGATGCTCGAGCACCCCGCTGCCCAGCGCGTTGCCCACGGTGAGGTTCCCCGCGCGAACTGCCTGCAGCAGACCAGGCACGCCGAGCAGCGAGTCCTCGCGTAGCTCCAGGGGGTCGCACCACAGGTCGTCGACGCGGCGCACCAGCGCGTCGATGCGTTCGAGCCGGCCCAGGGTGCGCAGCCACAACGCCCCGTCGCGCACCGAGAGGTCGGCGCCCTGGACCAGGCTGTAGCCGAGGTAGTTGGCCAGATAGGCGTGCTCGAAATAGGCCTCATTGCTCGGCCCGGGTGTGAGCACCGCCACGCGCGCGAGATCCTCGTGGCGCGGGGCGAGCTGGATCATCGTGCGGCGGATGGAGCGGAAAAAACCGGCGAGTCGATGCACGTGCGAGTCTCGGAACAGACTCGGCAGCACCCGCGAGAGCACGACCCGATTCTCGAGCGCGTAGCCGGCGCCGGATGGGGTCTGCGTGCGATCGCCGATCACCCGCCAATGGCCCCCGGCGTCGCGGGTGAGGTCGGCGCTGTAGAGCATCAGTGGACGCTGGCCGGCCACATCGACGCCGAAGCAGGGCAGCAGATAGCCCGAATAGCCGTCCACCAGCTCGGCCGGGATCAGACCCTTTTCAATGAGGCTGCGTGGGCCGTAGAGGTCCAGCAGGATCTGGTTGAGCAACTCCGCGCGCTGGATCAGACCGCGCTCGAGCTCGGCCCATTCCTCACCACGCAGCAGCAACGGCAGGGGGTCCAACTCCCACGGGCGCGACATGCCGCGCGGATCCCCGTAGACGTTGTAGGTGACACCGTTGTCGCGCACCAGCCGGCGCGCCTCGCGCCAGCGCAGGTCGATCTCCGGTGGGCCGAGCTTGCGCAGGGCATCGAGCAGGTACTGCCAATGCGGGCGCAGCGCCCCTTCGCCGTCCCGCATCTCGTCGAAACTCTCGGGCGGTGGCAGATAACTATCGATCAGTCGCGCCTGATTGAGCATGGCGACGGAATTGGGGGCTGGCATGACAGGCGGTCTCGTTCCGGCGAAGCGGATTGGTGATTAGACACGTTCTCTGCGTTGCGCCGCAAGGCCGGCGGCGCCCAGATGGAGCCGATCCGGATGGCGTGCGGGCTCGGGAGGAGGATGCGCCCCCGCCAAGGCGTGCTGCTCTGTCCCGGTCTTGCCCGCCACCCTCGCGCGCGGCGGCGGCGTCATTCTCGCCAGAACCCCGGCGAGAGCAAGACCAGAATTGTGAAGATCTCCAGGCGCCCGAGCAACATCGCCAGAACCGCGAGGATCTTGCCGAAGTCGCTGACTGTTTCAAACGTGTACGCCACCTCGCCCAGACCGGGGCCGAGGTTGTTGATGCTCGTTGCGACCGCGGCAAACGCGGACAGCGGATCGAGCCCGGCGTGGATCATGAGCAGGCCGATCAGAACAAAGGTGACCAGGTAGACGGCAAAATAGCCCCACACCGACTGCATCAGCTGCGGCTCCACGACGCGACGCCCGAGCCTGACCCGCAGCAGAGCCCTCGGATGCACGAGGCGCCGCACCTCGTAGAGCCCCTGTTTGACCAGGAGCAGCACCCGGACCACCTTCATGCCTCCGGCGGTGGATCCGCCGCAGCCGCCAACGAAGCTGATGAAGATGAGCAGGATCGGCAGGAAATCCGGCCATAGCGGGTAGTCGGCCGTGCCGAATCCGGTACTGGTGACCAGAGAGACCACCTCGAAGCTCGCGTCGCGCAGGCTCAGATGCAGCCCCTCGTAGAGCCCCTCCACCCAGAGCATCAGACCGACCACCAGGACCACCACGATCACGAAGACGATGAAGACGTGTGCCTCGGGGTCGCGCAGATAGATCCGTGGGTCGCGCTTGACCCATACCGCGAAGTGGACCGCGAAGTTGATCGCCGCGAGCATCATGAAGACGATGGCGACCAGTTCCACCGCGGCATTGTCGTAGTAACCGATGCTCGCGTCGTGGGTGGAGAATCCGCCCGTCGAGACCGTGGCCAGGCTGTGGGCGATGGCGTCGAACGGATCCATTCCCGCCAGCCAGAAACCCAGCGCGCAGGCGACGGTGAGGGAGAGATACAGCAGCCAGAGGGCGCGGGCGGTGTTGGCCAGGCGGGGGGTCAGCTTCTCGTCCTTCATCGGGCCGGGTGCCTCGGCGCGATACAGCTGCATGCCGCCGATGCCCAGCAGCGGGATGACAGCCAGCCCGAGCACGATGACACCCATCCCGCCCAACCACTGGATCTGCTGGCGATAGAACAGCACCGAGTGCGGCAGTGCATCGAGGCCGCTGATGACCGTCGCGCCGGTTGTCGTGAAACCCGACGCGGACTCGAACAGCGCGTCCACCGGCGAGAGGCCCGCGCCGAGCATTAGCGGCCAGGCGCCGAGTACGCTGACCATGAACCAGAACAGCGCGACGATCAGAAATCCGTCGCGCACGCTCAGCTCCGCGTGCCGGTGGATGCCCAGCAGACGCAGCACGACCCCGATGGATAGCGAGCCGGCCATCGGGTACAGAAACGAGGTCGGTGTCGGTTCCCCGTAGATGAACGCCACGACGATTGGCCCCAACAGCGTGACGCTGAACAGGATCGCGAACAGACCGACGACGCGGGCGACCAGGAACAGGTGCATGGAAGGGGCGTTTCAACCGTTGGGTAGGGTGGGACCAAAGGGCGGGGAGGTTGCGGCAAGGGTTCTCGACGCGGGGAAGACGCCCCGCCATCCTGTACCAAGCTCCAAGATCGCGGGTTCAGCTCCGGACGACACCCAGTGCCGCCAGGTAACGCCGCGCGCTCTCGCGTTGATTGTACTCGGCCACGGCGTCGCGGAGGACCTGCGCCGGCAGTGGGTGATCGAGTCCCGAGGCCATGGCTCGGGCCAGCGCCGCGTCGTCTCCGACCGGGACCAGTGGGCCGAAGCGGCCGTGGTCGAGGATCTCGGCCGGGCCGCTCGGACAGTCGGTCGCGGCCACCGGTGTCCCGAGGGCCATCGCCTCTGTCAGCACGTTCGGGGAGCCTTCCCATGCGGATGACAACACGAACAGCGCCGCCCCTGCCAGGAATGGGTACGGATTGCTCTGGTATCCCGGCAGGTCCACGCAGGCGTCCAGTCCAAGCTGCCGCACCAGGGCCTGGAGTGCGGCGCGCCCGTTGCCCTCGCCCAGGAGCAGCAGCCGGCAGTCGCGCTCGGCGTGCAGGCGGGCGAAGGCGCGGATCAGGGTGGGGAAGTCCTTCTGACGCTGCAGGCGCCCGGCACCGACGATGACCGGTGGCTCTCCCGCGCCGAGCCAAGGGTGTGGGCAGGGTGCGGCGGCCCGCACCGCCAGCCGCGGCGTGATCACCGGATTGCGGATGACCACAATTTGCTCCCTCGGCAAGCGTGCGATGTGCGCGGTGTCCTCGGCGACGCCGTTTGAGACCGCCACGATTCGATCGATGCGCGGATAGAGCAGGCGAATGGGCCAATAGCGCAGCCAGCGATCGATGGCCCGGCGGTCGGCCATCGCGGTGGACAGGTTGGTGCCCAGGCGCAGGACGATCGGCGTGCGCGTGCCGGCCAGCGCGCGGGCGATCACCGCGGTGCGCCCCGCCCGGTCCTTGGCCGCGAGCAGGGCCGAGGGGCGGCGCTCGCGCAGGTAGCGCGCCAGGGCGGCGGTAGCCAGAAAGGTGTGCCTGGTGCCGAGCCGGATCGTCTCGACGGCGGCCGGCAGATGCGCCAGGTGCGGACCCTCGGCGCGCACCAGCACCAGCTCCACGCGCTGCCCGAGCTCGATGAAGCCGTGTAGCAGGTTCACGACCATGCGCTCGACGCCGCCGGCACCGGAGAAGGATGTGAACACGGCAATGGGGCGATTGGCGGCTGTCATGGAAGGTGGCTCGGTGAGGCTGGGGGGATTGTATACGCGTGCGGCGTGTCGGTCTGCGAATACGCGGCCGCGGGCGCCCCCGTCCGGGATACCTGGCCGCGACCGGCGCGGACAAAGTGCCGCATGCGCACAGAGGGTGGCGCGTGTTAGAATTCCGCTCTTTTTTAAATACCTGCAATCAGGCTGCCCCAGGCGGCCCTCACCGCGGTCGATCACGCCCATGCCGGAGTTCGCCAAAGAGGTCCTGTCCGTCAATCTGGAAGACGAGATGCGCCAGTCCTACCTCGATTACGCGATGAGCGTCATCGTGGGGCGTGCACTGCCGGACGTGCGCGACGGGCTCAAGCCGGTGCATCGCCGGGTGTTGTTCGCGATGAGCGTCCTCGGCAACGACTGGAACAAGCCCTACAAGAAGTCTGCCCGCGTCGTCGGCGACGTCATCGGTAAATACCACCCCCACGGCGATACCGCCGTCTACGACACCATCGTGCGCATGGCGCAGCCCTTTTCGATGCGCTACATGCTGGTCGACGGACAGGGCAATTTCGGTTCGGTGGACGGCGATTCGCCGGCGGCGATGCGCTACACCGAGGTGCGCATGGCGCGCATCGCCCACAGCCTGCTCGACGACCTCGACAAGGAGACGGTCGACTTCACCCCGAACTACGACGAGTCGGAGCACGAGCCAACGGTGCTGCCGGCGCGCTTCCCGAACCTGCTTGTCAACGGCTCCACGGGCATCGCGGTCGGGATGGCGACGAACATCCCGCCGCACAACCTCGGTGAGATCATCGACGCCTGTCTCGCGATCATCGACGACCCGATGATCACCCTCGAGCGGCTGATCGAGCTGGTCCCGGGGCCCGATTTCCCGACGGCGGCCTTCATCAACGGTGTGCGTGGCATCCGCGAGGCCTATCGGACCGGTCGCGGGCGCATCCACCTGCGTGCCCGCAGTCATTTCGAGACCGAGAAGCGCAGCGGGCGCGAGGCCATAGTTGTCACCGAGCTCCCGTATCAGGTCAACAAGGCGCGGATGCTCGAGAAGATGGCCGATCTAGTCAAGGAAAAGCGGCTCGAGGGCATCGCGGAGTTGCGCGACGAGTCGGACAAGGATGGCATGCGGGTGGTCATCGAGGTCAAGCGCGACCACTTCCCCGATGTCGTGCTGAACAATCTGTATCAGCACACCAACATGCAGGTCGTGTACGGTATCAACATGGTCGCGCTGGTGGACGGGCAGCCGCGATTGTTGAACCTCAAGCAGATGCTGGAGTATTTCCTCCGGCACCGCCGCGACGTGGTCACCCGGCGTACGATCTTCGAGCTGCGCAAGGCCCGTGAACGGGCGCACCTGTTGGAGGGCTATACGGTTGCGCTGGCCAACATCGACGAGGTCATTGCGCTGATCAAGGCCTCGGCCAACCCGGCACAGGCGCGCGAGGCGCTGATGACGCGCACCTGGTCGCCGGGTTCCGTGTCGGGCATGCTCGAGCGCTCCGGGGCCGATGAGACGCGGCCGGATGATCTGGCCAAGGGTTTCGGGCTCGGTGAGGACGGGCAATACCGCCTCAGCGAGCGGCAGGCACGGGCCATCCTCGACCTGCAACTGCAGCGCCTGACCGGGCTGGAACAGGACAAGATCATCAGGGAATTCGAGGAGATCCTCGAGAAGATCGCCGACCTGCTCGATATCCTGCGCAACGCGGCGCGGCTGATGCAGGTCATCCGCGATGAGCTCAGCGCGATTCGCGACCAGTACGCCGATGCGCGCCGAACCGAGATCCAGATAGACCATACAGATCTGACGCTGTTGGATCTGATCGCGCCCGAGGACGTGGTCGTTACCATGTCGCATGCCGGCTACGTGAAGGCGCAGCCAATCTCCGAGTATCAGGCCCAGCGGCGCGGCGGCAAGGGCCGCAGCGCCGCGCGGACCAAGGACGAGGACTTCATCGACCGGCTCTTCGTCGCCAACTCCCACGACACCGTGCTCTGTTTCTCCAATCACGGCAAGGTCTACTGGCTGAAGGTCTACGAGCTGCCGCAGGCCGGCCATGGCGCGCGGGGCCGGCCTATCGTCAACCTGCTCCCACTCGATCCGGGCGAGCGGATCAGCGCGACCTTGCCTGTGCCGGGGTATGACGCCGAGAGCTTCATCTTCATGGCCACCAGCAAGGGTACGGTGAAGAAGACCCCGCTTTCGGAGTTCTCACGGCCGTTGGCGCGCGGCATCATCGCCATCGATCTGCACGAGGACGAACACCTGATCGGTGTCGCCATCACCGATGGGCGCCAGGACATGATGCTCTTCACGAGCGCCGGCAAGGCGGTCCGCTTCAACGAGACCACCGTGCGCTCCATGGGCCGCACCGCGCACGGTGTTCGCGGCGTTGCGCTCGAGGACGGGCAGCAGGCGATCTCGTTGGTGATCGCCGAACCCGGCACCGTGCTGATCGTGACCGAGAATGGTTACGGCAAACGCACCCCGGTGGAGGACTTTCCGACCAAGGGTCGCGGAACCAAGGGCGTGATCTCCGTGCGCACCAGCGAGCGAAATGGCGATCAGATCGGCGCGGTGCTGGTGCGCCCCGGCGACGAGATCATGTTGATCACCGAGTCCGGAACCCTTGTTCGCACCGCGGCCGACGGCATCTCGGTGCTCGGGCGCGCCACCCAGGGCGTGAAGCTGATCGACCTCGGAGAAGGCCAGCGACTGGCCGGAATCGAGCGCATCATCGCCCTGAATGGGGACGACGAGGCGGAAGAGGGCGACGCCGATGCGCCCGACGATGGTGACGGGGTCAGTCCCGAGTGAGCCTTCCGGCTCGTATCCTGTTGCCGCGGTGGGCCGATGCCTCGGATATCGATGGGGCGAGACCGCGCCCGGGGGGAGCCGAGGCCCGGTTGCGTGGCGGGAGATCTGTTGCGCGCGGCGCGCCCGATCGCGGGTGACGCCGCGCCTATGCCATACACCCTTTGAGACGGAGTATTGAGAATGTCTCGACCCTTCAATTTCAGTGCCGGCCCGGCGATGCTGCCGCAGAGCGTGCTCGAACGCGCCCGTGACGAGATGCTCGACTGGGGCGGCAGCGGCATGTGCGTGGCCGAGATGAGCCACCGTGGCAAGGAGTTCATGTCCATCGCCGAGCAGGCACAGGCCGATCTGCGCGCGCTGCTCGCGGTGCCCGACGGCTACAAGGTGCTGTTCCTGCAGGGCGGCGCGTCCAGCCAGTTCGCGATGGTGCCGATGAATCTGCTGCGCGGCGCGCGTAACGCCGACTATCTCAACACCGGCAGCTGGTCGAAGAAGGCGATCGCCGAGGCACGTCGCTTCTGCGATGTGCAGGTCGGCGCCGATACCCAGTCGGAGCGTTTCACCCGGGCCCCGGCGCAGCACGAGCTGCGCCTTTCCACGGCCGCCGCCTACGTTCACTACACGCCCAACGAGACCATCGAGGGTGTCGAGTTCCCGTATGTGCCGGACACCGGGGCCGTGCCCCTGGTCGCGGACATGTCCTCGACCATCCTGTCGCGCCCGATCGATGTGTCGCGCTTTGGGCTGATCTATGCCGGGGCGCAGAAGAACATCGGCCCTGCCGGCTTGACCATCGTGATCGTGCGCGAGGACTTGCTCGGCCAGCCGATTGCCGGCACGCCGACCATGTTCGACTACAAGACGCACGCAGACAACGACTCGATGTACAACACCCCGCCGACCTATGGCTGGTATCTGGCGGGTCTGGTCTTCCAGTGGCTGAAGGACCTGGGCGGACTCGAGGGCATGGCCGCGATCAATCAGCGCAAGGCGGCCAAGCTCTACGCCGCCATCGACGATTCGGGCTTCTACGCCAACCCCGTCGAGCCCTCGTCGCGCTCCTGGATGAACGTCCCGTTCACGCTGGCCGACCCGGCGCTCGACGGCGACTTTCTCGCCGGCGCCAAGTCCGCCGGCCTGCTCACGCTCAAGGGACACCGCTCGGTCGGCGGCATGCGCGCGAGCATCTACAATGCGATGCCCGAGGAGGGCGTCGACGCCCTGATCGCGTTCATGGCCGAGTTCGAGCGCACCCGGGGATGATCCAGGACCGTGCCGGGCCCCGCCTCGCGAGTCGTTCGCGCCCGGTGCCCGTTGTCGGGCGCGCTTGACTCGCCGCTCGCCACCCGGCCCTCTACCCACGCCATTGGGTTTTTCAAATGTTCAAGATACACACCCTCAACAACATCTCCGTCGTCGGACTGAACCGATTGCCGCGGGAGTCCTACGAGATCGCCTCCGAGATGGCGCACCCCGACGCGATCCTGGTGCGTTCGGCGAAGCTGCACGATATGGAGATCCCCGCGTCGTTGAAGGCCATCGGCCGGGCCGGCGCCGGGGTCAACAACATCCCCGTGCAGCGCATGAGCGAGCGTGGAATCGCCGTGTTCAATGCCCCGGGCGCGAATGCCAACGCGGTCAAGGAGTTGGTGCTCGCCGGCATGCTGCTCGCCGCGCGCAACATCGCCCAGGGGTGGCAGTTCGCGCGCGAGCTCGACGGTGACGACGCGAGCCTCGGCAAGGCCGTGGAGGCGGGCAAGAAGCAGTTTGTCGGGTTCGAGCTGCCCGGACGGACGCTTGGTGTCATCGGTCTTGGCGCCATCGGCGTGCTGGTGGCCAACGCCGCGCGCGCGCTGGGAATGCGGGTGATTGGCTACGACCCGAGCATCACGGTGCGAAGCGCCTGGAAGCTCGAGGCGGATGTCGAGGCGGCCCTGTCCATCGACGACCTGGTGTCGCGTTCAGACTTCGTCACCTTTCACGTACCCCTGACCGACCAGACGCGGCACATGATCAGCGCCGAGCGCATCCGCACCATGAAGGACAACGCGGTGCTGCTGAACTTCTCCCGCGACGGCATCATCGATGATGCCGCCGCGGTCGCGGCGCTCGATGCGGGCAAGCTCTATGCCTATGTCTGTGACTTCCCAAGCAACCGGCTCAAGGGCCACCCGCGGGTGATCACGCTGCCTCACCTCGGCGCATCGACCCGCGAGGCCGAGGAGAACTGCGCCGTGATGGTCGCCGATCAGGTGCGCGCCTACCTCGAGGACGGTAACGTGCACAACGCGGTCAACTTTCCGGAGATCAACCTGCCGCGCAACGGGGGCTATCGTATGGCGGTGGTCAACAGCAACGTGCCAAACATGGTTGGCCAGATCTCCACCGACCTGGCCGCGTCTGGATTGAATATCCTGGACATGCTCAATCGCTCTCGCGGTGAGATCGCCGTGACCCTGATCGACATCGACCAGCCCTGTCCGGAGGACACCGTCGAGCGCATCCGCGGCATCGATGGCGTACTCTCGGTGCGCTGCCTCGGTGGCAAGGACGCCTGACCCGGCTGACCACTCCCACACGAGCAGGAGCACGCATGACCAGCGACGAGCGCCTCGGCCCAATCCGCGACCGCATCGACAGGATCGACGCGGAGCTCCTCCGGCTGATCTCCGAGCGCGCCGGGTGCGCGCAGGACGTGGCGAAGATCAAGGCCGAGAACGCATCGCTGGATCACTATTACCGCCCCGAGCGCGAGGCGGAGATCCTGCGCCGGGTCAAGGCCAGGAACCCCGGGCCGCTGAACGACGAAGAGATCGCCAGGCTGTTTCGCGAGATCATGTCCGCCTGCCTGGCGTTGGAGAAGCCACTCGCGGTGGGTTATCTCGGCCCCGAGGGCACCTTCACCCAGGCCGCGGCGCTCAAGCACTTCGGCCATTCGGTCCTGACCCACCCGTTCGGGGCGATCGGAGACATCTTCCGCGAGGTCGAGGCCGGTGCCTGCGATTTCGGCGTGGTGCCGGTGGAGAACTCCACCGAGGGCGTGGTCAGCCATACGCTCGATATGTTCATGCGCTCGCCGCTGCGCATCGCCGGTGAGGTCACGTTGCGTATCCATCACCACCTGATGGGCCCCGACCCGGATCCTGGTCGAGTGCGACGGGTCTACTCGCACCAGCAGTCGCTGGCGCAGTGTCGGGCCTGGCTCGACCGCCATCTCCCCGACGCCGAGCGCGTACCAGTCGCCAGCAATGCCGAGGCGGCCAGGCTGGCCGCCAGTGGCACCGAGAGCGCCGCGGTTGCCGGCGAGGCGGCGGCGGAGCTGTATCACCTGCAGGTGCTGGCCAAGCGTATCGAGGACGAGCCCGGCAACACGACGCGGTTCCTGGTCATCGGGCCGGAGGATGCACCACCAAGCGGTTGCGACAAGACCAGTCTGTTGCTGTCCTGTCGCAACGAATCCGGTGGCCTGCACCGGCTGCTCACGCCCCTGGCCGAGCATCAGATCAGCATGACCCGGATCGAGTCCCGCCCATCGCGCCAGGGGATCTGGGACTATGTCTTCTTTATCGATCTTTGTGGCCATCGTCAGGACCCGAAGGTGGCCGATGCCCTGGCGCAGCTTCAGGGTGCCGCCAGACTGTTCAAGATACTCGGTTCCTACCCCGAGTCGGTGCTCTAGGGCCGGAGGCGCCGAGGTGCCAGCAGTGCTACCCACCGACGTCGCGACCCAACAGCGGGATGCCAGGACCGGGCGTGCCAGGCGACGCCCCGGGCCGCGCGTCGTCGCGCCCAATAGCGGCCGGCATGCACCCGTGCTCGGCGAGCAGCGCGCCACCGCCGTCCGGCCCCGTCCCTCCATCACCCGAGCACGCCGATGCCCGTGACTGAGAATCCATTCATCCCGCTTGCCGCCCCGCATATCGCCGGGCTGACCCCCTATGTGCCCGGCAAGCCGATCTCCGAGCTGGAACGAGAGCTCGGTATCCGGGATTCGGTGAAGTTGGCCTCCAACGAGAACCCCCTTGGCCCCGGTCCACTGGCCCGGGCCGCCTACCTGGGCTGCGTCACCGAGCTGGGCCGGTACCCCGACGGGGGTGGTCATGCGCTGCGCCAGGCGATCGCCGATCACCACGGCATCGAGCCCGCGCGGGTCACCATCGGCAACGGCTCGAACGACGTGCTGGACCTGGTCGCGCGCACCTTCCTGCATCCGGGGCGCGAGTCGGTCTTCTCCGAGCACGCGTTCGCGGTGTACCCGATCGCGACCCAGGCCACCGGTGCCACGGCCCGCATCGCGCGCGCGAAGGACTTCGGCCACGAGCTCGATGCGATGGCCGAGCTCGTCAACGAGCACACGCGCGTGGTCTGGATCGCCAACCCGAACAATCCGACCGGTACCTGGCTGGCCTCAGCGCCGCTGAGGGCCTTTCTCGCCGGGCTGCCGCCACACTGCGTCTGCGTGCTCGACGAGGCCTACACCGAGTACGTCGACGAGCCGGACTACCCCGATGCCGCGCTTTGGCTCGACGAGTTTCCCAATCTGATCGTCACCCGCACATTCGCCAAGGTGCACGGCCTGGCCGCGCTGCGGGTCGGCTACGGGCTCAGCCATGTCCATGTCGCGGAGCTGATGAATCGGGTGCGCCACCCGTTCAATGTCAATGCCCCGGCCCAGGCCGCGGCGATCGCCGCGCTCGCGGATACCGAGCACGTGACCCGCTCGGTGGCCCACAACCGCACCGAACGGGCGCGCCTGATGGCCGGCCTGCAGGCGCTTGGCCTGGATTTCATTCCGTCCGTGTGCAACTTCGTCAGCGTGGACCTGGGTCGGCCCGTGGGTCCCGTCGACCAGGCCCTGCTGCGTGAGGGGGTCATCTGCCGGCCCGTGGCCAACTACGGTCTGCCCAATCACCTGCGCATCAGCGTCGGGCTGGCGCACGAGAACGAACGGTTGCTCGAGACCCTGGCGCGGGTCCTGCGGCGGTGATCGATCGACTCGCGATCATCGGCGTTGGGTTGATTGGCGGATCCCTCGCGCGGGCGCTGCGCGCGGCGGGCGCGGTGCGCGAGGTCATCGGTTGCGGGCGCTCGCCGGAGAATCTGCAGCTCGCCTTCGAGCTCGGCGTCATCGATGGCTGCACCCATGACCCGGCCACCGCGGTGCGGGATGCCGATATGGTCTTCCTGGCCGTGCCGCTCGGGGCCATGCGCGAGACGTTCGCGCGCATCCAGGACGCGCTGCGCCCGGATACGGTCATCACCGACGGGGGCAGTGTAAAGGGAAGCGTCGTTGCCGATGCGCTGGCCGTGTTCGGCGAGATCCCGCCGCTGTTCGTGCCCGGTCATCCGATCGCTGGGACCGAACGCAGCGGGGTCGCCGCGTCGTTCCCCGAGCTCTACCACCAGCGGCGGGTGATCCTGACACCCTTGCCGCAGACCGCCGCGGCCGCCACCGCGCGCGTGAGGGCGATGTGGGAGGCATGCGGGGCCGTGGTTACGCAGATGGATGTCGCCCATCACGACGAGGTGTTGGCCGCGACCAGTCACCTGCCGCACATGCTCGCGTTCGGTCTTGTCGATGCGCTGGCACGGATGCGCGAGAACGATGAGATCTTTCGCTATGCCGCCGGCGGCTTTCGCGACTTCACCCGGATCGCCTCGTCGAGCCCGGTCATGTGGCGCGACATCTGTATTGCCAACCGCGACGCGTTGAGCACGATGCTCGGGCGTTTTGGCGACGAGATGACCGACCTGGCCGAGACCATCCGCCGCGGCGACGGCGAGCGGCTGCTGGAGATCTTTTCCCGGGCCAAGGCGGCGCGGGACAACTACATCGACGGCATTGGCCGGGATACCGATTCGGTCTAGCACCGCCAACGCGGCCAGGTCCTGCCCGGACGTCCCCTGGTTGGACGACCCGGCGGCGTGGCAGAATCCGGCGCCCAACAAGGCGGCGCCCAGCAGTCTGAGGGATCCCATGTATCCAACCGGCGAACCCTATGCCGTCCATCGACTCGACGTCGGCAATGGCCACAACCTCTATGTCGAGGAGTGCGGCAACCCCGACGGCCTGCCGGCGGTCTTTCTGCACGGTGGGCCCGGTGCCGGCTGCTCGTCGTCGCATCGGCGGTTCTTCGACCCGGCCCGCTATCGCATCGTCTTGTTCGACCAGCGCGGCAGTGGCCGCTCGACGCCTCACGCCGGGCTCGATGCCAACACCACCTGGGACCTGGTGGCCGATATCGAGCGCATCCGCGAGCGCTTGGGGATCCGGCGCTGGCTGGTGTTCGGCGGCTCCTGGGGCTCGACGCTGGGTATCGCCTACGCGCAGACCCATCCGGAGCGCGTCAGCGCGCTGGTGCTGCGCGGCATCTTTCTGTGCCGCCCGCAAGAGATCCACTGGTTCTACCAGGAGGGGGCCAGCCAGGTGTTCCCGGACTACTGGGAGGCCTTCCTGAAGCCGATCCCGCCGGCCCAGCGCGGCGATCTGCTACATGCCTACCACCGGCTGCTCACCGGCGCGGATCCGGGCGCGCGGCTCGCCGCGGCCAAGGCCTGGTCCATCTGGGAGGGGCGCTGCGCCACGCTGCTGCCCGATCAGGGCCTGCGCGATGCGTTCGCCGATGAGCGAATGGCCCTGAGCTTGGCGCGCATCGAGTGCCACTATTTCGTCAACCGCTCGTTCCTCGCACCGAATCAGTTGCTGCGCGATGCCGGCCGGCTCAGGGACATCCCGGGGGTGATCATTCACGGCCGCTACGACCTGATCTGTCCGCTGCGCTCGGCCTGGGAGCTCCACCAGGCCTGGCCCGGCGCGGATTTTCAGGTCATCCCCGATGCTGGACACGCGGCCTTCGAGCCTGGCATCGAGCGGGCGCTGATCCAGACCACCGATCGCTTCGCGACGGCGCTGGCGTGATTGGTCTGCTGCAGCGCGTGGACAGCGCCCGCGTCGACGTCGCGGGCGAGACGGTCGGGGCCATCGAGCGGGGGATCCTGGTGCTGGTCGGTGTGCAGCGGGGCGACGACGAGGCACGGGCCGAACGCCTGCTCGAACGCCTGCTCGGGTACCGCGTGTTTGCCGACGACGCCGGCAGGATGAACCTGAGCCTGCGCGATGTCGGCGGCGGGCTGCTGCTGGTCCCGCAGTTCACGCTCGCGGCCGATACGCGCAAGGGCACCCGCGCCAGCTTCACCACGGCCGCGCCGCCGGCTCACGCGGAGTGCCTGTACAACCGGTTGCTCGCGCGTGCCCGCGACGCGCACGCCCGGGTCGAAAGCGGCCGCTTCGGCGCCGACATGCAGGTGAGCCTTGTCAACGACGGGCCGGTGACCTTCTGGTTGGAGGCCTGAGGCCGGAAACCCGAGCCCGGTGCGGTGCGGGCCGTGGCCTAGCCGCGCGGCCGGCGACCACCGCCGCGCTTGCGGATGCATTTCACGTAGGCCTTCTCGTCGAAGGGCTTGTCATCGCGCTGCAGCCGCCAGATCGCCTCGGCCAGGCACTCCATGATGGTGTGCTCGGCCTCATGGGTGTCGCCCGCATTGCTCAGCACCAGTTGCTGGTAGAGTTTGCGCATGCCCGCCGGGCGGTCGGTGCTGAGCTGTTCCAGGATGGCGATGTGCAGCGCCAGGTGCAGGAACGGGTTAGTCTCGCCCTGCTCGGGTAGATAGTCCCGCTGCAGTCCCGCCTCGCCGGCCTCGAGCAGGGCATGATACTCGGGGTGCCGGCGGGCCACGTCGACCACCTGCTGCTCGATAGGCGCCAGCGGCAGGCCTTCCCGGGCCTTGCGCCAGGCCTCCAGATACACGCTACGCAGTTGACTGCGATCTTGGGTGAACATGCTGTCTTCGAATCGGTTCCGAAATACGTATTCTCCCGCCTGCCGGGGCCCGCGTCCATGACGGCCAAGGCACCCGTGGGGGGCATCAACAGCGTGCGGACCGCGCTGCGATTCGGCGCCGAGGGCGTCGCCGAGCTCTGGCTGGACCGGCGCCGGCGCGATCGCCGACTGGCCGAGCTCGCGGAGCTGGCCCGCGGCGCGGGTATCCTCGTGCGCCAGGTCGATCGTGACGAGATCGAGCGCGCCGCCGAGGGCGCGAACCACCAGGGCGCGCTCGCCTGGGTGCGGATGCCCGCCGCGCGGGGCGAGCAGGACCTCGAGCGCGTGCTCGCGGGCATCAAGGGTCCGGCGCTGCTGTTGATCCTCGATGGGGTCACCGACCCCCACAACCTCGGCGCCTGCCTGCGCAGCGCGGACGGGGCCGGCGCGCACGCGGTGATTGCGCCGAAAGACAACGCGGTGGGGCTGACCCCCGTTGCTGTCAAGGTTGCCAGCGGCGCGGCGGAATCGGTGCCGTTCGTGTCGGTCACCAATCTGGCGCGCACCCTCGATTGGCTCAAGGAGCGGGGTGTCTGGTTGATCGGGGCGGCGGATGACGCCGACACGACGCTGTTCCAGACCGATCTGCGTGGCCCCGTCGGCCTGGTGCTGGGCAACGAGGGCAAGGGCCTGCGCCGCCTCACCCGCGCGCGTTGCGACCTGCTCTCGAGCCTGCCGATGCGTGGCCGGGTCGAGAGTCTGAACGTCTCCGTGGCGGCCGGGATCTGTCTGTACGAGGCGCTGCGCCAGCGCGGCGGCTGACGCGCGCGTTCCGCCGGCCCCGATGGCCGGTCCCGGACGATCGACGTCGTGGGGGCCGTCTCGCTCAGGCGTCCGTGCCGATCGCCCGGGTCTCGACGTCCGTGACGATCGCGCCGTCCGCATTCAACTCCCAGGCAACGTCGAGGTCGTAGAGACGCAGCCCAAAGCGGCGCCGCTCGGGATAGCGGTCCATGTATCCCGGGCGCGGGTCCTGGGCGATGACCTGCTCGATGAGCTCGCGCAGCCGTCGTGCGCCGTGGGGGTCCAGCCGGCCGACCTGCGCCAGGGCCCGGGCGCTGAACCGGATCTTCCACCCGGGCCGTGGCGGCGCCTGCGCGAAGCCGCCGACCGCATCCGGGATGCTGTCGGCGTACGGTACATAGGGCTTGATGTCGAGCACCGGCGTGCCGTCGAGCAGATCGACCCCCCGCACGCGCAGCGCCAGCCCGTCGGCCTCGCGCGTCAGGCCCTGGTGCGCGACGGCCGAGATCCCGATGGGGTTTGGGCGATAGGGGGCACGGCTGGCGAACACGCCGACCTTCTCCCGGCCGCCAAGCCGGGGCGGGCGCACCATCGGCCGCCAGCCGGCGTCGAGGCAGTCGGCGTGGAACACGAACACCAGCCAGACGTGGGAAAAGCCGTCCAGCCCGGCAAAGGCCTCTTCGCGGTCATAGGGCGGCAACAGCGCAACGCGCGCCTCCGCCGCGTCGACCAGCCGCGGCTGACGCGGGATGCCGAATTTGTCGGTGAACGGCGAGCGGACGATGCCGATGGGGTCGAAGGAGATGGCCATGGTATCCGGGGACGGTTGCCGCGCGCAGGTTACACAGATTTCCATCGTCCGCGCAAAGGCCATCACGCGACGTCGCGCCCTCGCCCCGGGCCGCGGACCACGCGCCACTCGTTCCGCGCGGGCCGATTCCGTATCATCCCAGTTTGCCGTTTCTAGGTTTATCCGTCCAAACCACCGGGAGCCGGTTCTCATGCTCTGCCTCCGCGGCGCCCCCGCCCTCTCCGATTTTCGTCTCGCCAAGCTCCAGACCCGGTTGCGCGATGCCGGCGTCGGGGACTGCGCTCTGTATGCCGAGTACATGCACTTCGCGGATCTGTCCGCGCCGCTCGACCCCGATCAGCACGGCGTCCTCGAACGGTTGCTGCGCTACGGCCCGAGCCTGCCCGGCCATGCCCCCGAGGGTCGGTTGGTGCTGGTGGTCCCGCGGCCGGGCACCATCTCGCCCTGGTCGTCGAAGGCGACCGACATCGCGCGCAATTGCGCGCTGGCGCCGATCCGCCGCCTTGAGCGCGGCACGGCCTACTACCTCACCGGGGCGGCGGTCGACGAGGCGGCCCTCGCTGCCGCGGCCGCGGTGCTGCACGATCGCATGACCGAGGTCGCGCTGTTGGATCTGGCCGATGCCGATCGGCTGTTCCGGCAGGCCGACCCGCGGCCCGCGGGCCGCGTGGACGTCCTCACCGGCGGCCGCGCCGCGCTCCAACAGGCCGACGCGGAGCTCGGCCTGGCCCTGTCGGGCGATGAGATCGACTACCTCGTCGATAGCTTCGGCGCGCTGGGCCGCAACCCCACGGATGTCGAGCTGATGATGTTCGCCCAGGCCAACTCCGAACATTGCCGACACAAGATCTTCAACGCCGACTGGGTCATCGATGGTGACGCGCAGCCGCACTCCCTGTTCGGGATGATCCGCAACACCACCGAGAAGGCCCCGCAAGGCGTGCTCTCGGCGTACCAGGACAACGCGGCGGTCATCACCGGCTGGCCGGGTCGGCGCTTCCTCGCCTCGCCGCGGGATGGCGTCTATCGCGGCCACGACGAGCCCATCCACATCCTGATGAAGGTGGAGACCCACAACCATCCCACCGCGATCGCCCCCGATCCCGGCGCCGCCACCGGCTCCGGCGGTGAGATCCGCGATGAGGGTGCCACCGGTCGTGGCGCCAAGCCCAAGGCGGGGCTGTGCGGCTTCTCCGTGTCGAACCTGCGCATCCCCGGTTTCGAGCAACCCTGGGAGACGGACTTTGGCCGGCCCGGGCGCATCGTCTCGGCGCTGGACATCATGCTGGAGGGACCGATCGGCGCCGCCGCGTTCAACAACGAGTTCGGACGCCCCAACCTGGCGGGCTATTTTCGGACCTTCGAGCAGCAGGTGCCGGTGGCCGACGCCGGTCGCGATGCGAGCGAGCTGCGCGGCTATCACAAGCCGATCATGCTCGCGGGCGGCGTCGGCAACATCCGCGCCGGCCATGTCGACAAGGCCGGCTTCCCGGCGGGTACGCCTTTGGTGGTGCTGGGAGGGCCTGCGATGCTGATCGGGCTCGGCGGCGGCGCCGCCTCGAGCATGGCCAGCGGCACCTCGGCCGAGGATCTGGACTTCGCCTCCGTGCAGCGCGCCAATCCCGAGATGGAGCGACGCTGCCAGGAGGTCATCGACCGCTGTTGGGCGCGCGGCGATGACAACCCGATCCTGTTCATCCACGACGTCGGCGCCGGCGGGTTGTCCAATGCGCTGCCAGAGCTGGTGCACGACGCCGGGCGTGGTGGCCGCTTCGCGTTGCGCCGGGTGCCAAACGCCGACCCGGGGATGTCGCCGATGGAGATCTGGTGCAACGAGGCGCAGGAGCGCTACGTACTGGCGGTCGCGGCCGAGCGTCTCGGCGAGCTCGAGGCCATCTGCGCGCGCGAGCGCTGTCCCTACGCGGTGGTCGGCGAGGCCATCGAGATCCAGTCACTGCACCTGGCCGATGCCCACTTCGAGGACGACCCGATCGACATGCCCATGGGTCTGCTGTTTGGCAAGCCGCCGAAGATGCTCCGCGAGGTGGCCCGGCGCGGCGCGCCGGCGCAGGCCTTCGAGACCGCCGGCATCGATGCGGCGGCCGCGCTGCGCCTGGTGCTGCGGCTGCCGAGCGTGGCGGACAAGACCTTCCTGATCACGATCGGCGACCGCAGCGTCACCGGGCTGGTGGCGCGCGATCAGATGGTCGGACCCTGGCAGGTGCCCGTGGCCGACTGCGCGGTGACGCTGAGCGACTTCGAGCACGCCACCGGCGAGGCGATGGCCCTGGGCGAGCGCACGCCGCTCGCGCTACTCGACGGCCCCGCCTCGGGCCGCATGGCCGTTGGTGAGGCGATCACCAACATCGCCGCGGCGCCGATCGCCTGGATCGGCGATATCCGCCTGTCGGCCAACTGGATGGCCGCCGCCGGGCACCCCGGCGAGGACGCGCGGCTCTACGACACGGTGCGCGCCGTCGGCCTGGAGCTATGCCCGGCGCTTGACATTGCGATCCCGGTTGGCAAGGACTCGATGAGCATGAAGACGGTCTGGGAACATGCCGGGCCACAGGGTGCCGAGCGCCGGGAGATGGCCGCGCCGTTGTCACTGATCGTGTCGGCCTTCGCCCCGGTGACAGACGCGCGCACGAGCCTCACGCCGCAACTTCGCCTCGACCTGGGCGAGACCGATCTGATCCTGATCGATCTCGGCCAGGGCCGTGACCGTCTCGGCGGTTCCTGCCTGGCACAGGTGCATGCGCGCATTGGGACGCGGCCGCCGGACCTGGACCACCCGGAGCGGCTCGCGGGCCTCTTCGCCGCCATCCAGGCGCTCAACGCGCGTGGCAGACTGCTGGCCTATCACGACCGCTCCGACGGCGGCCTGATCGTGACCCTGTGCGAGATGGCCTTTGCCGGGCGTTGCGGGGTCAACATCGATCTGCACCTCCCGTCCGGGGCGGATGCAATCGCGGCCCTGTTTGCCGAGGAGCTCGGCGCCGTGATCCAGGTGCGCCGCGCCGATCTCGCGCCCGTGCTGATGGAGCTGGCCGCGCACGGATTGGCCGCCTGTACTCGCCGCATCGGCTCACCCGACGCCGCCGGGCGGATCCTCGTGTGTCACGGCGAGCGGGTGCTGCTCGATGAGGAGCGCGCCGCCCTGCAGCAGGTGTGGTCCGAGACCACCTGGCAGATGCAGCGCCTGCGCGACAACCCGGACTGCGCCGATGAAGAACACCTGCGCATCGACGCGGCCGACCCCGGTCTGCATGCCAGCCTGTCGTTCGATCTGGCCGAAGACGTCGCCGCGCCGCTGATCTCCACCGGCGCCCGGCCGCGGCTTGCCGTGCTGCGCGAGCAGGGCGTGAACGGGCAGATCGAAATGGCCGCGGCGTTCGATCGTGCCGGGTTCGAGTGCGTCGACGTGCACATGTCCGACATCGTCGCGGGGCGGGTTGCACTCGACGGCTTCCACGGGCTGGCCGCCTGTGGTGGCTTCAGTTATGGCGATGTACTCGGGGCCGGAGAGGGCTGGGCCAAGACCGTCCTGTTCAACCCGCGCGCGCGCGACCAGTTCCAGTCCTTCTTCGCGCGTGCCGACAGCTTTGCGCTCGGGATCTGCAACGGTTGCCAGATGCTCGCGAACCTGCGCGAGTTGATCCCGGGCGCCGAGCACTGGCCGCACTTCGTTCGCAATCGCTCCGAGCAGTTCGAGGCGCGCCTGGTGATGGTCGAGGTGACCGAGTCCCCGTCGCTGCTGCTCGCCGGCATGGCCGGGTCGCGGATGCCCATTGCGGTCGCCCATGGCGAGGGTCGGGCGGAGTTTCGCGATTCCGGGCATCTCGCGGCGGCGGCGTCGCGGGTGGCGCTGCGCTACGTGGAGCCTGCCGGCGGCATCGCCGAGCGCTATCCGGCCAATCCCAACGGCTCACCGGCGGGCATCACCGGGCTGACCAGCACCGACGGGCGTGTCACCATCATGATGCCGCACCCCGAGCGGGTCTTTCGCCGCGTGCAGCATTCCTGGCATCCCGATGGCTGGGGCGAGGATGGGCCCTGGATGCGGCTGTTCCGCAACGCGCGCGTCTGGGTGGGTTGATTCTCCGCCGGGTGGCGTCCCCGCGAGGGCGTATGGGCGCCTGCCCGGACCACCGGCTCGGCCGGTGGTCCGGGCCAGCAGGCTCATGCGAGCTGGTGACGGTCCTTCATGTAGCCGTAGACGACCTTCGACACGGAGCGGATGGCATTGCTGCGCTTCGTGATCCAGGTGCCATACGAGGACGTGCTGTTTGGCTTCTCGATGATGCCAACGAAGGTATAGGGCCGAGGGCGTCCGCGGCCGTCGTGACACTCGATGATGCCCATATTGCCGCACAGCCGCGCCGTGGAACCGGTCTTGTCGTAGACGCGCACATGAGACGGGATGTTGCTGACACCGCGGGTGATGCGATCGTTGTTCGGTAACGCCATCAGCTCGCGCAGCTCGTCGGCGTATGGCAGGCGGTCGTTCCAGAGCGCGAACAGGAAGCGGCTGTAGTCGTGCGCGGACGCCTTGTTGCGATAGGTGCGCCCGCCCGCGGGGATGCGCTCGACGATGGTGGTCTGGACGAAGATGCCCGGCGCGTTGGCCTTGAGCACCTTCTCCACCGCCTTTGGTCCGCCACCGCCGTTGTAACGGCTGACGATGTCCATCAGCTTGTTGGTGGCGGAATTGTTGCTGCGGCGGATCATCTGTTCCATCGTCGCGCGGTGCGAGCTCGTGTAACGCAGGCCGGACCCGGGCCGTTGCACTGTATAGAAAAACGCCTGGGCGACAAACGGCTTGATCATGCTCGCCGCCTGGCGGGGGATGTCCTCGTTGATCGCGACCAGTTTCTTGCGGCCGGTGAAGTCGTAGACCGACCAGGATGTGTGCTCGTCCGGCCGGATCAGGCCCTGGGCGCGCAGACGCTTTACCTGGGAGGCGACCTGGCTCTGCAAAGAGGCCCCGCCCCTGGCCTCGGCAAGGTCCGGCAGCCCCCCCAGCAGCAGCCCGCCCGATGCAGCCCCCAGTGCGGCGAGGAAACGCCGGCGATCAAAAAGGGCGGTGTCGCTCCCGCCGGTCGGACAAACGCACGCGTCGTCCGTTGGATTGCTCGATCGGTACATCATGGAGTGCCCCTGAAAATACTGTGGTCGGCTTCGGCCAACATCCCCACGGCCGGTCGCGCCCCCCGCGACCGGCCCGTCGGCCCCCCCTTATGCCAACAAGGATAGAAACGGAGGACGCAAAAGACAAGGAGGAGAAAAAATAATTTGCTGCGATGTCAGTGGTATCTGGCTGATTGTTAAACGAGGAATGACGAATTGGCCGGGGTCCCGAGGCACTGATCCGCCGGGTGCCAGACGGCCTTGTCCTGCCGTCGGCAAGCTGGGAAAAGGGGACGCGTGGGGCGAGCCGCGGTGCCGACGGCTGCTTGCGGCCGTGCCTGCCACCGTGTTCTGGGGAAGTCGCGGCGGGGACCCCGCGGGGGCCCGGGCCGGATCAGCGTCCGCTTGAGACGATGCCGATCGAACGCCGTCCCGACATGGGATCAGCTCGCGACCCGCAAACGCGGTTTCCGGGTCGTTCCGTGTTCAGTCACTTGGTGGGCTGGACAGGCCGGGCGGCCCCTGGCCGGGGGTGAGCGGCCGCATCCTGGCCGTGTCGGGCGAGCGCCTCGTCGACCTTGCGGCGGACACGTTGCGCGATCGGCCCGCGCAATGGCGCCAGCAGCCAGCCCAGCTTGATGGTCAGGTCGAAGCTCTCGTCGCTCAGGCAGATGTACCCGGAAGCGCTCGCGTGCCAGAAGGTCAGGCGGTCGCCCCGCCATTGATAGCTGGCGCCGTACTGCTCGCGGACACGCCGTGCGATGCGCTCGATCTCGGCGCGCGCGGCGCCGCGGCCCAGGCAGTGCTTGCGCACGAGATGGATCTCCGACATCGGGGGCTTGCTCCTGTCGAGTGGTCTGGCTGGTTGACACGGGTGCCGGTGGCGCCCGCGCGTCCGGCCGTCAGCTGTCCTGATCGGTGGTGTCGATATCTTCGTAGAGCGCGGCCGAGAAGCGCGGTGTGCAGATCGCCAGGAACACCAGATCAGCGTTACCGGTGTTGGCGATGCGCTGGGGGCACGCGCGGGGAATAAAGACCAGATCGCCCGCGCTCACCGTTCGCGGCGCCAGCTCGCCAATCTCCACGCGCCCCTGGCCGCGGATGATCAGGTAACGCTCCACGATGTCGTGCAGCCGGTGCCGGCGGGTCGTGACGCCTGGTGCCACGGTCGCTCGCGCGATGGAGACGGCGGCGTCATCGCAGCGGTTCCAGATCTCGAGGATCTCGCACAACTCCGCGGTCGCGAAGGCCTCGTCCTCGCGCGGACGATAGACCATCGCCCCACCCGGGGCACGGTCCGGTGGCGATGGTCGGTCGATCACGCGTTGCGTGCGGCCGATGCGGCGCGCCGATAGGTCGCCGAGCGCCGGTCGCCGCCACGGGGTCGCGGCAGTGCGCGGCGGTTGAGCTTCTCCTCGATCGCGTTGCAGAACGCCAGGTCACCAAGCACCCAGGCCTTGTTGGTCGACTCACGGATGCGTTCGAGCAGCGCCGCGTCCATCGGCTCGGCAAAACCCGCCCGATAGGCCTCCAGGCGCGCCTTGGCGCTGCGCCCGAGCCGACGATACGTGGCGTGGGGCGTGACCAGCTCGTCCTTGTCGCCGAGCGCGTTGGCCGCGTAGCTCGACCAGCCGTAGTCTGCTGGCGTCGCCACCAGCCCGGCGCGCACCGCGTTGAGCTCCACGTAGCGGCAGACCGGGAGCAGAAACGTCGCCGGGTCGAGCAGGGTCGCGCGGTAACGACCCTCCCACAGCGTCCCGGTGCGCCCGTAGCGGGTGTTGACGTGTTGTACGTGATAGCGGCCCACGTACTGCATCAGCTTACCGATCCCGTCCTCCTGCCACGGGGTCAGAACCAGGTGGAAGTGATTTGGCATCAGCACGTAGGCATGGATCTCGCAGCCGAACTTGGCGGCGGCATCGCGCAGCTTGCCCCACAGGAACCAATAGTCCTCCTCATCCTGCATGATGGGCTGACGGTTGTTGCCGCGCTGGATGACGTGCTGCGGGTAGCCGGGGAGGATGAATCTGGGTAGTCGGGCCATGGTTTTCAAAGCCTTCTCTGTTTGCCGTACTTCGAGTATAGACGACCAAAAGGGCGCGGTTTGGCTTCCCCCTGAGGGTTCGACCGCGCCGCCGGAAGCGACCTCGGCTGCCAGTCGGCGGGGGGGGGACGACCGTGCGGCCGCGCCCGGCGGGTGAATCCCGGTCGGCACCAGGGCGGACGCGAGTGATGCCGCCCGGTCCTGCTCCAGCACGATGGGATATACTAGCTGGATTTTCCGCCCGGAGAGGCCTCCATGCAGGACATCAACCCGATTCGCGCACAGATTGCCGACCTCCAGGGACGCATTGCGTCCCTGAGGGGGTATCTTTGACTACGCCGAGAAGAAAGAGCAGCTGATCGAGGTCCAACGCGAGCTCGAGGATCCCGGCCTCTGGGACGACCCCGAGCGCGCACAGCGCCTGGGCCGGGAGCGCGCCTCGCTCGAGACCATTGTTCTCGGCATGGAAGAGCTCGACGGCGGCCTTGCCGACGCCACGGATCTGCTGAGCATGGCGGTGGAGGAGGGCGACGCCGACGCGGTCGATGCCATCGTCGCCGATCTATCGGGTTTCGAGCAGCGCGTGGCCGGGCTCGAGTTTCGGCGGATGTTCTCGGGCGAGATGGACGCAAAGAACGCCTTCGTCGACATCCAGGCCGGCTCCGGCGGTACCGAGGCACAGGATTGGGCGGAGATGCTGTTGCGCATGTATCTGCGCTGGGCCGAGACGCACGGTTTCAAGACCGAGCTGATGGAGGTCTCTCCTGGTGAGGTCGCCGGCATCAAGTCCGCCACCGTTGTGGTGCAGGGTGACCACGCGTATGGCTGGCTGCGCACCGAGACCGGCGTGCATCGGCTGGTGCGAAAATCGCCGTTCGACTCTGGCAACCGCCGCCATACCTCGTTCGCCGCGGTGTTCGTCTCGCCCGAGATCGACGACTCGGTGGAGATCGAGATCAACCCCGCGGACCTGCGCATCGACGTCTATCGCGCCTCGGGTGCCGGCGGTCAGCACGTCAACCGCACCGAGTCGGCGGTACGGATCACGCATCTGCCCACCAACATCGTCACCCAGTGCCAGAACGACCGCTCCCAGCACAAGAACAAGGACCAGGCCATGAAGCAGCTCAAGGCCAAGCTCTATGAGCTGGAGATGCAGAAGCGCCGCGAGAGCCAGCAGGCGGTGGAGGACACCAAGTCGGACATCGGCTGGGGCAGTCAGATCCGCTCCTACGTGCTCGATCAGTCGCGCATCAAGGATCTGCGCACCCTTGTCGAGACGGGAAACACCCAGGCCGTGCTCGACGGCAACCTCGACCCGTTCATCGAGGCCAGCCTGAAGAGCGGCCTCTAATCCGCGATCGTCCGACGACCATCATCCATGAGCGACAAGCAGCAGACCCAGTCTCCGATCAGCACCCAGTCGGCCGATCTGCCGACCGACGCCAATGTCGACGCGCAGAGCGAGGAGAACAAGCTCGTCGCCCAGCGTCGCGAGAAGCTCGCGCAGATTCGTTCCCGCGGCCCGGCCTTCCCGAATGATTTTCGGCGCGACGTCGTCGCCGGTGAGCTGCATGCCGAGTATGCCGAGCGGGAGGCCGAGGCGCTGGAGGCCCAGGCGTTGCGGGTCAAGGTGGCCGGGCGTCTGATGAGCCGGCGGGTCATGGGCAAGGCCAGCTTTGCGCACCTGCAGGACATGTCCGGACGTATCCAGCTGTTCGTGCAGCGCGACCTGCTCGGCGCCGACGCCTACGCCTGGTTCAAGAAGGATCTGGACATCGGCGACATCTGCGGTGCCGAGGGGGTGCTGTTCAAGACCAAGACCGGGGAGCTGTCGGTCAAGGTCGACGAGCTGCGTCTGCTGACCAAGGCGCTGCGGCCGCTGCCGGAGAAGTTCCATGGTCTGACCGACCAGGAGAGCCGCTACCGCCAGCGCTATCTCGATCTGATCATGAACGAATCGGCGCGGGAGACCTTCCGCACCCGCACCCGCATGGTCCAGTTCATCCGCGACTATCTCAATGGCCTGGGCTATCTCGAGGTGGAGACGCCAATGATGCAGGTGATCCCGGGCGGTGCCGTCGCCCGGCCCTTCATCACCCATCACAATGCCCTCGACCTCCAGTTGTTCCTGCGCATCGCCCCGGAGCTCTACCTGAAGCGGCTCGTCGTCGGTGGATTCGAGAAGGTCTACGAGATCAACCGCAATTTTCGCAACGAGGGCCTGTCCACCCGGCACAACCCCGAGTTTACGATGCTGGAGTTCTACCAGGCCTATGCCGACTATCGCGACCTGATGGATCTGAGCGAGGACATGATCCGGCGTATGGCCGAGAGCGTGCTCGGTACCACAACGCTGACCTATCAGGGCGAGGACTATGATCTGGGCCGGCCGTTCGAGCGCATGAGCGTGCGTGAGGCCGTGTTGCACTTCAACCCGGACCTGGTCCCCGCCGACCTCGACGACGAGGCACGCGCGCGGGCCGTCGCCGCCCGGCTCGGCATCCCGCTCAAGCCCGGCTACGGACTGGGCAAGGTCCAGATCGAGATCTTCGAGAAGACCGTCGAGCAGCGCCTGATGCATCCGACCTTCATCACCGCCTACCCGACCGAGGTCTCACCGCTGGCGCGACTCAACGACGATGACCCGTTCGTCACCGACCGCTTCGAGCTGTTCGTGGGTGGACGCGAGATCGCCAACGGCTTCTCCGAGCTCAACGACGCCGAGGATCAGGCCGAGCGGTTCCGCCGCCAGGTCGCCGACAAGGACGCCGGGGATCTCGAGGCGATGCATTTCGACGCGGACTATATCCGCGCCCTCGAGCACGGGATGCCGCCGACGGCGGGCGAGGGCATCGGCATCGATCGGCTGGTGATGCTGTTCACCGATTCTCCATCGATCCGCGACGTGCTGCTGTTCCCGCATATGCGCCCGTAGGAGCGGCCGCGGGGAGTCTGCGTCGGGGTCTGTCTCGACGCCGCGCCCGGGCCGTCTACGCCGGCGTGTCCGGCGGCGGGATCACCGGGTCGGACGGCCGGCCGAACAGGAACCCTTGTCCCCAGCATACGCCAAGGGCGTGGAGTACGTTCGCGGTCTCCTCGTCCTCGATGTGGTGGGCGATGCAGATGATGCCGAGGCGCATGGCGGCCTGCTGAACGCCTTGAATCTTGGTCCGGGTTCGCTCGCAAAGGGGCGCGCGCTGGCTCAGGCCCGGGTCGAACCGGATAAAGGAGATCGGCAGCGGGTGCATGCGCTCCAACGCTGCCGCGTCGCCGCTCCAGTCGCGGATGGCGAGCAGACAGTCGTGCTCCAGAAACGGGGCCAGCGACCTCGCCAGCCGGGTTCCCTCATCGCGCACGTCGTACTCGCTGACGGTGACGACCATCCGTGCCCCCAGCGGCCCGGTTGGCAGGGGCAGGCGCTCGGCGAGGGCGGCCACCCGGGCAGGGTGGTGCAGCAGGTCGCCGGAGAGGTTCACGAACAGCGACAGCGGTCCGTCGCGCGTGGGCATCTCCGCGCGGTGTCGCAGTGCGGCGCGAAACAGCATTTCATCGATCCGGTGCAACAGTCCCAGGTCCTGGGCCACGCCGATGAACGAGTCAGCGGGCAGGATGCGGCCATCCGATGTGAGGATGCGCGCCAGGGTTTCCTCGCCAACGAAGCGCCGGTCCTCGAGGTCGACGATGGGCTGATAGGCACCATGCAATTCGGCCGCGCGAATCGCGTCCTGCACCACCACGGCCATGGGAACGACGGACCCGCGCGCCCGTGTAGTCCAGCCGCTGACACAGGTGCGGTTGCGGCCCTGTTGCTTGGCCAGGAACAGCGCCGTGTCCGCCCGCCCCAACACCGCGTCCGGTGTGTCGTCGCACAGGTCACAGGCGGCGATACCCGCGCTCAGCGTGATGCGCAGTTGTTGGCCCTGAAACCAGATCGGTTCCGCGGCCACGGCCCAACGCAGGCGATCCACGGCCGCCACCGCCTGGGCCTCGGTCGCCCCATGCAGAAAGACCAGGAACTCCTCGCCGCCCCAGCGACCGATCCAGTCCGCGTCGCGGGAATTGGTCAGCAGTCGCTCGGCGACCACCCGCAGCACCTGATCGCCCGCGAGATGCCCCCGGGTGTCGTTGACGCGCTTGAAGTGATCCAGGTCGAGGATGGACACGCAGTGCGGTGTCCTGGTGCGCACGCATTGGGCGTGGGAATGTCGCAGCGACAGATCGACGCCGCGGCGGTTGAACAGGCCGGTCAGCGTATCGTGGTCGGCCAGATACTCCAGGCTCAGCTCGGCCTGCTTGCGCCGGGTCACGTCCACGCGGGTGCCCGAGAAGCGAATCTCGCCGGTATCCGCGTCCCGCCCGTGCGCGCCGCCGCGGTCCAGCACCCAGATCCACTCGCCGTCGCGATGGCGCAACCGATACTCGGCCTCGAAGCGGCCGTTGTCGCCGTGACGCATCCGCTCGGCGATCTCCTCGATCTTGGGGCGATCCTCGGGGTG
>JAXGTD010000004.1:0-91077 GCA_040775095.1 Chromatiaceae bacterium | reverse complement strand
TGATCGACCCGCGGCCGCCGCAGCAGGGACAGGGTTCGCAGAGCACGTGCTCGAGCGACTCGCGGGTGCGCTTGCGGGTCATCTCCACCAGACCCAGTGTCGAGACCTCGCTGATGTGCGCCTTGGCGTGGTCGCGCGCGAGACACTTCTCCAGGGCCCGGAGTACCTGGCGCTTGTGCTCGTCATCGGTCATGTCGATGAAATCGATGATGATGATCCCGCCCAGGTTGCGCAACCGCAGCTGCCGGCAGATCGCCTGCGCCGCCTCCAGGTTGGTCTTGAAGATGGTCTCCTCGAGGTTGCGATGCCCGACAAAGGCGCCGGTGTTGACGTCGATGGTCGTCATTGCCTCGGTCTGATCGATGATCAGATGTCCGCCGGATTTGAGCTGGACCTTCCGGTGCAGCGCCTTCTGGATCTCGTCTTCGACCCCATAGAGGTCGAACAGCGGTCGCTCACCGACGTAACTCTCCAGCCTCTCGGCGACCTCGGGGATGTATTTCAGCGCAAACGGTCGCGCCTTCTCGTAGGTCGCCCGCGAGTCGATGCGCACGCGCTCGACCTCCGGGGTGACCAGGTCGCGCAGTGCCCGCAACGCCAGCGGCAGGTCCTCGTGTATCAGGCCGATCCCCGAGCTGGCCTCACAGCGCTCGCGGATGCCGCGCCAGAGCTTCGCAAGGAAGTCCATGTCGCGGTACAGCGCCTCGTCGTCGATGGTCTCCGCGGCGGTGCGGGCGATGTAGCCCCCGGCCTCGTCGTGTTCGTCCACATAGCGTTGCAGGGCCTCGCGCAGGCGCCGGCGCTCGTCCTCGCACTCGATCTTCTGCGACACCCCGGTCGTGGTGAGGCCCGGCATGAACACGAGGTAGCGCGAGGCGATGGAGATATTCGTCGTCAGCCGGGCACCCTTGGTACCGAGCGGGTCCTTGACCACCTGCACAATGATGGTATCGCCCTCGTGCACCAGATCCACGATCTGCTCGCTGCGAGGCACGCCGTCGACGCCGCTGATGTCCGATGCATGCAGGAAGGCGGCCCGCTCCAGGCCGATGTCGACGAACGCGGCCTGCATCCCCGGCAACACCCGGCACACCCGTCCGCGGTAGACGTTGCTGACCAGGCCGCAGCGCTCGGCCCGCTCGATGATGAGCTCTTGCACCACGCCATTCTCGACCACGGCAACGCGGGTCTCTGGCGGCGTGACGTTGATCAGGATCTCTTCACTCACATCACCTGTCCTCCGCCGTGACGGTGGCGGGCACGGCCCAGCGCGCCCGCACCGGGGCCAGCGCGTCGTCGGTGCAACAGCCGGCGCCAAGTCATTCCCGTGCCCCGCCGCCGGCGAGTATCTGCAGGCCCGCCTGTGAGAGCAGGGCCGCGGTTTCAAAAAGGGGCAGCCCCACCACACCGGACCAACTGCCGATCAGGCGCTCGACGAAGATCGCCCCGAGCCCCTGAATCCCATAGCCGCCGGCCTTGTCACATGGCTCCCCGCTGGACCAATACGCGGCCGCCTCGGCGGGGCTGATGAGGCGAAAATGCACTTGGCTCTCGCTCAGCTGCACGCGCGGCGCGTCGGGCCCGGACGCCGACAGGGCGACCGCGGTCAGTACCCGATGGGCTCGCCCCGAGAGCCGCGCCAGCATTTCCGCCGCGTCCGCCGCAGAGGTGGGCTTGCCGAGGATCTTCCCGTCGATCACGACCGCCGTGTCGGCGGCCAGCACCGGCCAGGGTGCATCCGCCTGCTCGCGCCCAAGGCGAGCCTTGGCCGCCGCCAGCCGGGTGACGTAGTCGCTCGCGTCTTCGCCCGCGCGCGGTGTCTCGTCGACGTCGGTCGCCAGGACGCGGCAGCGCAGGCCCAGCTGCGCCAGCAGCTCCAGGCGGCGGGGTGAGCGCGAGGCGAGAAAAAGATCGAAACTGTCCATGCAATTTTCTCAGCCGCGATGATAGGGGTGTCCGCGGGTGATGCTCCACGCCCGATAGATCTGTTCGGCGAGGACGACGCGCACCAGCGGATGAGGAAAGGTCAACGCCGAGAGCGACCAGTGCACGGCCGCGTTGTCAAGGCACTGCGCCGCCAGGCCGTCGGGGCCGCCCACGAGCAGAGCGGTGTCGCGCCCGCCGGCCATCCATCCTGTCAGCTCCGTCGCCAGTCTCCGCGTCGACCAGGATTGCCCGCGGACATCGAGGGCGACCACCAGGGCATCCTTGGGCACTGCCTTGAGCAGGCGCGCGCCCTCGTCCTGGCAGATGCGCGCCGTCGTTGCGGCGGACAGCGGCCCCTTGGGGCGCGTTGCCGGATCGATCTCCACCAGCTCCAGCGCGCAATCCGGGGGTAACCGCCTGGCATACTCGTGGTACCCCTCCTGTACCCAGCGCGGCATGCGCCGCCCCACGCTCAGCAGGTGGATGCGCATCAGCGAGACGCCACGACGGGGGGCCTGACCAACGGCAGGACCGGTGGCGAGGCGCTGGGCGGTAACATGTGGGCTCCTCAAGGCTCGGCGTGCTCGACCGTTCCGTCGGCGGGTTGCGTTGTGATATCGGGCTGAAGGCGGGCGACGCGGTAACCCTGAAACGTTAACACGAACTGGCTCCGACGCCGAGCCGGCATTCTCGCGGGGCGGTCCCTGCCCGGCCGGACCGGGGTCGACCGCGACGGCGCCCACCCGCGCGTGGGGTCCGCGCGCAGGCGGTTCATCACCCCGGGGTCCGCCATGCCGCACGCTACAGCGGTTCGCCAGCGGGCATGGCTGCGGCTATAGTGAAATGTTTTCTCAGTGCGACGCCGAGCCGGTCGGCGCGCTCGAGCGAGGCACCGAACCACATGAAGCAAGCAACTGAAACCATCGAGCGGCTCCTGCGCGAGCGAATCCTGATCCTCGACGGCGCCATGGGCACAATGATCCAACGCCAGGGTCTCGACGAGGCAGACTATCGCGGTGCGCGCTTCAAGGACTGGCCGAGCGACCTGAAGGGCAACAACGACCTGCTGGTGCTGACCCGGCCGGACGTGATCCTTCGGATTCACGAGCAGTATCTGGAGGCGGGTGCTGACATCATCGAGACCAACACCTTCAACGGCAACCGTCTGTCGCAGGCCGATTACGGTCTGCAGGACTACACCGCCGAGGTCGTCACGGCCGCGGCCCGGCTTGCCCGCCAGGCCGCGGACCGATTCACCGCGATGGACCCGTCAAAGCCACGTTTCGTCGCCGGCGTGCTCGGCCCGACCAGCAAGACGGCCAGCATCTCGCCCGATGTGAACGACCCCGGCGCACGCAACACCAGCTTCGACGAGCTGGTGGGTGTCTACGCCGAGGCCACCCGGGCACTGCTCGCGGGTGATGTCGACCTGATCCTGATCGAGACCGTCTTCGACACCCTGAATGCGAAGGCCGCCGCGTTCGCCGTGGATCAGGTGTTCGAAGAGGACGGGGTGCGCCTTCCGGTGATGATCTCCGGCACCATCACCGATGCCTCCGGACGAACCCTCTCCGGTCAGACCGTCGAGGCGTTCTACAACAGCCTGCGGCATGTCAGGCCGCTGTCCATCGGCCTGAACTGTGCGCTCGGGCCGGATGCGCTGCGCCCTCACGTCGAAGACATGGCGCGGGTGTCGGAATTCGCGACCTCGTTTCACCCCAACGCCGGGCTGCCCAACGAGATGGGGGAATACGACATGACCGCCGACGAGATGGCTGCCCATGTCCGCGAATGGGCCCAGTCGGGGTTCGTCAACATCGTCGGCGGATGCTGCGGCTCCACGCCCGAGCACATCCGCGCCATCGCCCGGGCGGTCGCCGACCAGGCGCCGCGAACGCCACGCTCGCCTGACCATCGTCTGCGCCTGTCGGGGCTGGAGGCATTCAGCGCCTGAGCTCCGCCGGCCCGGGTGTGGTGAGCCGACCGCTGCTGGCAAGCGTGGTTGATCGACACGGGCTTCAGGGCGATCGCGGCCGCTGGTCGCAAGCCCTTGGTATCGGCCTTCACGGGCGCGCGGCGGCCTTTCCCTGTCCGCGTCAAGGTGCGCGTCTTTGCGCCAGCGTCAAACCGTCCCCGACAGGGAGCAGGGACAGATCGACCCGGTCATCGGACAGGAGTCTCTGATTCAGGGCGCGAATCGCGCGGGTCGCGGGGGTCTGATCCTCTGGCTGGACTACGGAGCCGCCCCAGAGGGTATTGTCGATCAGCACCAGGCCGCCGGGGCGAAGTAGCGCGAGGGCGCGTTCGTAGTAGGCGTCGTAGTTTTCCTTGTCCGCATCGATGAAGACCAGGTCAAACTGTTGTGGCCGCTCCTGAGCCAGTACGTCGAGGGTCTCGAGGGCATGGCCGATGCGCAGGTCGATCCGGTCTGCCACACCCGCCTCTTGCCAGTAACGCCGCGCGATGGTGGTCCACTCCTGGCTCAGATCGCAGCAGATCAGCTCACCGTCGTCCGGTAGTGCCGAGGCGAGGCAGAGCGCGCTATAGCCGGTGAAGCTGCCGACCTCGACGATCCGCCGCGCACCCATCAATCGCACCAAGAGGCCCATGAGCTGCCCCTGCTCCGGTGCGATCTGCATGGCGCCGTGATCCAGGGTCGCGGTCTCCTCCCGCAAGCGGGCGAGCAACGGCGGCTCGCGAAGGGATACCGACAGCAGGTACTGGTAGAGGGGCTGATCCAGAAAGATGGTCTGATTGGACATTGCGAATGCCTCCGGATGGCTGACAATCTGTTCGGCGGGGTCAATGGCACGAGGGCCGGTCGGTGATGACCCCTATGTGGGCGCCGCGCACGATTGCCAGGAGAATCGATCCCGCGCTCTGGCCGGTCTGGATGTGGCGGGCCCGGCCGGGGCGCGGGTCGGGCAGCGGCGTTTCACCATTCCCCCGGAGCTGGTAGGCTTGTTCTTTGCGTCTTCACGGCTGGAGCCGGCGTTTGTCTGACGGGCCTGCTGTCGACCAACCCCCGCCGTTGCAGGAGGGCTCAACCATGCTGGAGCTTGCACTCGTTGCCGCACTCCTGGTCGCCGCCACGGTCGCGATTCATGGCGTTGGGACCACCTACTGGCTCCGCTTCCTGGCTCATCGCTATGGGGGTCACGACGGCTATTACGGCCTCCGTGGCGCGCTGGGGGTGGTAACCTGGACGGCGTTGGTGCTCCTGGCCCTGCACCTTATCGAGATCGCGCTCTGGGCCTGGGCTTACCTTGTGCTCTTGCCGGGAGACAAGTTCAGCTCCTTCGAGGAGGCGGCCTACTTCTCGGTGGTCACCTTCACCACGCTGGGCTACGGCGACATCACATTGTCGGAGCATCGGTGGCGTCTGCTCAGCGGACTCGAGGCGCTGGACGGTATCCTGTTGGTGGGCTGGACCACGGCCTTGCTGTTTGCAGTCGTGCAGCGCAGTTGGATGGCCATGAGCCACCGCCGGCAAGCATGACCGGCCCGGCGCAGTGGCGTCGCACTTCCAACGATCCATGACATCGGCTCGAGGGGCATACCATGCAGGCATTCATGACGATCGCCGCCATCCTGGGGTTGACGGCCGCGTTCAGTTACGCCAACGAGCGCTTTTTGCGCCAGCAGCAGACCATTGGCCTGGTGATGCTGGCACTCGGTTTCACGCTGCTGCTGATGGCCCTCAGCGGCCTGGGCCTGACCGCCGCGTTCGCCCGCGAGCAGGCCTTCGTCACCACGCTCTCGTTGGACCAGACCCTGCTCAACGGGGTGCTCTGTTTCCTGCTGTTTGCCGGGAGCATCAACGTGAAGATGCGCACCCTCGGGGAGGAGAAGTGGGTCGTTCTGACGTTGGCCATCGGCGCGACGCTGATCGGCACCGTCCTGACGGGGCTTGCCATCTGGTGGATCCTGGGCTGGTTCGGGATCGGACTCGGCTTGATCTACGCGTTGGTCTTCGGGGCGCTGATCTCACCCACCGATCCCATCGCCGCGCTTGCGATCCTCGGCAAGGTCGGGCTGCCACCGCGTCTGGAGGCCCTGCTCGATGGCGAATCGCTGTTCAACGATGGGGTTGGCGTGGTCCTCTTCACCATCTGCCTGGCCGTGGCGATGGGCACCCAACAGCCGACGGCCATCGACGCGGTGTTGATGTTCCTGCGCGAGGTGCTCGGGGGCGTCGCGCTCGGCCTGATCGCCGCCGCACTCATGCATCACATGTTGATCCGGGCGCGGGACTTCGGGACCGATGTGCTGATCTCGCTCGCCGTGGTCGCGCTCGGCTACGGGCTCGCCGTACACTTGGAGGTCTCGGGTCCGATCGCGATGGTCGTGACCGGTCTGGTGGTCGGCAACTACAGCATGCCGCGTCTGGTGGAGCAGCAGCGCGCGCCGTTCGAGACCTTCTGGCAGGCGATCGACGAGGTGCTCAACGCGATGCTGTTCGTGATCATTGGCCTGCACATCGCGATCGTGCCGCAGGACTCCAGTCTCGTGCCGACCGCGGCGATCGCGATCCTGGTTTGTCTGGGCGCCCGCTGGTTGAGCGTCTATCTTCCGTTGAGCGCGCTGTCCATGGCGGGTGGCCTGAAGGCCGACCGCCTGGGTCTGACCAACCTGCTGACCTGGGGTGGCCTGCGCGGGGGGCTGGCCGTTGCGATGGCGATGTCGCTGCCCGACGGGCCACAGAAGTCGGTGATCCTGCACATGACCTACGGTGTCGTGGCCTTCTCCATTATCGTGCAGGGACTGACCATCCACCGGCTCTTCGGTGCCGAGCAACTCAAACGGTTGCTGAGATAATCCTCGGCCGATTGGCCGGGGCAGCCAGACGCCCGGTACACCGGCGCGAACGGCGCCGGCGACCGACCGATATCGTCCACCGGCGGATACGGACAGCGTCTGTCTGGCAACAGGATCCGGCCTGGTGTGGCCCTCTGCCGCGCGGTCCTCGTGCTTGGCCATGGCGCTTGATTTCCGAGGCCCGGCGGTTGGAGACTGGCGTCGCCCGAACCGTTCTCCTACTGCGATATCTGCGTGCCGCCACCATGAAGAGACACCCAAGGCCGGGCATCGCCCTTGCGCTGCTCCTCGCCCTTACTCTGCCCTGCCGCTCTGGCCAGGGCGATGCCCTCTCGCAGCCGCCGGGGCCTTGGCGCGACCTGCTGGTCCCGATCGCCGAGACCGATGTCAGCGGGGCCGAGCCCCTGATGCAGACGGCGATCGCCGAGGCCCGTGGCCAGGTGGCGGCCCTGCTGGCGCAGACGGCCCCGGAGCACGACGCGCTGGCGCAGGCATATGGCCGATTGGGGGCCCTGTATCTGCTGTTAGAGGTGGAGACGCCGGCCGATGCCGCGCTGCGCAACGCGCGGAAACTGCAGCCCGACGCGTTCCGTTGGCCGTACTACGCCGGCTATCTGGCGATGCTCGCCGGCAATCTCGAACAGGCGTTGGTGTACCTGGAGGCCGCCCGCGCGATCGACCCCAACTACCCGACCCTCTACCTGCGCCTGGGCAAGGTTCGGCTCGACCGCAGCGAGCTGGCAGAGGCGCGCGCGGCGCTCGAGCGGGTCAAGGATGTGGACGAGCTCGCTTCGCCGGCCAACTACTATCTGGGGCAGATCGCGATCCTCGAGCGCCGCTTCGACGACGCCGTGGTGCTGCTGCGCGCCGCGCTGGCGGCCAATCCGGGGGCCACCGAGGTCCACTATCCGCTGGCGCAGGCCTATCGGGCCCTGGGTGAGTCCGGGCTTGCCCGCGAGCAGCTCGCCGCGTTCAAGCTGCGCACACCCCAGGTGCACGACCCGTTGCTGGAGCAGCTGCAGGGCGTCACCCGGCGCTCGTTGCCGGCGTTCGAGAAGGCGATTCATGCGGTTCGCGAAGGCGATTACGCGGAAGCCATCGAGCACTTTACCAAGGGCCTCCAGGTCGATCCCGACAACGCGGCGGCGCGCGTGAGCTATGCACGTGTGCTGTACCTCGCCGGCCAGAGCGATGCGGCGGCCGAGGCCCTGGCGAGCGTGCGGGAGCGGGATCCGGATAATGTGCTGGCGATCTTTCTGCAAGGCGTGCTCGCCCAGCAGCAGGGGCGCACCGGTCCGGCATCCGAGGCCTATCGACGCGTCCTGTCTCTCGATCTGGCCCATACCGGCGCGTTGTTCTATCTGGCCAACCTGGACTTCGTCGCCGGGCGCTATGCCGAGGCCGCCGAGCGCTATCGACAGGTGCTCGCGGCCGACGCCAGTATCCCACCGGCACGGCTGCTGGCGCTGGTGGCCGGGTTGCGCGCCGGTGAGTCGGAGGTGGCGATTGCCGCGCGGCTCGAGGGGCTGACAGTCGAGCACCCGGACGACCCGCAACTGCGCTACGCGCTGGCCCGATTGCGCGCGGCCGCGGAGGACCCCGCGGTGCAGGATCCCACGGCGGCGATGTCGCTGGCGAGCGCGCTGATGCTGGCCCGGCCGATCCCGCCACACCAACGAGCCTTGGCCCTGGCGCGCGCCGCCGAAGGGCAATTCGAGCAAGCCGCGGAGGCGCTGCAGCAGTTGATCACGATGGTTGGCTGGATGGCGCCACCCGCGGAGCAGGCGCTGATGGCCGATGAGCTGGAGGCATTTCAGGACCACCGACTGCCGCGCCCGGCCTGGCCCGAGGGTGATCCGCTGCTCTCCCCGCCACCGTTCGATCCGATCGCCCCGTTCCGGGACTACCCTGCCGTTGCGCCCTACTGACGTCGTGGTGCCCGTGGGTGGTGGCGCGCGGCGTCGTCAGAGCCTTGCGCGATAACGGTCGAAACCGTGCTGTATCGCGGCACTCGGTGGGGCGGTCGCCAGGCTGACGCCGACGCCAGCGAGGCTTGCGAGCAGCACCCCGGGCACGATCTCGTAGAGGTCGAAGAGACCGCCGGTGAGCTGTTTCCACCCGACCACCGTGCTGCCGCCCACCAACACCCCGGCGAGCGCGCCCGCCCAGTTCATGCGCCGCCAGTACAGGCTCAGCAGCAACACGGGGCCGAACGCGGCGCCGAAGCCTGCCCAGGCGTAGGCGACCAGGCCGAGTACGCTGCTCTCCGGGCTCATCGCCAGTGCCAGCGCGATGAGGGCGAGCAGCAAGACCGCGATGCGACCGACGAGCACGATCTCGCGCGGGCTCGCCCGCTTGCGAAGGAGTTGTTTGTACAGGTCTTCAGCGAGCGCCGACGAGGACACCAGCAGTTGGGAGTCGGCGGTGCTCATGATCGCGGCGAGGATGGCGGCGAGCAGGATCCCGGCGATTACCGGGTGAAACAGCGCGTTGACCAGCACGATGAAGACCGTCTCGGCATCCGCCAGCGCGCCGCCGAGGTGGTTGTCGACATAGGTCAGCCCCGCGAGCCCGACCAGGATCGCGCCCGCCATGGCCAACGCCGACCAGGTCACCGCGATGCGCCGCGCGGCCGGCACCGCGTCGTTGCCGCGGATACCCTTGAAGCGTGCGAGGATGTGGGGCTGGCCGAAATAGCCCAATCCCCAGGCCAGCAACGAGAGGATCGCGATCGGGCCCAGGGGCTTGCCGGTGTTGTCGTTCCACAGCGAGAGCAGCGCGGGATTCTCCCGCGCGATCGTGTCGATGACCTGGCCCAGGCCGCCATCCGTGTGTATGGCCACCACGGGGACCACGAGCAGGGCCGCGAGCATCATCAGGCCCTGCACCAGGTCCGTCCAGGACACCGCGAGGAATCCGCCAAACAGGGTGTAGGACACCACGCAGAGGGTGCCGACCAGGACCGCGGTGCTGTAATCAAGGTCGAAGACGGCCTCGAACAGCTTGCCGCCTGCGACCAGTCCGGCGCTGGTGTAGAACAGGAAGAACAACAGGATGAAGCAGGCGCAGAGCGCCTGTAACAGGTGGCCATGGTCGCCAAATCGGTTGGCGAAGAACTCCGGGATGGTCAGCGAGTCGTTGGCCTCGGCGCTGTAGGTGCGCAGACGTCGGGCCACGAGCAGCCAGTTCAGATAGGTGCCGGCGAGCAGCCCGGCGGCCAACCAGAGCGACTCCAGCCCGGACAGAAACGCGAACCCCGGCAGCCCGAGCAGCAGCCAGCCGCTCATGTCGGAGGCCCCCGCCGAGAGCGCGGCCGGCCAGGGTCCGAGGGTGCGGCCGCCGAGGAAGTAGTCCGCCGAGCTGGCGGTGCGCCGCCAGGCCCAGATGCCGATGGCCAGCATCAGGGCCAGATAGACGAGAAAAGTGGCGGTGACGGCGACCGTGGGATCGTGCATGGGGCCTCCGATAGATGAACGCTCGAGCGTGGCGGCGGCGCAACTCCTGCCGCGGCCGCCGTCAGCCCGCCGCGGATGGACCCCGGGCGCGGGTTCTCACCAGTAGCCGAGTACCCGGCCGTCCTCGACCTTGTGGTCGAACTGGCGCAGCGGGCGGTTGCCCACGGCCACGCAGTCGCCGGTCTCGATGTCGAAGGCCCAGTCGTGCTTGGGGCAGGTCAGGCGCTTGCCCTCGAGCGCCAGGTGGGGAATGTCGGTGACCTGGTGCGGACAGCGGCTGTCATAGACCCGCAGTGCATCGCCGTTGCGGTAGATGAATACATGGCGCCCGTCGCACGGGAAGAACGAGACCTCGCCGTCGGGCAGCTCGCCGAGGCCGGCGATGTCGTGCCAGGTGGCCGAGGCATCCAGATTCTCCGGGCGGAACTCGGGGATGTCCATCGCCAGCAGGATGTCCGTCGCCCAGACGATCTTGGCCAGGCCCAGTACCGGGAAGGCCATCAGCAGCGCGTCGATAACCTCGTTTGGCGTTGCCCCGTTGCGCAGGGCGCGCATCAGATACTGCTTGAAGCCGGGCTCGGTCTGGACCGCGACCTTGGTGATGACCGAGATCAGGTCACGGGTGCGGGTGTCGAGATGATCACCGGCCTTCTTCAGGAAGGTGAAATAGGAGGTCATCGCCTCGGGACGGGTCTTGACCAGATAATTGAGTGCGTCGCTCATGGGTACTGCCTCGGGTCGCTGGGATGCATGCGGGCGCGGGGCCCGAACATCGTTGAAGAAAATTGGCGAGCAGTATAGGGGATTGCGGCGCCGACGGTGATGCCGAGCGCGGCCCGCGGAAGGCCGAGAGGCCGGTGGGCCGGTCCGCGCGGGGGCCGGCAGGGCGTGCGCCGCGGCCGGTGCCCCAGGATGGGGCGATCCCCGGGGATTCGCGCTCCATCGGCGGCCCGGCGTTTTAGCGAATTCTTATGCCGGCATCCATAAGGCTTGTGTTGCCGATGCCGTAGCGGTAGGCGATAGTTTCATCCAACGGTCATGAAGGGCGATGGTGCGGTCGCTATACTAAGCGGCTTGAACCTGGATTTGGCCTCTTGATCGTCTCGCGGAAGTCCGGCGGCGGCACCCGAGGTGACCGCGGTCAGGCAACCAAAACCACCCGGCCACGATGTATTACCTCTGCTAGGTGTTGATATGGCGCAACCCGCACAAGCCCCTCGCCCCACCGCGGCCCATTATCTCTTCGCCTTCGCCGTTTCGTTGTTGCTCTGGACCTTGCTGGTCGGCAGCGTCCAACCGCAGGAGCTTGTGGCTGGCGCGGCGGCCGCCGCCCTGGTCACCCTCGTGGCCGCACCCAGGCTCACGATCTTCACCGGGATGCGTTTCTCGTTGTCGGCACCGGTCCATCTGGCCCGATATTTGCTGCATTTTTTCAAGGCGCTCATTGTCGCAAACCTCGACGTCGCGAGCCGGGTGCTGGCCCCATCGCTTCCAATCCGGCCGGGCGTCGTCGAGGTGCGTACCGAGCTGCAGTCCGCCCTGGGGCGGATGCTCCTGGCCAACAGCATCACGCTGACACCGGGCACGCTGGTGATCGACGTGGACGGCGACCGATTGCTCGTGCACTGGATCGACTGTCCTCCGGGGGTCGATCTCGAGGAGGCGACGCAGGCCATCGCCACCGGCTTCGAGGACCATATCAAGGGTTTTCTGACATGACGCTGAATGTGCTCGAGATTGCCGCCTTCGCGATGGTTGGTGTCGCACTGCTGCTCGGCCTGCTCCGGCTGACCCTCGGACCGGGCTCCGCGGACAGGATCATCGCTGCCGATACGATGTCGGTGACGGCGACCGCGGCGATTGCTGGTTTTGCCGTGGTCTTCGCAACGCCGCTGTATCTCGACGTGGCCCTGATCTTTGGCGTACTCGCCTTCGTTGCTGTCGTTGCGCTGGCGCGGGCGATCGAAGGCCATCGCGAGTGAGACAACGTCCATGAGACTCATTGCTGACCTCTTTCTCCTGCTGGGCGCGGCCTTTCTGCTGCTCGGTGCCCTCGGCCTCGTGCGCATGCCCGACGTCTATAACCGTATCCAGGCCGGCACCAAGGCGGTGACCCTGGGGTCCGTGTCCTTTCTGCTCGGGGTCGCATTTTTGCATCCCGCCTGGTGGGCCAAGGTCTTGTGTGTCGGTGGGTTCATCCTCTTCACGAGCCCTGTTGGCTCCTCGACCATCGCCCGGGCGGTCTATCTGGCCGGCGTCCGTCCGTGGCGCGCCGGGTCGGCCCCGGGTCCCGGTGGCGAGGGGCGGCAAGCCGACCCTCCGGCCGCCTCCTCGGCTTCTGCAGAGCAACCATCACACGGGGTCTGATGTCATGTCCGAAGATCTGATGACCTGGTTTGCCCTCGTGGTTGTCGTCATGGTGCTGGTGTCCGCGGTGCTGGTGATGACCCTGAAGAATGCCATTGGGGCCGTCGCGGTCTCCTCGGTGGTCTCGTTGGGCGTGTCCGTGCTCTTCGTGCTCCTGCATGCCCCCGACGTTGCCATGACGGAGGCGGCGGTTGGAACGGGCCTTTCCGGTGTCGTGCTCGCGCTCGGCCTGCGCCGGCTCGGTCTCTGGCGTCTGGAGGGCGACCGCGGCGAACGACGGAAACTGCTTGCAGACCGCCCGTCGGCGGCGCGGGAGGGTGGCCGAGATGCGTAATCTGGCAGCACTCGTCTTCTCCGCTGGGCTGGCATTTCTGTTGCTCGTGATCGCGGCCGAGCTCAACTTTGGTGCGCCGCCGATGCACATCGGCGCGGGCGTGTTGGCGGCCGCTCCCCAAGAGGTGGGCGCGGCGAACATCGTCACGGCCGTGTTGCTGGGCTATCGCGGCCTCGATACCCTGGGTGAGCTGTCGATCCTTTTCGCCGCGGCCATCGCCGCCGGTCTGGTGCTCGGACGCCGTGTCGGCCCGCTCCTTCGTGATCCGCCGGGGGGGTTCATCCTGCGTACCGGTGCGGATCTCCTGTTTCCGCTCTTGCTCATCGTGGGGCTGTACATCATTGCCCACGGCCATCTGACCCCGGGCGGTGGCTTTCAGGGTGGTGTGGTGCTGGCCGCGGCCTTCTTCGTGCCCGTGCTGGCCCGGCCCGCCAACGGCATCAACCACACCGCGATCGCCGTCATCGAAGGGCTGGCGGGCGCCGGCTTCATCGCCATCGGCCTCTGGGCATTGGTCGGCAGCGGCGCCTTCCTCAGGCCGATGCTCAGTACGGGGGTCATGGGCGAGCTGCTGTCGGCCGGAACCCTGCCCCTGCTCTCGCTGGCCGTTGGTCTGAAGGTCGGTTCCGAGCTGGCGGGCCTGATGCAGGCACTGTCCGACGTCGATACCGAGGAGCGTTAAGCGGCGCCGCGCCGATACGAGGGAGGCGTGCTGAGAAGCGCGTTCCCCGCGGGGCCCAGCGCTGGCGCAAGCCGGGGATTGCACGCATCACGCGCGCGGTGTTGCCGTCCCGGGATGGAGTCAACCGGCCTTTTCTCAGGTGCCAGAGCGCGCTTATTTGCCACATGCAGCCGAGACCACGCAAATGACCTTCGAAAGCATTCTCTACAGCGGCGCGATTGGGCTGTTGGCAATCGGTACGCTGGGCATCGTCCTGTCATCGAACCTGTTCCGCATGGTCCTTGCGCTCGCGGTGGCCGAGGCCGGTGCAAACCTCTTCATGGTGCTGGTGGGTTATCGCGGCGACGCGGTGGCTCCGATCCTGGGCATCCATCCGCAGGGGGCGATGATGGTGGATCCGATCCCGCAGGTATTGGTGCTGACCGCCATCGTCATCGGTGTCGGCGTGCAGGCCTTGGCCGTCGCTGCACTGGTGCGTATCTACCAGTCCTACGCGACGCTCGACATCCGGGAGCTGCGCGACCGTTTCGAGGTCGACGTCGCGCGGGCGGCCGGCACCGACGCCCCGGGCAGTCGCGAGGCGCCAGCCGGGGAGAGGCCGTTGCCGCCACCGATCCCCCAGTCAAATCCCGCCGGTGGCCCGCGTGGCCACTGAGGTCTGGACGGGCCCGATCGAGGATGGGCCCGCCCCCGAGCGGTATCTCCGCGCGGATGCGACGGCGGGTGGCCGTTGCTCGCCGGCAGATTCGATTCGCCACAACAGACTCAGACGCATTGTCGGTGCATTAGCCTCATGACAAATCTCGCGATGAATCAGGTCGTCCTCCCGGTGATCCTGCCCCTGCTGGCGGCATTTCTGATGCAGCCCATTGCCAAATTGTCGGGTCTCGCCGCGCGGTCCCTCGGCCCCGCGGTGCTCCTGGTGAGCGCGTGGTTGTTGGTCGACACCTGGCTGCGCTTTGGTGGCGTCCCCTTCGCGCTGGCCATCGGTGGTTATGCACCGCCGCTGGGTATCGTGTTTTATGTCGACCAGCTCGCGCTGCTGTTCGCAACCCTGGTGCCGCTGTTCGTTCTGCTGTTCTGGAGCCGCGGCGAGGACCACCCGGACGTGGCGCGACGCGATGCGGTCATGCTGCTGTTGGCCGCGTCTGCCACCGGATTGGCGCTCTCCGGCGACCTGTTCAATATCTACGTCTTCTATGAGCTGACCGCGGTGGCCTCGTTCGGTCTGGTGTCGCTGCGGGCCACTGGCCGCGCGAACATCGCAACCTTCCGCTATCTGCTCCTGAGCGCGGTCGGCTCCCTGATGGCGCTGGTCGGCATCGCGATCGTCTACATGCAGACGGGCACCTTGAATCTGGCGCAGATCGCCCAGCTTGCCCCCGAGACCCTGCAGGGGCCCGCCGGACTCGTGGCCTTCGCGTTGTTGTTGATCGGCTTTGGGGTCAAGGGCGAGCTCTTTCCGGTCAACAGCTGGGTCCCGGAGGTCTATGCCACGGCGCCCGCGCGGATCTCAGCACTCCTGGCGGGCCTGGTGTCGAAGCTGGCCGTGCTGGCCGTGGTGCGGATGCTGATCCTCGCCTATGCCGGGACGGGGGCGGCCGACATGATGCTGCTGCTGGGACTGCTTGGCGTGATCACCGGGGAGCTGGCGGCCTGGCGGGCGACGGACTACCCGCGCATGCTTGCCTATTCCAGCATTGCCCAGCTCGGGCTCGTGTTCGTCGCATTCTCGCTGCCGGGGCCGGCCGGCGTCATGGCCGGCCTCGCGATCGCGTTGCATCATCTCCTGATCAAGTCGGCCCTGTTCGGTTTCGCCACGCGCTGGAACGGCGCGCTGGAGCGTCTCACGGGGGTCGCCCGCGGCGCACCGCTGGCGGCGGGGTTGTTCGTGCTCTTTAGTCTGTCCCTGATCGGGGTGCCGCCGCTGCCCGGGTTCTGGGCGAAGCTCCTGGTGGTCATTGGGCTGGCCGACGGCGGAAGCGCCCTGCAGATGACGGCCTTGGCGGCGATCCTCCTCGGCGCCGCGATCGAGGCGAGCTATCTGTTCCGGCTCGCGGTCAAGCTCTACGAGGGTCCCGACGCTGATGCCGTTTGGCGTCGCATGACGGCGGATCCGGCGGCCGGAAAACCGGCGCCACAGCCCGCCCCGGTCCGTCCGTCCCGGATCGATCTGGGCGTCGCGGCCGCCGCTGGAATCCTGCTGCTCGCCATCACCGTCGCGATCGACCCGGTGGTCGCGTCGCTGCGCGGGATCGCAGATCAGGCGACGGATGTGAGCGCCTATATCGCAACCGTCTTCCCCGACACCGTCGCGCTGAGGGACTGAGCATGTCGTCCACTTTCGCCTTCTCCATGCCGCTGTCGTTGATCGGTTCCCCGATCGAGGCGTTGACCCCGTTGGACCTCCTGTTCATCGCCTCTGGGGCGACCCTGCTCGCGGCCCTGATCCTTGGGCGTTGGCGTCGCGCCGCCCCCCTGTTCGTCGTGGGATATGGGCTCCAGTTCTGGGCGCTGCTCGCAACCGGGGCGCTGTTCGGGGAACCCGTAGCCTCGTCATTCGTTGTGACGGTGCTCGGCCAGCCGATGACCTGGCACTACGATGCCCTGTCCTGGTTTTTTGCAATGATCACCATCGGCGCCGGCTTCGCCACGGCCTGGTATGCCTCTGGCGCATGGCACAACCGCTACGCCGACGACGGTCACTCCCCGCGCCTCTTCCACGTTGCACTGGCCCTGAACGTGTCGACGATGCTTCTGCTGCTGGGCAGCGGCGATTTTCTTTCCCTGTTCCTCGGCTGGGAGCTCGTGAGCTGGTCGAGCTTCCTGATGATGGCCATCGCCGGCGGCGTCGCCGCGCGCGCCGCGCTGCGTTATATCGTTTACGCGTTCTCTGGCGCCATGGCCATCCTCGGGGCGATCGCGCTGCTGTACAGCATCGCTGGCTCGATGCAGTACGCCGACGTGATGGCGGCGATCCCGACCCTGAGCAACGGCCAGATCTGGACCCTGATCCTCCTGCTCGGTGGCGGCTTCGGCGTAAAGATGGGGCTGATCCCTTTCCACCTGTGGCAGGCGGCGGCCTATGCCGAGACGCCCGGGCCGGGCTCGGCCTTCCTCGGCGCCATCTCCGCGCGCATGGGTCTGTATGCGATCGTCGTCGTGTTTGTCGCGATGATCGGGGTCGCCCGGTTGGTGCAGATGGACATCCCCTTCACCTTCCTGAGCGCGCGCGACCTGCTGTGCTGGATCGCGGCGTTGACCATCATCTTCCCAACCTACACCGCGTTGCAGCAGCACGACGCGCGCTATCTGCTCGCCTGGCATGGTATTGGTCAGGGCGGCTACATGTTGCTCGGCCTGCTGGTGGGCAGCGCCAATGGCAGTGCCGGTGGCCTGCTCCATGTCTTCAATTATGCAATCACGCAGGCGGCGCTGCTGCTGACGGTGTTCGCCGTCATGTACCGCACGGGTACCGCCGATCTCAATAAGCTCGGTGGGCTGTTCACCCGTATGCCGCTGTCGTTTCTGGTCTTGCTGATCGGCATCATCAGTCTGGCCGGGCTGCCGCCGATGGCGGGCTTCGTCTCGAAATGGCTGGTCTATCGCTCCCTGATCGCCGAGGGGATGCCGTTCCTGTTCGTCGCGTCCGTGATCGGTACGCTCGGCACCATCCTGTCGGTCTACAAGCTGATCCACAACATGTTCCTCGGCCAATTGCGCATCGAGCACGAGCACGTGCGCGAGGCCCCGCTGAGCATGCTGGCCCCGATGTTTGGCCTGTCCGCGCTGATCTTTCTGGCTGGCGTCTTTCCCGGTCCGGCGCTCAGCTGGGTGGCCGCGGTGCAGGAATCCATTGGGCTGCCCGTGGTGAGTTATCACCTTGGGGGCATCGACGGGGCGATGGGAAGCATCGACATGCGCTGGATCGTGGGTGTGCTGTTCGCCGGCTTTGGTGTCGGCGCCCTCGTGTTCTATGGGTTCGGCGGGAAGTCCCGGCGGGTCCATCAGCTGGATAACTATGCCGGTGGCCACTTCCTGACCGCGGACGTGCGCTATCAGTACAGCGATAATTTCTACGCGGGGCTGATGCACCTGATCGGCGGCTGGTACCGTGGCGCCTTCACCTGGATCGAGGGTGCGGTCGTCTCCGGCATCGACATGTTTTCGTTCGCTGTCAACGGCCTCTACCGGATGGCCCAGCCCGTGTTGTTTGTGCTCGTGGCCGCCGCCGCAATGCTGGCGTGGGTGATCGCCTAGAGAGTCGGCCCGGGCGGCGAGTGCTTCGGGCGCCCGGTCTCGGCGCCGGCGCCGCAGGCGCCAGGCCGAACGCTCCAGAGTGTCGTGCCCCGAGCAGCGGGGCGGAGCGAGCCGCGTCCAAACAGGGTGCACGCTCGCGTGCCGAGGGCGCCGATGCGCGAAGTTGTGCAGGCAGGGCGTTCCTGTTGTCTATCGATTGTGCTTGAAGCGACCCTGAACCAATGCGGCGAACCCAGCCGCCACCCCCGAACTGGCTGACGAGAGACCTCCGACATGCACTGGCAAGAGATTCTGATCGAACTGACGCTGATGCCACTGATCGCGTTCGTCATTGGCATGGCGATGGTGCTGATGATGCGCAGGATTGGGGCCAAACTCCAGCGTCGGGTCGGCCCGCCGCTGCTCCAGCCGCTCTACGACATCGTCAAGCTGCACAGCAAGCAGACGCAGATCTCTCACGGGCTGATCCACGAGATCGGCATCGTGATGGCCATCGGCGGCTACGTGGCGGCCGAGACACTGCTTCCGGTGCCGGGGATGAACGGCATTGCCGAGAAGGGTGGACTCATCGCGCTGCTCTATATGACCATGATCCCGTCCCTGGGGCTCGCGCTTGGCGTTGGCCAATGCGCCAATCCCAACGGCTCCATCGGCATCTCGCGGGCACTGACCGCGATGCTCGCCTACGACATCCCGTTTGTCGTGGTTGCCTTCGGTGTGGCATATCTCTTCGGCACCACCAATCTGGTGGATATCATCGCGCAGCAGCAGGCCGGCGGTATCGCCACCTGGGGCATTGTGCAAAACCCGCTGTTGGCACTGGCCGGCCTGATCGCGATGCAGGGCATGCTCGGCAAGCAGCCGTTCGAGATCTACATCGCCCCCGCCGAGATTGCCACCGGCCCGATGGTCGAGATGAGCGGCAAGTTCCTCGGCGGGCTGTTCGTGATGCAGTGCTTTCAGCTCTATACCGCGGCGGTGCTCTACACCACGCTGTTCCTCGGCGGTGGTGAGAACTGGATCAGCTTCCTGTTGAAGATCTTCGCCGTCGTCGCAATCCCGATGTCGATCGCCTTTCTCTTTCCACGCTACCGCACCGAGGACCTGATACGCATCCTGTGGAAGTGGCCGACCATGATTGGCCTGCTCGGGCTGGCCTTCTTGATGACCTGACGTGCGCAGGCAGCGAGGCGCGAGTGTCGAGGAGCCGACTCGCGCGCTCCCAGCCCCGATTTTCCACGCTCCTCGCCATTCGAACCCCGGTACTTTCCCATGACCGACGCAAAACAGATTGCTAGAACCGGTGACGCGCTCCCGGTCAAGACGGCCGGGCGCACCAATCCGCTGGCCAACGTCTTCGACGAGCTGATCGCGTTCGCCCAGTCACGCTCGCTGTTCATGCTGCATTACTGCACGGGCTGTGGTGCGGTGGAGCTGCCGCCGGCGATGACCTCGCGTTTCGACATGGAACGGCTTGGCATCCAGCCGATGGTCACGCCCCGACAGGCCGACATCCTGCTCGTGACGGGCTATGTATCGGTCAAGACGCTCAAGCGTGTGATCCTGACCTATGAGCAGATGGCCTCACCCAAGTACGTGATCGGCATCTGCTCGTGCACCGTCAACGGCGGCATGTATTGGCAAAGCTACGCCACGGCCAAGAAGCTCAACGACTATCTGCCGGTGGACATGTATATCGCCGGGTGCATGCCGCGCCCGGAGGCGGTCATCGCCGGGCTGCGCTCCCTGATCGAGAATATCAAGAACGGCGAGGGCAACGCCTGGCAGGACTACTATCGTCGCTACGACTACTATCTGGGCAACCAACAGCGCCTGTTCGGGGAGACATGGCAGACCCCGACCGACATCATCAGTGAGGCCGAATACTACGGCCAGCTCGGCCCCGCGACCCGTGGGGCGCATACCGCGCTGCTGGAGAAACACCAGAAACCGCTCGAGGCGCTGGACATCAAGTTGACTATCGGCGAGCTGGAGCGGCAGGCGCGATGAACGAACCGATCGGAACAGGCAAAGAGCTCTCGACCTGGCTCGATAATCTGCTCTCGGAGCTCGAGGGCATTGAGGTCCGCCGTAAGTCGAGCCGGCGCCTGCGGGTCGATGTCGGCGCCGATGCGCTTCCCGCGTTGCTCGAGCTGCTGCGCGGGCGCGCCTCCTACGTGCACCTGTCGGCAATCAGCTGCGTCGACTGGATCGACGAGGACCAGTTCGAGCTGGTCTACCACGTCTGGTCCTACGAGATGCAGTCGCTGGTGTCCGCGCATACGCGCATCCCGCGCGAGCCCGGCGTCTATATCTCCGTCTATGACATCTATACCCCGGCCGCCTTCTTTGAACGCGACATCCACGAGATGTACGGCGTCTACTTCGAGGGCAGTCCGGATATGTCCAAGTTCATCCTGACCGAATGGGATGGTCCCCCGCCGATGCGCAAGGACTTCGATTCCGAGGCCTGGGTCAATGACCACTTCGACTTTCAGGACTACGACCCGCAGTGGCTGCAGGACGTCAAGGCCAAGGGCGGGGGCATCGCCGTCCCCCCGGACGAGCAGCGCTTCAGCCGCCGCAACATGAACGAGGGTAGCGATGAGACCTGAAAACTACGAGGCGCGGCGACATCCTCCGAGCAACGAGTACGAGCTCAATATCGGCCCCAACCACCCCGGCATCGAGGGCAACTACGCCTTCAAGCTGCGGCTGCATGGCGATGAGGTGATCGAGGGCCGCGCGGACGCCGGCTATCTGCATCGCGGCTTCGAGAAGCTGATGGAGGGCCGGCTCTGGATCCAGAACCTGGCCATCACACCGCGCATCTGCGTGCCCGACCCGGTGCCGATGGAGGTCAGCTACTGTCTGGCCGTTGAGGATCTGTGCGGTCTCGAGGTGCCTGAGCGGGCGCAGTGGCTGCGGGTGATGCAGCTGGAGCTCTCGCGCATCGCCGCGCACCTGTTTACGTTCGGCGGCCATGCGGCGACCACGGGGATGTATTCGCCGATGTTCTGGGGTATCGCCGACCGTGATCTGGTGCTGGACCTGTTCGAGGAGCTCTGCGGCGGGCGGGTCTACCACATCTACAACATCCCCGGCGGTGTGCGCCGTGATGTTCCGCCTGGGTTCGGCGAGCGCGTGTCCAACACACTGGACTACCTCGAGTCGCGGCTGCCCGACTACGACAACCTGATGTTCACCAACCGCGTCTTCGTCCAGCGCGCGCGCGGTTGCGGGCCGATCAGCCAGCAGCAGGCGTTGGACTGGGCGGTAACGGGTCCGAACCTGCGCGCGACCGGACTGGCGTTCGATGTGCGCCGTGATGACCCTTACCTGGTTTACGACCAGCTCGAGTTCGATATCCCCACGGAGCAGGCGGGGGATGCCTGGGCGCGTACCCTGGTCCGGCGCAACGAGCTGGCCCAGAGCATCCGCATCGTGCGGCAGGTGATCGACCGGCTACCGGACATCGGCGGGCCGATTCGCTGTCCGATCCCCAATCCGCTGGCCTGGAACGTGCCGCCCGGCTCGACCTATACGCGGGTGGAGTCGTCCAAGGGCGAGCTTGCCTGGTATGTGGTCTCCAACGGTGGCGAGAAGCCCTACCGCACCCATGTGCGTGGCCCCTCGCAGATGCACGCGGTGCAGGTTCTCGAGAAGCTGTCCGTGGGCTGTCGTCTCGAGGACGTTGCCCAGATCATGTTTTCCCTCGATGCCTGCCCCCCGGAGGTGGATCGCTGATGCGCGATATCGACTACAAGGCCAAGGGCGGTGTGCTGGCACCGTTGAAGAACCTGCAGTTTTTCGGCCGCAAGGCGGTCACGGTGCCGCTAGATCCGCGACCCGCCTCGGCCAACTACCGCGGCTTCCACGTCAACGACTGGTCGCTGTGCGTCGGTTGCAGCACCTGCCAGAAGGTTTGCGACAACGCGGCCATCACGATGGTCGAGATCCCGGACCTCCCGGAGGATCCGGCCAAGGGCATCCGCAACCTCCGTCCGGCCATCGACTATGGCCGCTGTTGCTGGTGTGCGCTGTGCGTGGATCTGTGCCCGACCAGTTCCATTTCCCTGTCGCGCGAGTATGTCCATACCTGCGTCGACGCCGACCTGGACAGCTATTTCGTGCTGCCGGACGCCAACGGCATCCATGGCGTGGCCTACGACATCGGCTGGGCGAAGACCAGCGAGAGTGACCTGGTGGCGCTGGCGCGCACGGACATGGCGGAGCTGGAACCCGAGGCAAGGATCGACAACTTCGAGGAGATCGTCGCCGGCTACGACGCCAATCAGGCCATCATTGAGGCCTCCCGATGTGTCCAGTGCGGCATGTGTCACGACGCCTGTCCGACCCACATGAACGCGCCCGAATACATCCGTGCCATCTGGCAGGGCGATCTGGAGCAGGCGGTTCGTGAGATCTACCGCACCAACCCGTTCGCACATACCTGCGGGAGGATCTGCACCCATCGCTGCGAGACCGCCTGCTCCGTGGGCCATCGCGGCGAGCCGATCGCGATCCGCTGGCTGAAGCGATACGCCATGGATGCGGTCGACCACGAGCGGGTCAAGCAGATTGCGGCCGAGGGCAAGCCGGCCTGGATCAGCGGCAAGCGCGTCGCCATTGTCGGGGCCGGGCCCGCGGGCCTCACCGCCGCGTTCGATCTGGCCAAACAGGGCCATGCGGTCACCGTCTACGAGGCAATGGCCGAGGCTGGCGGTATGACCCGCTACGGCATCCCGTACTACCGGCTGCCGTCCGACATGCTCGATCGCGACGTCGAGGTCATTCAAGCCTTGGGCGTGAAGATCCAGTACGGTACCCGTATCGGCTCGGATCTGAGCATGGACGACCTGCACGCGCAATACGACGCGGTGATGCTTGCCATTGGCCTTTGGGTCGGGCGCTCCACGCGCATCAAGGGCAGCGATTCCAGTCAGGTATCGCGCGCGGTAGACCTGTTGCGTGCGGTCGCCGCGGGCGAGGAGATCGAGGTACCGCGGCAGGCCGTCGTCATCGGTGGCGGCAATGTGGCCATGGACATCGCTCGTACGCTGGCACGGTTGCAGCAACAGCGCCACGGCAAGGTCGACATCACCCTCACCGCGCTGGAAGACATCGACCACTTCCTGGCGGATCCGGATGAGATCAAGGAGGCGCGTGAGGAGGGTATCCGCATCCTCGACGCCCGCGGTCCACAGGAGATCGTCTTCGACCGGGAGCAGATCGTCGGCCTGCGCACCTGGAAGGTACTGTCGATCTTCGACGAGGCAGGTCGTTTCGCGCCCAGGTACGACGAGGCCGATGAGCAGGTTCACGCGGGCGACATGGTCGTCGAGGCCATTGGCCAGTCCGCCGATGTCGGACTGCTTGGCGATGCCTTGACCGAGGAGCTGGAATGGGCCCGTGGCCGTCTGCGGGTCGACGAGCACTGCCGCACCTCCGCGCAGTGGCTGTGGGCGGCGGGCGATATGGTGCGCGGCCCCGACGTCGTCTCCGCCGTTGCCGACGGCCACCGGGTCGCCGCCAGTATTCATGAATTCCTGTGTCTCAAGGAGCAAGCCGCATGAATGCGAATGAACCGACGTCCACCGATGCGCGTGAGCCCCTGGAAGGCGAGTCGGACAGCTACGAACGGATCAGGTCCAAGACCACGTTGAAGGGCATCCTCGAGGTCGCGACCTCATTCGAGCGCAGCGCGCGGGACTTCTATACCGACCTGATCCCCAAGGTCGGCAAGAATCTTCGCTGGCTGGCGCAGGACTTGGCCGAGGAGGAGCAGCGACACTTTGATCTGTTCACCGGCCTTGCCGCGCGTGACGATATCGAGGAGCAGATCCTGCTGGAGGTCGACCGACCGGTCACCGACGGGAAGTTCGCCGACGCGGTCATGACCCCGGACCTTGGCGAGCATCCCGACGATCAGGCAGTGCTTCAATACGCGATGGGCCGCGAGCACCTCGCGATGACCCACTACCGCTCCCTGGCCGACAGCACCGCGCCGGGCCCGATCAGAGAGCTGTTCGAATACCTCGCCAACGAAGAGGCCAAGCATAAGCAGGAGTTGGAGAAGCTCTACTACGAGACCGTGCACAGCGGCGGCGTCTGAGGGCGTCCGCCACGAGCGACCTGGCCTTGGAGGCTACTGAGCGAATGGCGTTGCCGCACCGGATCAGCTCGCGAACCGCCAACGCGCTCTCCGATTCGCTCCCTGTCCAGTCACCCGGGTGAGTGATCATGCCGGGCCCTCCGTGGCCCGGCCGGGAGACGTTTCGCATCGGTGTTTGCCCGAACGGGCCGCCCTCGTCCAGGGGCTTCGCGCTCTATTTTCCGCCCCCTTCCCAGCCGGCGCGGCCGGCCCTGTCGGGCGCATCCGCGATGGCGCCGAGCCATCGACGTGGCTCGATTGCGGTCCTGCCCGCGCTCGATTTCCGCTATCTGCTGGCCCTGGCCCACCCTTTCTGCCACCACCCACCACGCCACCCCACGCGGTGTCTGTCGGCAATCCGCTGACAGGCATGGCCGTGCCGACCCGTCTAGAAAGCACTTCAGATAATCGTCTCATCCTTATGAAAAACCCCGTGTTATCCGCAGCTCGATCGCCGCGCGAAATTACCCTTATAAGTCACTGACCAAGAACAAAAAAAAGCCCTGTGCGGCCTTGACCGGACCAGAAACGTCACCTACCATGAAGAAAAGTGGGGTGAGGTGGGGAATTGGGGGGAGCGACCACCGTGGGGGGCGGTCTTGTTCAAAGGGGTGACCTATCTCAATCTGGACGCCAAGGGGCGGCTCGCCATTCCGGCGCGCCAGCGGGAGCGCTTGGCCCAGATGGGCGACCCGCGTGTCGTGATCACGGCTGATCCCCAGCATTGCCTGCTCGTCTATCCGCAGGAGACCTGGATAGAGATCGAGCGCAGGCTCATGAAGCTCCCGTCCTTCGATCCTCCCTCCCGCGCCTTGCAACGCCTCTTGATCGGTTACGCGAACGAGGTGGAGCCGGATGCCCAGGGCCGCGTGCCGCTGACTGGAGAGCAACGCGATTACGCGGGTCTTGACAAGCGGGTCGCACTCGTGGGCATCGGCAACAAGTTCGAGCTCTGGGACGAGGAGGCCTGGAGGCGGACACTGCAGGATGCGGAGCAGGAGTTCGACATGAAGAGTCTGGCGGCCAACCCGCACACGGCGTCGATCTCGATTTAAGAAGAATAACGAGCCCGGGGTATGGCGAGTGACGCTCGCGACCCGTTTGGAACCATTATCAAGCGTATGGACCCGCAACCTCATATCCCTGTCCTGTTGGATGAAAGCATGCACGCATTGGCGCTGACAGCAGAGGGCCTCTATGTCGATGGCACGTTCGGCCGCGGCGGCCACGCGCGGGCGATCCTGGCGCGCCTCGGCCCCATGGGCCGGCTTGTCGCCGTGGATCGCGATCCGGACGCCGTTGCCGTGGGGGAGGCGCTGGCGGCGCGCGATGCCCGTTTCTCCATCCGCCGGGCACCGTTCTCGCGGTTGCCCGCGGTGCTGGCGGGATTGGGCCTTGCCGGACGGGTGAACGGTCTGCTATTGGACCTGGGTGTGTCCTCGCCGCAGCTCGATACGGCCGAGCGTGGCTTCAGCTTCGCAAGCGACGGCCCACTCGACATGCGGATGGATCCCGACAGCGGCCAGAGCGCGGCGCAATGGTTGGCAACCGCCAGCGAGACGGAGCTCGCGCGCGTACTGCGGGAGTGCGGCGAGGAGCGTTTTGCCAGGCGTATTGCCCAGGCCATTTGTCGGGCCCGCCTGGATTCCCCCCTGACGACCACCCGCGAGCTCGCGCGCCTGGTCGAGCGCGTGGTGCCGACCCGCGAGCCGGGCAAGCATCCCGCGACCCGGACATTCCAGGCCCTGCGCATCCATTTGAACCGGGAGCTCGATGAGCTCGCCGAGTGTCTGGCACAGGTCTGTGACATGCTCGCCGCGGGTGGGCGGTTGGTCGTGATCAGCTTCCATTCCCTCGAGGACCGCATCGTCAAGCGTTTCATTCGGGACGAGTCGCGCGGACAGGCGATCCCCAAATCGGTGCCTGTGCTGGATGCGGATCGAACGAGGCGATTGCGGCCGCTCGGACCCGCGCTGCGTCCGGGTCCGGCGGAGATCGCCCGGAACCCGCGCGCGCGAAGCGCCATCATGCGGGTGGCGGAGCGCCTGCCATGAGCACTTCGCGGATCCTGGGCGTATCGTTCCTCGGGCTCGCCGTGCTCGGCAGCGGTGTCGCCGTTGTCTACAGCAAGTACCTGACGCGCGTCGAATTTGTCGAGCTGCAGCGGGTGCGCGCCGAGCGCGACGCGATCGACGTGGAATGGGGGCGACTGCAGATCGAAGAGGCCGCGCTGACCAACCATACAAGGGTTGAGGACCGCGCGCGCCGTATGTTGAGCATGCATCTGCCGCAGGTCGGCGAGGTGCGCGTGGTGGAGGCAAGGGGTCATGACTAGTGCACGAGCTCGACGCGCCGAGCGGGCCTCCCGCGCCCAGCGCAAGGCGCCGGACTTCGGGCGGCGTCGGGCCGTGCTGGCGATCGCCTTGGGTGTCGCCTTCGTCGCTGTCGTCGGGAGCGCCTTTTATCGGCAGGTGCTCGAGACCGATTTCCTCCGCAACGAGGGGGAGCGGCGTTATCTGCGGGAGCCGGAGATCGCGGCCCGTCGGGGAATGGTGACCGATCGCTACGGGGAGCCGCTTGCGATCAGCACCTCGGTGTCGACCGTCTGGGCCGATCCCGCGCAGATGCTCGAGCGCGCGGAGTTGTTGCCGGCGGTGGCCGCCGCGCTCGAGGTGCCGTCAGCAGACCTGGTGCGCAAGCTCGAGGAGGCCAACGCGGCCAAGCGCCATTACGTTTATCTGCGTCGCCGGGTCGAGCCACCGATCGCCGAGGCCGTCGGGGATGTGATCAACACCTATAAGGTCCATGGCCTCGGCATGGAGACCGAGTACCGCCGCTTCTACCCCGGCGGGGAGATGTTCGGCCAGGTGGTCGGTTTCACCAACGTCGACGACGAGGGCCAGGAGGGCATCGAGCTGATCCTGAATGACCGGCTGCGGGCTATCCCCGGAAAGCGTCGCATCATCCAGGATGGGCGCTCGACCATGGTGGAGGAGGTCGAGCAGATCCGCCCCCCGCATCATGGTGACGACGTGGCGTTGAGCATCGATCGGCGTCTGCAGTTCCTCGCCTATCGCGAGCTCAAGCGTGCGGTACGGGAGCACAACGCGGTTGGCGGTTCTGCTGCGCTGCTCGATGTCAAGACCGGCGAGGTCCTGGCGCTGGTCAATCAGCCTTCGTTCAATCCGAACGCCCTGCGTGCGGGATCGGCCGATGGGCGTCGAAACCGCGCGCTGACCGACGTCTTCGAGCCCGGGTCGACGATGAAGCCGCTGGTTATGGCGGCCGCGCTCGAGGCCGGCGTCGTCAACCCGCACACCCCGGTCAACACGGCCCCGGGCTCTCTCAAGGTCGGTCGCAACCGCGTCCGCGACATCCACAACTACGGCGTCCTGGACGCCACCGGCGTGATCACCAAGTCGAGCAACGTCGGCGTGGTGAAGATCGCCCAGAAGATGGATCGCGCCGCCCTCTGGCAGCTGTATGACAGCCTGGGTTTTGGGCATGCGACGGATGTCCGGTTTCCGGGTGAGCGCACGGGCTTTCTGCCGCATTTCTCCGGCTGGTCCGCGTTCGAGCACGCCACGCTCGCGTTCGGATACGGGCTCAACGTGACCACGCTGCAACTGGCCCAGGCCTACGCGGTCATTGCCGCGGACGGGGTCCGCCGGCCCGCAACCCTGTACAGGCGCGACACCGTGCCGGCAGGCGAGCGCGTGTTCTCGGTCAAGACCGCAACCCAGGTGCGGGCGATGCTCGAGACCGTCGTCTCTGCCAAGGGCACGGCCCGCCGTGCCGCGATCGATGGCTATCGCGTGGCGGGCAAGACCGGCACGGCCAAGAAGGCGACCGGGCGTGGCTATGCCAAGGGACGCTATCAGTCGGTGTTTGCCGGTATGGCCCCGGCCAGTCGGCCTCGTTTTGTGATGGTGGTCATGATCGATGAGCCCAGGGGCAAGTCCTACTACGGCGGCATCGTCGCCGCGCCGACCTTTGCGAAGGTCATGCAGGCGGCGTTGCGGCTCTACAACGTCGCGCCGGATGATCCCGCCGAATCCCTCCTGCTGGCCAAGGCGGAGCCAGGCCGATGATGGCGCTCCCCCTCCTCCCGCAGGCCTGGGCGCTGTCGGATCTCCTGTCCGGGTTCGCGACCTTGCCGTTCGAGTCCGCGGTGCGCATCGAGCGCCTGACACTCCACAGCCGCAACGCGGGACCGGCGGCACTGTTTCTGGCCTGTCGGGGCGGACGTCGCCATGGCCTGTGCTATGCCGAGCAGGCGGCCGAGCGTGGATGTGCCGCGATTGTGGCCGAGCCCGACCAGCAATGGGGGCAGAATGAGCTGGCGAGGCTCGCCGCGGAGCTGTCGCTGCCCGTGATCCCGGTGGCGAATCTCTCCCAGCGGGCCGGAGAGATCGCCGCGCGTTTCCACGGCGATCCGAGCGCCGGCATGGAGGTCTTCGGGGTCACCGGTACGAATGGAAAGACCAGTGTCAGCCACTTCGTTGCACAGGCGCTTGCACCAGAGCTGGGATGCGGCGTTCTCGGCACCCTGGGCAGCGGCTTCCCGGGCGACCTGTCGCCGTCGAATCTGACAACGCCCGACCCGCTGCGGCTGCAGGCGACCTTCGCAACGCTGAAGGGGCGCGGGGCCGACGCGGTGGCGATGGAGGTCTCATCCCATGCGCTGGACCAGGGGCGCGTGGCCGCCGTCCATGTCAGTCACGCCATCTTCACGAACCTCAGTCGCGCGCACCTGGACTACCACGGCAACATGGCCGCCTACGCGATCGCCAAGCAGCGCCTGTTCAGGATGCCCGGACTGCGTTGGGCGGTGTTGAATCACGACGACAGGCTGAGCTCCCGGATCGCCGGGAACCTTGCCCCGTCGGTACGGATCGCGCGCTACAGCATCGACCCCGACATGGGGCCTGGCGAGTGCCTCGAGGGGCGCTGCGACCTCTGGGTCCATGCCCGCGCCGTCGAGTCTCTGCCAAGGGGACTGCGCCTCGTGCTGGCGACCAGTCTCGGCGAGGGCGAGCTGACATCGAACGTGATCGGGCGCTTCAACGCGTCGAACCTGATGGCGGTGCTCGCGTTGCTGCTCGCCCGCGGCACCACGCTGGATCAGGCGCTGCGCCGGCTCGCGGGGGTTCGCGGCGTGCCCGGGCGCATGGAGTGCTTCGGCGGTAACGATGGCCCGTTGACGGTCGTCGACTACGCGCATACGCCCGACGCATTGGAAAAGGCCGTCGCGCATCTGCGCCTCCACAGCCATGGGCGGCTGATTACCGTGTTTGGCTGCGGCGGCAACCGTGACGCTGATAAGCGCCCACGGATGGGCGCCATCGCGGAACGGCTCAGCGATCAGGTCATTGTCACCGACGACAACCCGCGCGGTGAGGATGGCGATCGCATCTGTGCCCAGATACTGGCTGGAATGACGCGACCCGAGCGGGTTGTTGTCGAGCGCCAGCGAGGCCTCGCGATCCGCCGGGCGTTGGCCCTGGCCGGGCGCGGTGATGCCGTACTGATCGCGGGCAAGGGGCACGAGACGGTGCAGGACATGGGCGAGTTGAAGGTCCACTTCAGCGACCGGGCACAGGTGGTCCAGGCGCTCAACGAGTGGACCGGCAAGGATGTGGGGGGGCGGGCAGCATGATGTGGAGTCTGGCCGAGTCGGTCGAGCGCGCCGGGGGAAGGCTGCACGGTACCGATGCCGATTATGACAGCGTCGGCACCGACAGCCGTGGCATCTGTCGTGGTCAGTTGTTCGTCGCGCTTCGGGGGGGGCGCTTCGATGGCCACGACTATGTTGCCAAGGCGGCGCAGGCCGGGGCCGTGGCCGCGATGGTGGACCATCCGCTGGACATCGCCCTGCCACAGTGGGTGGTCGAGGATACACGCATCGGACTGGCACGCCTGGCCGCCGCCTGGCGGGACAGGTTTCCCGGCCGGATCGTGGCGATTACAGGCAGTAACGGGAAGACCACCTGCAAGGAGATGGTCGCCGCGATCCTGGGTCGCGTCGGCCGGACGCGCGCGACCGAGGGCAATCTGAACAACGACATCGGCATGCCGCTGACCCTGCTGGCGGCCCGCGACGAGGCCTTTCTGGTCCTGGAGATGGGCGCCAATCACGGTGGCGAGATCGCCTATCTGACGGCAATCGCCCGACCCGAGGCGGCGCTGATCACCAACGTGGGCCGCGCTCACCTGGAAGGCTTCGGCAGCGTGGAGGGTGTCGCCAATGCCAAAGGGGAGATCGCGCGTGGTCTGCCGCCCGACGGGACCTTTGTGTTCATGGCAGACGTGGCCTGGACCGATCTGTGGCGCGAGCTTGCCGCTGGCCGTCGTTGTCTGACCTTCGGCACCGGCCCAAGCGCCGAGGTGCGCGCCGACGAACAGGCGGTGACCACCCGTTGGGACGAGGCCGGGTTCACGACCTGTTTCGACGCCCAGCTCTTCGGCGAGCCACTGCCAATCTCGCTGTCTCTGGCAGGCCGTCATAACGTGCGCAACGCCCTGGCCGCGATTGCGCTGGCGACGGCGCTCGACATCCCGGTCGAGGCGATCCAGAGCGGGCTCGCGTCGCTGCGCCCGGTGCGCCGGCGCATGCAGCCGCGCCGTGGCGTCCGGGGACTGCGGCTCATCGACGACAGTTACAACGCCAACCCCGACTCCCTCGATGCGGCCGTTGCCGTCGTACGAGAGCTGACCCGCGGGGGCGGCCCCGGCCGGGGCATCGTCGTGCTCGGGGACTTCGGGGAGCTCGGCCCCGACAGCGAGCGCATCCATCGCGACATGGGGCACGCGGTTCGCGCTGCCGGCATAACGCTGCTGTTCACCGTCGGTCCGCTGTCCGCCGCCGCGGCCGAGGGCTTTGGCGAGGGTGCCCGCGGCTTCGCCGATCAGCCCAGCCTGATCGATGCCCTGGGCGTCGAGCTCCAGCCGGGAGATGTCGTGCTCGTCAAGGGCTCCCGCGCGTCGGGCATGGATCGCATTGCCGATGCGTTGAGCGAGCCGGCCGGAGTGCAGGGGCCCTAGCATGCTGCTTTACCTCACCGATTGGCTCGCCGGGCTCGACAGCGGCTTTTTTGTCTTCCGCTATCTCACCCTGCGCGCCATTCTCGGCGTGCTGACCGCGTTGGTGATCTCACTGATGATCGGTCAGCCACTGATCCGCTGGCTGAGCACCTACAAGATTGGCCAGACCGTGCGCAAGGATGGACCCGAGAGCCACTTCTCCAAGGCCGGAACCCCGACCATGGGTGGAACCCTGATCCTTGTCGCGATCGCGATCAGCACGCTTCTCTGGGCGGATCTGGGCAACCGCTACGTCTGGGTGGTGCTCATCACCACAATCGCCTTCGGCGTCATTGGCCTGGTCGACGACTACAAGAAGCTCGTGCTCCGCGACCCCAAGGGGTTGGCCGCCCGCGATAAGTACCTCTGGCAGACCGTTGCCGGAATGGCGGCGGCGCTCTACCTGTACTTCAGCGCGACCTCACCGCACGAGACCGAGCTGCTGGTGCCCTATGTCAAGGACGTCGCGATCCAGCTCGGGCCACTGTTTCTGCTGTTCGCCTATCTGGTCATCGTCGGTGCCAGCAATGCCGTCAACCTCACCGATGGTCTCGACGGCCTGGCGGTGCTGCCGGCCGTGATGGTGGCGGGCGGGCTGGGCATCATGGTCTATGCCGCTGGAAACGTGGAGATCGCCGGGTATCTGAAGATTCCGTACGTCGCCGATGTCGGCGAGGTCGTCGTCTTCTGCGGGGCTCTGGTCGGCGCGGGGCTGGGCTTTCTCTGGTTCAATACCTATCCCGCTCAGGTTTTCATGGGGGATGTCGGCGCGTTGGCCCTGGGCGCCGCCCTCGGCGCGATCGCGGTGGTGGCCAAGCAGGAACTGGTGTTGTTCATCATGGGCGGCATCTTCGTGCTGGAGACCCTGTCGGTTGTGCTGCAGGTCGCCTCCTTCAAGCTCACCGGCCGGCGCATCTTCCGCATGGCGCCGCTGCATCATCACTATGAGCTCAAGGGTTGGCCCGAGCCGCGGGTGATCGTCCGGTTCTGGATCGTCACCGTCGTGCTCGTACTGGTCGGGCTCGCAAGCCTGAAGATCCGCTGATATGGGCAGCTACCGACATGGCGCGAGGGACGAGCTGCGGCAGGGGCGGACCGCCATGCGCCGCGTGTTCCTTGCGCCGATGTCTTGGCGGGGAGATGCGTGGCAATGAATGTTGCGCTGAGCCCCGATCCGGCACCCGAGCCGATGCCTGGCCATAAGGTCCTGGTTGTCGGTCTTGGCAAGACCGGTCTGTCCTGCGCGCGCTTTCTGCGGGCGCGGGGCTGTTCGGTGGCCGTGACCGACAGCCGCGACACCCCGCCCGGTCTGGCCAGTATCCGAGAGGAGCTGCCGGACGTGGCGCTGCTGCTTGGCGGATTCGATGCGGCCGCGTTCGCCGCTGCCGACGAGATCATCGTCAGCCCGGGGGTGCCCCGGTCGCTGCCGCTGATCAGGGATGCGATCGCGCGCGGCGTCCCGGTGCTGGGCGACATCGAGCTGTTTGCCCGTGCGGTACGGGCGGATACCGTCGCGATCACCGGATCCAATGGCAAGAGCACGGTGACGACGTTGCTCTCTCTGATGGCCAGGTCTGCCGGGCTGCGCACCGCCGTGGGTGGCAACCTGGGCGAGCCCGTGCTCGATCTGCTCGCCAATGACGTACAGCTCTACGTGCTGGAGCTGTCGAGCTTTCAACTGGAATCGACGCGGTCTCTGCGACCGCGGGTCGCGACGGTGCTGAATCTGTCTCCAGACCATCTCGATCGTTACCCGGATCTGGCCGCCTATGCCGCCGCGAAGGCCCGCATCTTCGCCCACGCCAGGGCGGCGGTCGTGAACCGAGATGATCCAGCGGCGGCCGCGCTCGCCGAGGGTGTGAGGGATGTCATCGGTTTTACGCTCGGGAAACCCGTCACGCAGCGGGACTGGGGTATCGCCCTGGGTCCGGCGCGCGACTCGGGCCAAGCCCCGGCGCGTTTCGTGTCTCGTGGCGACACGCCGCTGTTTCCGGTGGCGGAGATCCGGCTCCCGGGAACCCACAACCTGGCCAACGCGCTGGCCGCGCTGGCCCTGGGCGACATCTGCGGATTGCCGTTGGATGCCATGCGCGCGGCCCTGGCGACCTTCCGCGGACTGCCCCATCGCGCCGAATTGGTCTTGGAGCACGAGGGTGTGCAGTGGATCAACGACTCGAAGGGCACCAATCCCGGTGCCACGGTGGCGGCGCTGGTCGGACTGGTCCCGGACCCCTCCCGGGGCAAGGTGGTGCTGATCGCGGGTGGCGACGGCAAGGACGCGGATTTCGCGCCCTTGCGCGACGCGGTCCAGCGTGCCGCCCGGGCCGTGGTGCTGATCGGCGTCGACGCACCACGCATCGAGGCCACGCTTCAGGGCACGGTGCCGTTGGTGCACGCCGCGGACATGGACGAGGCGGTACGGCGCGCCGCCGAGCTGGCCCTTCCAGGAGACCGTGTGGTGCTCTCTCCGGCCTGTGCCAGCTTCGACATGTTCGACGACTACCAACACCGGGGACGCGTGTTTACCGAAGCCGTCAAGCGGTGGGTGGATTGACCGTGCGCCGATCTGCCGCCCCCCTTTGTGAGCTCCCCTCCCGTGCCCAGCGGGGAGGGTGCCTGTTGGCCAATTGCGGCGCGGTGCCGCGGCGGCCAGCAAGTCCGGGGTCAGTGGGAGCACGCGGCCAGGGCCGTTTTGAACCGACTCCAGGGGCGTCAGATCCCGATGTTTACTAGTCGCACCCCCGCCCGGACCGCCTTGGCCCGTCGTCGGCGTCGCATCGGGCGCCGAGAGTCGCCGCTGGACTATCTGCTGTTGCTGTGCGTGTTGTTTCTGATCGGCCTGGGCTTCGTGATGGTGACCTCGGCGTCGATGCCGGTGGCCGGCCGCGGCTACGGCGATCCGTTCTTCTTCGTCCTGCGCCATGGTCTCGCCCTCGTCCTTGCCCTGGCAGCTGGCGCGGCGTGCTTTGCGGTGTCGATGGAGCGCTGGGAGCGGCTCGGACCCTGGCTGTTTCTGCTCGGGGTTTGCCTGCTGGGCCTGGTGCTGGTGCCGGGGGTGGGGCGAACCGTCAACGGCGCAACCCGTTGGATCCCACTCGGGGTGCTCAACATGCAGCCGTCGGAGCTGATGAAGTTCTTCGCCGTGATCTACATCTCCGGCTATCTCGTGCGCCGGCAAACCGAGGTGGTCAACTCGCTGGCGGGCTTCCTGCGGCCGATGATGCTGCTTGGTGTGGCCGGTGCGCTGATCATGGCGCAACCGGACTTTGGCACCACCGCGGTGCTGATGGCGACCGTGATGGGTCTGCTGTTCCTCGGTGGCGTGCACATCTGGCACTTCGGCGCGCTATTCGGCCTGGTCGCGGTCTCGTTGGCGGGGTTGATCTGGATCGAACCCTATCGGCTGCAGCGCGTCACCTCCTTTCTCCACCCCTTCGCCGATCCCTTCAATACGGGTTACCAGCTCAGTCAGGCCCTGATCGCACTCGGCCGCGGCGAGTGGCTCGGGGTCGGCCTCGGCAATGGCATCCAGAAGCAGTTCTTCCTGCCCGAGGCCCATACGGACTTTCTGCTCGCGGTGGTCGGCGAAGAGCTCGGTCTGGTCGGCGTGCTCCTAGTGATCGCGGCATTCGCCTTCGTCGCCTGGCGCGCGTTCTCGATCGGCGCGCGCGCCAGGCTGAGGAACCATGCCTTTTCCGCCTATGTGGCCCACGGCTTTGGGCTGATGCTCGGCCTTCAGGCCGTGGTCAACGCCGGGGTGAACACCGGCCTGCTGCCGACCAAGGGCCTGACCCTCCCGTTTATGAGCTACGGCAGCAATGCACTGATCGTCTCGGTGATGGCCATCGGCGTCTTGCTGCGCATCGACTTCGAGCTGCGCCGGCAACCGGTCGATACGGTGCCGATGGGGGGGCTGCGATGCGTGAGAGTGTAGCGGTGATGGCTGGCGGGACAGGTGGCCACGTATTTCCGGCGCTGGCGGTGGCCGAGCTGCTGCGCGCCCGTGGCCTGGACGTCTTTTGGATCGGGACGCGTCAGGGCATGGAGTCCCGCCTGGTGCCCGAGCACGGTTTCCAAATGGAATGGATCGGGATCGAGGGCGTGCGTGGGAAGGGCCTGATGCGGCTACTCGCGGCGCCCTGGCGCCTGTTTGGCGCGTTGCGGCAGGCGAGCGCGATCCTGCATCGGCGCTCCCCGGGCGTTGTGCTCGGCATGGGGGGGTTCGTTTCCGGCCCCGGCGGACTCATGGCGTGGGTCCAGCGCCGGGCGCTGGTGATTCAGGAACAGAACAGCGTCCCCGGCCTGACCAACCAGTGGCTCTCGAGGATCGCCGCCCGGGTATTCGAGGCCTTCCCCGGCAGCTTTCCCCGCTCCCGCGGCGCGCTCGCCAGCGGCAATCCGGTGCGCGCGGCGATCGCTGACCTGCCGCCGCCAGCGCAGCGGTTGCGCGCTCGTCGAGGCCCCGTCCGGCTGTTGGTCGTTGGGGGGTCCCTTGGCGCGAAGGTGTTGAACGAGTTGGTACCCAGGGCACTGGCGAGACTGCCGCTGGATGCGCGACCCCTGGTGCGGCATCAGGCCGGCGAGCGCACCGTGGCCGTGGCCGAGGCGGCCTATGCCGACACCGGCGTGGCGGCGCGGATCAGCCCGTTCATCGCCGATATGGCCGAGGCCTATGCCTGGGCCGATCTGGTGGTCTGCCGTGCCGGAGCGTTGACCGTCTCCGAGCTGGCCGCCGCGGGCCTGCCGGCGATTCTCGTCCCTTACCCCCACGCGGTGGACGACCACCAGGTGGGCAACGCGCGGTACCTGACCGATGCGGGCGCCGCGCGGATGGTGATTCAGCGCGACCTGACCGTGACGGGGCTGGCCGCCCTGCTCGCCGAGCTGATCGCGGACCCGGCAGGCCGCCTCGCGATGGCGGAGGCCGCACGGGCTCAGGCCAAACCGAACGCCGCCGAGGTCATTGCCAACGCGTGCATGGACGAGATGGCGAAGGGGAGGCGGCGATGACCGGCATAACCGATTTCACGCCAGATCGCGTGGGGATGGCCCGGGTCTGTCTCGAACCGCATTCCGGTGTGGGTCGGCAGGCCGCACCGGGCGCCACGCCTGCCGCGGGGACCGATCAATGAATGCCCATCGAACCCACAGCGCGAGCTACATGGGCCGTATCCGGCGGTTGCACTTCATCGGCATCGGCGGGGCGGGTATGAGCGGCATCGCCGAGTTGATGGCCAACCTCGGCTACGAGGTTCAGGGCTCGGACCGGCGTGAGAGTGAGGTCACGCGACGCCTCAGCGGGCTCGGGGTGCGCGTGTTTTCCGGTCATCGTGCCGAGCAGGTGGAAGACGTGGACGCGGTCATCGTCTCGACCGCGATCGACGAGGGCAACCCCGAGGTGCGGGCGGCTCGGGGCGCGCGCATCCCGGTCGTGCGCCGCGCCGAGATGCTCTCCGAGCTGATGCGTTTTCACTATGGCGTCGCGGTGGCCGGCACGCACGGCAAGACCACCACCACCAGCCTGGTGGCCAGCGTGCTCGCCGAGGGCGGTCTCGACCCGACGTTCGTCATCGGCGGCCTGCTCAACAGTGCCGGCGCCAACGCGCGTCTGGGCAGTAGCAAATACCTGGTCGCCGAGGCCGACGAGAGCGATGCGTCGTTCCTGTTCCTGCAGCCGATGATGGCCGTGGTCACCAACATCGACGCCGATCACATGGGCACCTACGGCTACGACTTCAATCGGCTGCGCCACACCTTCAGGGAGTTCTTGCACCATCTCCCCTTCTACGGTCTCGCGGTGCTGTGCATCGACGACGAGGAGGTCGCCGCGCTGGTGCCGACGCTCGCCCGGCGGGTGCGCACCTATGGTACCGGCGCCGCGGCGGATGTCCGCGCCGAGAACATCCGTCAGGATGGGCTGAAGATGCGCTTCGACGTGCACCATGAAGGGACCCTCGATGCGCTGCCCATCGAGCTCAATCTCCCCGGCCGACACAACGTGCTCAACGCGTTGGCCGCCATTACCGTCGCGCGGGAGCTCGGCGTGAACGAGGATGCGATTCAGCGCGCCCTGGCCCGGTTCGAGGGCATCGGACGGCGTTTTGTGGTGCGCGAATGTGTCACCCCGCGCGGCGGCAATCTGACGCTCGTCGACGACTATGGACACCATCCCCGCGAGCTGGCCGCGACGCTGGAGGCGGCGCGCAATGGCTGGCCGGGTCGACGCCTGGTCCTGGTGTTCCAGCCGCATCGCTACTCCCGTACCCAGGAACAGTTTGACGACTTTGTGCAGGTCCTCTCCGACGTCGACGTGCTCTTGCTCTGCGAGGTGTATCCGGCCGGAGAGCAGGCACTGCCGGGCGCGGACGGCCGCAGCCTGAGCCGCGCGATCCGGCTGCGGGGCAAGGTGGAGCCGGTGTTCGTGCCCGAGCTCGACGAGGTCCCGCTGGTGCTCGGCAACCTGCTGCGAGACGGCGACCTGGTGCTGACCTCGGGTGCCGGCGACATCGGCGCGCTGGCGGCGCGGCTGCCGGCCTTGCTGCAGCAGGCAGGAGGCGATGGTGATCGGAACTGAGATGCAACGGGGCCCATGGCCCGGACGGCTACCGCGCGGCCCATCGGGGCGTCTCGTGGCGGGGCCGATCGAGGTGGCCGGGCCGCGCCGGCCCAAAATCGGGCGTGCCGGGGTCTCGAGCGGGCGCGCCGATTTTCGCATCGTTCCCGGTGATGACAGCGCCCGCGGGGGCGCGACCCGGACCGCGCGAGTCCGGTCGCGGGCCCAGCGTCCCCGCGCTATTCCACTGATCCCCGAGCTATGTCGGGTGGGAGAGCTGACCTGATGGCTACAGATCCCGGCACATTCGGAAAGGTCGCCCTGTTGCTGGGCGGCCGCTCCGCCGAGCGCGAGATTTCGCTCAAGAGCGGCGCCACCGTGCTCGCCGCGCTGCAGCGCTCCGGCGTCGACGTGCACGCTGTCGATCCAGGCGAGGACGTCGTCGAGGTACTGCGCGCCGGTGCCTTCGCCCGCGCCTTCATCATCCTGCACGGCCGCGGTGGTGAGGATGGCCAGATCCAGGGCGCGTTGCAGACCATCGGCCTGCCCTATACCGGCTCCGGGGTGCTTGGCTCGGCGGTCGGAATGGACAAGTACCGTACCAAGCTCATCTGGGCCGGATGTGGACTGCCGACCGCCGAGTTCGTGATGCTGCACGGCCCCGCCGACCTCGCCGCGGCCGAGCGGCTTGGCTTTCCGTTGATGGTCAAGCCCGCTCAGGAGGGCTCGAGCATTGGCATGGCGCGCGCCGAGGACCCGGCCGGGCTCGAGAACGCGTGGCGGGCCGCGGCCGTCTACGACGCGGCGGTCATCGCCGAACGCTGGCTTCCGGGAGCGGAGTACACCTGCGCGATCCTGGGCGGGCGCGCGCTGCCATTGATCCGTCTGGAAACCCCGAACGTCTTCTACGACTACGAGGCCAAGTATCACTCGGACAAGACGCGTTATCTGTGTCCCTGCGGCCTGCCACCGGAGGTCGAGGCGCGGTTCCAGGCCCTGTGCCTGCGCGCGTTTGCCGCGGTCGGCGCGAGCGGTTGGGGCCGGGTGGATTTCATGCTCGACGTGGATGGCGAGCCACGGCTGCTGGAGGTCAATACCGTACCGGGGATGACCGATCACAGTCTGGTGCCCATGGCCGCGAAGGCCGGCGGTATCGACTTCGATTCCCTGGTCATGCAGGTACTTCAGACGAGCCTCGACCATGACTGAGCCGCGTTCCCAGAATTGCCCGGCGGACCTCGAAGAGCTGCCGCTGCCGGCGCCCCGGGTGACTCAGCCTCGCTGGCCCAGGCACGGCGCAGACCCATCTGATGCGACCGTCGTTCCCGCGCCGCCGTCCGGACCCACTCGGGGCGCCCTGATCGCGCGCCTGTTGCTCGCGGTGATGATGATCGCGGGCCTCATCGGGACAGGCCTCATTGCCGTCGATTGGGAGCCACGGCTGCTGCCGGTGCGGGTCGTGACGATCGACGGCGAGGTGCGCAGCCTGTCGCGACAGACGCTTCAGGAGACCATTGCCGGGCACATGCAGGGGGGCATCCTCACCCAGGATCTGGCCGCGCTGCAGGCCGAGGTCGAGGCGCTCCCGTGGGTGCGCACCGCCAGTCTGCGGCGCATCTGGCCCGACCGCATCGAGCTGAGTGTGACCGAGCATGAGGCCATTGCGCGCTGGGGTGAGAACGGACTGGTCACCGCCGATGGCCACGTCTTCCGTCCCCGCGATGGTCGGCTCCCCGCGGGTCTGCCGCTGCTGAGCGGGGCCGATGAGGACGCCCCGATCGTGGTCGAGCAGTTCGCGGCCTGGCACCCGAAGCTGGCCGAGCTGGGCCTGGTGATCGACGCCATGCACCACGATGCGCGGGGTGACTGGAGCCTGGAACTGCTCGGGGGGACCGAGCTGTTCGTGGGGACCGAAGACGTCGACGCGCGGTTCGAGAGGCTTCTGGAGGCCTACCCGCAGGTGGAAGCGATCGGCATCCCCACGCGCATCGACCTGCGCTACAGCAACGGCTTTGCGGTGCGATGGATGCCCTTGGACGAAAACGGTACCGGTGGCCGGCCCGATCGGGTCGCCGCGAATAATTGACGCTTAGCGGAGTTTTTGGCGCATGTCCAGACGCAGTGAGAAGAACCTCGTCGTTGGCCTCGACATCGGCACCACCAAGGTCGCCGCGTTGGTCGGGGAGATCAAGGCCGACGACACCATCGAGATCGTGGGTGTTGGCACCCACGCCTCGCATGGCCTGAAAAAGGGGGTCGTGGTCGATATCGAATCGACCGTGCAGTCGATCCAGCGCGCGGTCGAGGAGGCCGAGCTGATGGCCGACTGCGAGATCAATTCGGTGCACGCCAGCATCTCTGGCAGCCATGTGCGCAGTCTCAACTCCCACGGCATTACTGCCATCAAGGAGCACGAGGTCAACCAGGGCGATGTTGATCGCTGCATCGATGCGGCGCGCGCGGTCGCCATTCCGGCCGACCAGAAGATCCTGCACATCCTGCCGCAGGAATTCATCATCGACGATCAGGAGGGCATCCGTGAGCCCATCGGGATGTGCGGTGTGCGGCTCGAGGCCCGCGTGCACATGGTCACCGGTGCGGTCAGCGCGGCGCAGAACATCGTCAAATGCATCCGCCGCTGCGGTCTCGAGGTGGACGATCTGGTGCTCGAGCAGCTCAGCTCCAGCTATGCCGTGCTGGGCGAGGACGAGAAGGAGCTGGGCGTCTGTCTGGTCGACATCGGCGGCGGTACCACCGACCTTGCCGTGTTCACCGATGGCGCCATTCGTCATACCGCCGTCATTCCCATCGCCGGCGACCAGGTCACCAACGACATCGCTGTCGCGCTGCGTACCCCGACCCAGCACGCCGAGCAGATCAAGATCGATCATGCCTGCGCGCTGGCCCGTCACGATCGCGGCTCCAGCAGCATCGAGGTGCCCAGTATCGGCGAACGCCCGGCCCGCCAGCTCTCGCGCCAAACCCTGGCCGAGGTCGTCGAGCCGCGCTACGAAGAGCTGCTCGGGCTGTTGCAGGGAGAGCTGCGCCGCAGCGGTTTCGAGGACCTGGTCGCCGGTGGAGTCGTGCTCACCGGCGGCAGCGCGAAGATGGATGGACTCGTCGAGCTCGCCGAAGAGGTGTTCCACATGCCCGTGCGTATCGGCGTGCCGCAATACGTCACCGGATTCGAGGAGAGCGTCAACGATCCAATCTTCTCGACCGGCGTCGGCCTCTTGATCTACGCCCAGCAGCATCGCTTTGCCGGCCGTTCGGAGTTTGCCGAGCGGCGGGGCCTGGGTGGTGCATTCGGCCGCCTCCGTCACTGGTTCAGCGGCAACTTCTGATCTCAGCAGTGTCCGGGCTGACCGACCCTCCCCGCGGCCCGAGGGGAACGACAGTAGCAGCAAACCAACAACCCGAATAGTGGGGGAAAAACGATGTTCGAGCTCATGGATACCCAGACCCAGACCGCGGTTATCAAGGTTATCGGCGTCGGTGGCGGTGGCGGAAACGCCGTCAACCACATGGCCGAGGCCGATATCGAGGGCGTGGACTTCATCTGCGCCAACACCGACGCGCAGGCACTCGAGAATTCGCGTGTCAAGACCATCCTGCAGCTCGGCGCCGGCATCACCAAGGGGCTCGGCGCGGGGGCCGACCCGGATGTTGGACGCCGCGCCGCCGAGGAGGATCGCGACCGGATCAAGGATGTCCTGGACGGCGCCGACATGGTGTTCATCACTGCCGGCATGGGCGGGGGCACCGGCACCGGTGCGGCCCCGGTGGTCGCGGAGGTCGCTCGCGAGCTCGGCATCCTGACCGTCGCCGTCGTGACCAAGCCCTTTCCGTTCGAGGGCGGTAAACGCTCCAAGGTCGCCGAAAAGGGCATCAGCGATCTGGGCAAGCACGTCGACTCGCTGATCACGATCCCCAACGAGAAGCTGCTGGCCGTGCTCGGCAAACAGATGACCCTGCTCGACGCGTTCAAGGCCGCCAACGACGTCTTGCTGAACGCGACCCAGGGCATCGCCGAGCTGATCACCCGCCCGGGTCTGATCAACGTGGACTTCGCCGACGTCAAAACGGTGATGTCCGCGATGGGTGTCTCGATGATGGGCACGGGCTCGGCGACCGGCGAGAATCGCGCACGCGAGGCGGCCGAATCGGCCATTAACAGCCCGCTGCTGGAAGACATCGATCTGTCCGGCGCCAAGGGCATCCTGGTCAACATCACCGCCGGGCCCTCGCTCTCGATTGGCGAGTTCGACGAGGTTGGCAACACGGTGCGGGACTTCGCGGATGATGAGGCCACCGTCGTCGTCGGCACCGTCATCGATATGGAGCTCCAGGACGAGCTGCGCGTGACGGTCGTCGCCACCGGGCTTGGCGAACGCCGGGCGGAGCGTCTGGCCAAGGGCGCGATGGAACCCAAGATGCGTCTGGTCCCCACCGATACCGACCAGGGTATCGAGCCGGACTACCGCAACATGGAGCAGCCGACATACACTCGCATCAAGCGCGCGGCGGCCGGAGGTGGCCAGGCCCTGGATGCGGACGGCGGCGATCTGGACTACCTGGACATTCCGGCGTTTCTGCGACGTCAGGCAGATTGACCCCAGGCGGCCCTAGGAAAAACCCTAGCGTTGCAATGCAAGCGAAATCAAGGATGTCGCTTGCATTGCATTTCGGTGCTTGATAACAGTCGGGGAAAACCCTAACATGTTGGCGGAACCGTAAGGAGGCGCGTCGGCTGGGCGCCACATGTCTCCGAAATTTCCAGATTGGCACCAACTGCGACGCTAGGGGCTCCAGAGTCATCGGGCCGGGCGCCGACGCGAACGGGGGAATTGACATGATCCGGCAGCGAACGTTGAAAAACGTGATCCGGGCGACGGGGGTCGGCTTGCACACCGGGGAGAAGGTATATCTGACCCTGCGGCCAGCCGCCCCGGACACCGGTGTCGTGTTCCGTCGTGTCGATCTCGACCCTCCTGTCGACATCCATGCCAGCCCCTCCAACGTGGGCGATACCCGTCTGTCCACGACGCTGATCAACGGCGATGCCCGGATCTCGACGGTCGAGCACCTGCTGTCTGCCTTCGCCGGACTCGGCATCGATAATGCCTATGTCGACGTCAGCGCGGCCGAGGTCCCCATCATGGATGGAAGCTCGGGGCCGTTCGTCTTCCTGATCCAGTCGGCGGGCATCGAGGAACAGGCGCGCGCGAAGCGCTTTATTCGCATCAAGCGCCCCATCGTCGTCGAGGACGGCGACAAGTTCGCACGGTTCGATCCTTTCGATGGGTTCAAGGTATCGTTTTCGATCGACTTCGATCATCCGGCCTTCGCATCCCGGGTCCAGTCCGCCTCGGTCGATTTCTCGACCACATCCTTCGTCAAGGAGGTGAGCCGCGCACGGACTTTTGGCTTCCTGCGCGACATCGAGATCCTGCGCCAACAGAATCTGGCGCTCGGCGGCAGCATGGACAACGCGGTCGTCGTTGACGATTACCGTGTGCTCAATGAGGAAGGCCTGCGTTACGAGGACGAGTTCGTCAAGCACAAGATCCTCGACGCGATCGGTGATCTCTATCTCCTGGGCTATTCGTTGATCGGCGCCTTCCAGGGTCACAAGTCCGGGCACGCGTTGAACAACCGGCTCCTGCGGGCCCTGATTGCCGACGAGGAGGCCTGGGAAAAGGTCACCTTCGATGACCGCTCCAAGGCGCCGATTAGCTACGCCCAGCCGGTGACAGCCGCCTGAGCCGGTCGCCTGATGAGAAGAGCGGCACGAAGTCAGTCGCTTGTGTGGGCATGCCGCGCCAAGCGGCGCAGGCTCTCGGAGAGGGCCGGGTCCTGGACGGACTTGGCGGCCTCGAGGAGACAGGCGCCGGCCAGCGGCGAAAGGCCCGTCGCGCCCTTGCCTTCCGGCTCGGATGCCGTGGGCAGCATGGGCACGACTCGCAGACGCGAGTCGGTGATCCTGATCTCAGCCGCCTGGAGTGTGGCAACGACCTGGGGCATCAAGAACCTCAGCCGCGATAACCAAACGGGGGAATCAGTTAGTACAGTCAGCCGGCCCGCGTCGAAAGCGACGTGCTGGCAGTGCGGCTGCACGTCGCTCGGCAGTGCGTCGCGAACGCGCTGAAGCAGGCGCTCGTTTCGTGCGAGTTGCTCGAACAGCGCCGCGACCGGGTCGCTGCGGCACAGAAATCGGCGAATGTGGCGGATCGGCTCACTCATCGGGGTCAGGCACTCGCGCTAGTCAATGTTTTGCTCCAAGGCCACCAGCGGCGCCAGTGACGTCTCGTCCGGACGGCGGCGCCGGAGACCGGTGAGTCGGATTTTATTGCATGAGGTGGGGTGCGCGGCGGTATCGCCTCGTCCACCGTCAGATGAACGATAAGTTGGGGGAATAATGCGACGTCAGAACTACAGGCGAAACGACCGAGGCTACAGCTCCGTGCTGCTGCTCGTCATCATGATCATCGCAATCGGTGCTGGCGGGCTGGGCTACTGGCTCGGCAAGTACAGGCTTACGGAAGCAGCCGCCACCGCCGGCGGCGAGGACCTGGCCGAGGCCAGGATCGCGATCGAGCGGGCCGCCCTCGCATCGCAGACCGATGAGGTGCAGGCGAGCATCGATGCGATCGCGGCCCGGGTCGGGGAGATGCAGGCCGAGGTGATGCGGGTGAACGCCCTGGGAGAACGGCTCGTCGAGATGGCGGGTCTGAACAGCGACGAGTTCGACTTCGAGGCCCCGGCGGGTGCGGGCGGGCCCGATAAGAGCCCATTCGGGCCGAACCGCGTTGACGAGGTGGCGCAGGATCTGGCGAAGGTGCTGGCCGAGCTCGATGACCGCAAGCGTAAGCTGGTCCTGCTCGAGACACTGATCATGGAGCGGGATCTGAAGAGCCATTCGGTGCCTGAAGGCTGGCCATTGACGAACGGTGGGGTCGTCACCTCGAAGTTTGGTTTCCGCCGCCACCCGATCACGGGCAAACGCAGTATGCACATGGGCATCGACATCTCCGCGAAGCGCGGCTCCGAGATTGTCGCCATGGCCGATGGGCTCGTGGTCTTCTCCGGACGGAAGAATGGATATGGCAATATTGTCGAGATCCGGCATGCAAACGGACTCGAGACCCGCTACGCGCACAATCAGCGCAATATCGTGACCGAAGGCGACCTGATCCATAAGGGGCAAGTCATCGCCAAGCTCGGGTCCACGGGACGCTCCACCGGGCCTCATGTCCACTTCGAGGTGCGCAGGAATGGAGAGGCGGTCGACCCGATGAGATACCTGGACTTAAGCGAGCGCTCGCGCATCGCGAAGCTCTAGGGAGACGCTACCCGAGAGCGTCTCCCGTCCGGGCCATGGATGGGGCGATCCGGGACTCGCGGGTCCCGGGCCGCGAGTTGATCCTCCCATCCTCTCGGAAGATCCGCGGCCCGCCGAGCCGCCGCCATTCCTCACGCTTACGCCGGGGCCGCTCGAGGGCGCCCCGGCGTCTTGCGCTCTGTGCGCCGGGATCCGCTTTTCGCTATCATAGCTGGATTTTTTTCAGCCCCAAAAGGCGCAGTCCACCATGTTGAATGTCCTCAAGAAGGTCTTCGGCAGCCGCAACGACCGGCTGGTCAAGCGACTGATGAAGACCGTCGAACGAATCAATGCGCTCGAGCCCGAGATCACGCGACTCTCGGACGAGGCCCTGACGGCGAAGACGGCCGAATTCCGTGCTCGCCTGCAGCGCGGCGAGCGTCTGGACGACTTGTTGCCAGAGACCTTCGCGGTGGTTCGCGAGACGGGCAAGCGCGTGCTCGGGATGCGCCACTTCGATGTGCAGCTGGTTGGCGGCATGGTGCTCAACGACGGCAAGATCGCCGAGATGCGCACCGGTGAGGGCAAGACCCTGGTCGCCACCCTCGCGGCCTATCTCAATGCGCTACCCGGCAAGGGTGTCCACGTGGTCACCGTCAACGACTACCTGGCGCGTCGCGATGCGGCATGGATGGGGCAGATCTATCACTTCCTCGGCCTGAGCGTCGGTGTCATCAACTCCTCCGGCGGCATGGGTCCGGATGCGGCATCGTATCGCTACGATCCGGAGTACGAGCCAGCCGATGGCCAGGGCTATCGTCACCTGCGCCCGTCCACGCGCCGCGAGACCTACCACGCGGATATCACCTACGGCACCAACAACGAGTTCGGATTCGACTATTTGCGCGACAACATGGCGTTCACCGCCGAGCAGCGCGTGCAGCGTGATCCGTTCTACGGCATCGTCGACGAGGTGGACTCGATCCTCATCGACGAGGCCCGCACCCCGCTGATCATCTCGGGTCCGTCCGAGGGAAACACCGACCTCTACCAGAAGATCGATCGGATCATCCCGCGGTTGACCCGCCAAGAGCCGACAACCAATGAAGAGGGGCAGCCCGACTTCGGCCCCGGCGACTTCTCCGTCGATGAGAAGGCGCGGCAGCTCTATCTGAGCGAGGAGGGCCACGAGAAGGTCGAGGACATGCTCGCCGAGCTCGGCCTGCTCGCGGAAGGCGAGAGCCTCTACGATGCGGCCAACATCGTGCTGATGCACCATGTCTACGCGGCCCTGCGCGCACATGCCCTGTTCCAGAAGAACGTGGACTACATCGTCCGCGACGGCCAGATCATCATCGTCGATGAATTCACCGGGCGCACCATGCCTGGCCGGCGCTGGTCGGAAGGGCTGCACCAGGCGGTCGAGGCCAAGGAAGGGATCGCGATCCAGCAGGAGAATCAGACGCTCGCCTCGATCACCTTCCAGAACCTGTTTCGGCTCTACCCGAAGCTTTCCGGCATGACCGGCACGGCGGACACCGAGGCCTACGAGTTTCAACAGATCTACGGCCTGGAGGTGGTGGTCATTCCGACCAACGTGCCGATGATCCGGGAAGACCGCGGCGATCTGGTCTATCTGACCCAGGACGAGAAGTACCGGGCCATCCTCGACGATGTCCATGACTGTGTCGCGCGCGGGCAGCCGGTCCTGGTGGGCACGGCCTCGATCGAGACATCGGAGCTGGTCTCCAAGCTGCTGACCGAGACAAAGATCCCGCATGAGGTGCTTAACGCCAAACAGCACGAACGTGAGGCCGCCATCGTCGCTCGCGCGGGGGAGCCGGGTGCCGTGACCATCGCCACGAACATGGCCGGGCGCGGCACCGATATCGTGTTGGGCGGCAACCTCGAGGCGGAGCTCGAAGACGCCGGCGATGATGGCCAGCGTGAGGCGATCCGCGCCGATTGGAAGGGCCGACATGCCCGTGTCATCGCCGCTGGCGGCCTTCACGTGATCGGCACCGAACGCCATGAATCACGTCGCGTCGACAATCAGCTGCGTGGTCGCTCCGGCCGACAGGGCGACCCTGGCTCCAGCCGGTTCTACCTGTCGTTGAAGGACAACCTGATGCGGATCTTCGCATCCGAACGGGTCGGCGCGATGATGCAGAAGCTCGGTATGCAGGAGGGCGAGGCCATCGAGCACCCATGGGTGACCAAGGCCATCGAAAACGCCCAGCGCAAGGTCGAGGGACGCAACTTCGACATCCGCAAGCAGTTGTTGGATTACGACGACGTCGCCAACGATCAGCGTAAGGTCATCTACCAGCAACGCCGGGAGCTGATGGACGGCGATGACCTCTCGGAGACCGTCGAGGCGATGCGAGCCGACGTGCTCGAGCAGCTCATCAACGGCTACCTGCGCCCTGACAGCCTCGAAGAGGAGTGGGACATCGCCGGCCTCACCGCCGCGTTGACCGATGAATTCGGCGGCGACTGGCCGCTCCAGGGCTGGCTCGACGAGGACGAAGATCTGCATGAGGAGACGTTGCGCCGACGCATCCACGAACAGATCGCGCACCACTGTGAGGAGAAGGAAAAGCTCGTCGGTGCCGCCACCATGCGCCAGATCGAAAAGGCGGTCATGCTTCAGACGCTCGACACCCATTGGAAGGATCATCTCGCGCAGATGGACTACCTGCGCCAGGGCATCCATTTGCGTGGCTACGCGCAGAAAAACCCCAAGCAGGAGTACAAGCGCGAGGCCTTCGAGATGTTCTCCGCGATGCTGACAAGCATCAAGGACGAGGTGGTCAGGACCCTGTCGCGGATGCAGGTGCAGCTGCCGGAGACGTTACCCGAGCAGGCCCCCCCCGCACACGCGTTCGAGTTCAAGCACGAGGAGTTCCACGGACTCGGCGCGGAGTCGGCCGAGGCCGACGAACGCGCGGATGCCGCCGCGGCGGCCACCGAGCACCAGCCCTTCGTCCGCGAGGGGCGCAAGATCGGGCGCAACGAACCCTGTCCCTGCGGCTCCGGGAAGAAGTACAAGCAGTGTCATGGCCGGGTGTCCTGAGCAATGCGCGCTCGTGCAGTCGCGCCGGGGCGTTTGACCCCTCCGGCCTCGACGGGCCGCGGCCCGCATCCCCAGGGAGATCGCCAATGACATTCGATGCCGTTCCCGGCGTGCGCCTCGCCAGTGGCGCGGCCGGGATTCGATACCAAGACCGTCCGGATTTGGTGTTGCTGTCTCTGCCCGCGGGTGCAACCTGCGCCGCGACCTTCACCCGCAACGCGTTCTGTGCCGCGCCCGTGACCGTGGCCAAGACGCACCTCGCCGAGCGTCCGCCGTTGTGGCTGCTCATCAACTCCGGGAACGCCAATGCGGGTACCGGGGCCCGGGGCATGGCCGACGCCGAGGCCTGTTGCCGCGCGCTGGCGGAGCTTGCCGGATGTCTTCCCGAGGAGGTCCTGCCGTTTTCGACCGGGGTCATCGGCGAGTATCTGCCGGTGGACCGGATCGCCGCTGCCCTGCCTGGTCTGCTTTCCGACCTGCGTGAGGACGGCTGGACCGAGGCGTCGGCGGCCATCATGACCACCGACACCGTACCCAAGACCGCGGTGCGTTGCTTCCAGGTCGGCGAGCGCACCGCCACGGTGGCCGGGATGGCCAAAGGGTCGGGGATGATCCACCCGGACATGGCCACGATGCTGGCCTTCATCGCGACCGACGCGGCCGTCGAGCGGGGACTGCTGCAGTGGTGCCTGCAGCGCGCCGTCGATGCCTCCTTCAATAGCATCAGCGTCGATGGGGATACGTCGACCAACGACGCCTGCGTACTCGCGGCGTCCGGGGCCCTCGGCAATGCCGCCATCGATGCGTCGATGGGCGAACAGTCAGAGGCCTTCCTGACGGCCGTGAGCGAGGTCTGCGCGGAGCTGGCCACGGCCATCGTGCGTGACGGCGAGGGCGCGACCAAGCTCGTCCGTATCGAGATCACCGAGGCGAAGACGGGAGGTGAGGCGCGCACGGTCGCGGACACCATTGCCCGGTCGCTGCTGGTGAAGACCGCCCTGTTCGCGGGTGATCCCAACTGGGGCCGCATCCTGGCCGCGGTTGGGCGCGCGGGCGTCGAGGGTCTGGCGGTCGACGGCATCAGGATCTGGCTCGACGACGTGCCGATCGTCTCTGGCGGTGGGCGCGATACCGGGTACCGGGAGGAGCAGGGTCGGGAGGTCATGGCGAAGGACAGCTTCGCGATCCGCGTCGCCCTCGGTCGGGGCGAGTCCAGCGCCCGGGTGCTGACCTGCGACCTGTCCTACGACTACGTTCGCATCAACGCGGAATACCGCACCTGAGGGTCACCCGATCCGCGATGATCGCGAATCCGCCGATCCATGTCGCCGCGGGCGCGATCGAAGACGGTTGCGGCCGTATCCTGATCGCCAGGCGTCCCGACGGCGTGCACCAGGGTGGGCTTTGGGAATTTCCGGGCGGCAAGCTCGAGCCCGGCGAGACCCCCGAGCAGGGCCTGGCGCGGGAGCTCGCCGAAGAGCTCGGTATCCGCGTCACCGCCTCGCGTCCCCTGATCCGCGTTCGCCATGACTATGGTGACAAGCAGGTCCTGCTCGATGTCCATCGGGTCAGCGCCTACCAGGGCAGGGTCCGGGGCCGGGAGGGACAGCCCATCGATTGGGTACGGCCGGATGACATGGCAGCGGCCCGATTTCCCGCCGCTGACCGGCCGATTATCGGGGCGTTGCGTCTGCCCGAGGTCTATCTGATCACCGGTCCCGAGCCGACCGATGCGGCGGATTTTCTAGGCCGACTCGAGCGTGCACTCGACTCGGGCATCGCCCTGGTTCAGCTGCGTGCCCACGCGTTGTCCGACCCCGACTACGCGCGTCTGGCCGAGCGCGCCGAGGTGCTCTGCGCGAGGTTTGGCGCCAAGCTGATCCTCAGTGGCCGCCCCGATCTGGTGGCGCGCCTCCCGGTGGCGGGGATGCACCTGCGCTGCGCTGCGCTGCGCTCCACGAGCACGCGCCCCCTCCCGCACGATCGGCTCGTCGGCGCCTCGTGCCACAACAGCGATGATCTCGTGTTGGCTGGTCGTCTTGGGCTCGACTACGCGTTACTCTCGCCGGTTCGCAGAACCCTGAGCCATCCCGATGTGCGGCCACTGGGTTGGCGCCAGTTCCGTGTCCTGGTCGAGCCCGCGTCCGTGCCCGTCTATGCGCTCGGCGGCGTCGGACGCCAGGATCTGGATAGCAGCTTTCGCCACGGCGGCCAGGGAATCGCCGCGATCCGCGGGCTTTGGCCCGGCCCAGGGCACTCTTGACGGCCGGGGGGGCGAGCGCCTGTCCACTACAGCCGAAGCAGGCTGGTTAGCACCCACAGCGTCACGGCAGCCACCCCGATACCCGTGAAGACCCGGTCACGGAGCGCGTTGCGCCGTCGCAGCCTCGCGATCCGCGCGGCGATATCCGGATCATCGGCGAGGTCCGGGTCGATATACAGGCGCCGGTGGCCCAGCTCGATGGCCTCCGCGGCGGCGATGGCCTCGCCGATGCTGGTCCGGTACAGCCGTGCATTCAGGTCGACCAGGCACCCACGCAGACCATCGTGAAAATGCATCAGGGCGGCGTCGATATCGTTGAAGGAAGCGGCGTAGCGTAGCGCCGCAATCGCGTCGCGATCCCCCTCGCCCGGCCTCGGTGCCGTCGCCGGGATCCCGCTCGTCGCATCGCTTGCGCGCAGCCGCACCAGGCCAGGATGTGCCGGATGGGTCTCGAGTAGGAGGTAACCGTCCTGCATGGTCCATACCCCATTGCGTCCGATCTCACCTGTTCGGGCGAGGCGGAAAGCGCTCCGAGCCCGGCGTGCGGGTGGCAATCGTCGGCCCGCTTCAAGCTCGCGCGACAACGTCGATGCGCGCTTCCTGCCGCGCCCGAAGGCCGATGCCCAAACCGGCCCATGTGGCGTTACGGCCCCTGAACCTGGAAACCCCGGTTGACCGCGATGGGCGCGAGGCAACCCGCTGCCGAAATGCAGCGAACATCGGCCGGCGTCGGCACGCCTCATGGGGGAGGGCCGCCATGACCCCCATGGCATGTAGCGCGCGGCGGCTGGCCGTATTCGAGCTCGTTGGAATAGAATGGCGATTGCGCCTGCTTCTGCCTTGCCAGACAACCGGCGACACCCACCCTGGGGCCGTGCAACCGCTGTATGCAGGTTGAGAAGGGGGCGACGCTCCCCCGCGGACCGTGCCTTGCCTTGGCGCGTTTGGGGGACTCTGGGCAGGGGAAAGCAGGTGGACCAGGCAATCAGGAACAAACGATGCACCCGGCCGGTCCCTGTGCCAAGGCAGCGATCAGTGCCGACCGCGTTCCCACGCTGTCTCGAGGTAGACCTCCCAGTTACACATGTCGACCAGCTTGTGGACCTCTCGGGCCACCCGAACCTGCTGGTCGAGCATGAAGCGCTCGCCCTTTGCCCAGGTCGCGGCGGCCTCGTCGGCAACAAGCGGCAGGCCTTGCCGGCAGAGCTCCCACACGGCCCGATCTTGACTCGGTGTCATCGTCTTGCCCTCACCGTCCGGGGGGCGGCCAGCGGTGGCCGGCACGCCCCGCGCAAAATAATGTGCTGCCGGGAACACCGCCCGAACAGTCGTCTCGCACAGGATCTGTTGTGCAATTGATACATAATCGGAAACACAACAATTCTCGTGGCTTCAAGTCTAGGATAGCCAAATCGCGAGGAACTGCAATGCGAAATGTCTTGTGGCCAAACCACAACGAGTCGTCTTTTGATTGATTTGGGTCATTTTTCAGTCGGGGTAAGCGGCTGGAGAACCTCCAGGAAGGGCCGCGCCGCGACAGGCCAGGGCCGCGGTACCGATCCCTTGTCCGCGGCACGCCATGCATGGATCACGATGATGAATCCCCCGCGTCGGGGTATCCTTTGTGGGGCCCCCCGATCGCCCAAGCTCGATCGATGTGCTGGCAATGCAACGGCGATCGGTCGTGAAGCCGAGCCCGCCCGGCTTTCAGTTCGAGGAATCTACGCCAATGTCCGCGATGAACGACCCGACCGACGACACCCGGCGACGGGGTCTGGAGCAGCGTGGCATGCTCATCACTGCCCTCGGGGGTCTCTGCCTCGCGGTCTCTGGCATCGGCTGTTCGCTCTGGCTGGAGTCGGACGCCATTCTGCTCGTCGGCATGTTGGGGACCGCGGATGCATTGATCGGCTTGACCGCCTTGCGCGTTGCGCCGGGGCTCGAGTCCCGCGATGACGGGGATCTATCCTTCGGTCACGCCGCGCTCGGGCCGTTGCTGCAGTTTGCCAGGGGGCTGTTGGTCACGATGCTCGTCGTGTGGGCGTTGGTGGCCGCGTCACAGGCGGCGCTGCTCGGTGGCACGCTGGTGTCAATGTCCCGGGTGGTGGGCTACGCGCTCGTTGCCGGCGCCGGCTGTCTCGGGTTCGGGATTTCCATGTTCGGCCTGGCACGACGTAGCGATTCGATCATCCTCGGTGGCGCGGCCCGGCAGTGGTTGCTCTTGGCCGGAATCCTGGGCGTGATCGTGGTCACGTTCGGTCTCGTCCGGCTGTTTCAGCCGCCCGAGGCCGACCTGGTCCGACATGCCGATCAGCTGGCCGTGGTCCTGATGGTGGTCGTGCTGTTGCCAACCCTGTTCGATATCCTGCGCGGGAGTCGGTGGCCGATCATCGGTCGTGCGCCGGCTCAGGCGTTGCGCGAGACAGTGGAGCGCGTGTTGGCCGATGTCATGTCGGAGGTGCCGGTGAGCGGGCACACGCTGCGGGTCGGGCGTCTGGGGCGTTTGGCCTACGTGCAATTCTATGGGGTCCTGGACGATGCCAGCGACCTCGACGCGGAGCGTCAGGATGTCGTGCGCGCACGCCTCTATGAGCGCCTGCGCCCCCTCTATCGTGACCTGGCCCTGGATGTGGCATTCACTCGCGACCCGGTCTGGTCCGAGCGCTCGGTTCGCGGCCTCGACCGCTTCGGTGCGTCCGTCACGGTTCGTCGGCTCTGAAGCGACCCTCGTCTGTCAGCCCGAGGACGCGGACCGCGCGCCTCCACGGATCGAGGCAGCCCGTCATCGCGCTTTCAATTCGGTGTTTTCCTAAAGTAAAGTGCGTCTGAGCGACCTCCAGGCGAGCCGGGTCAGCGACGTGAGTGCTCCCGTGCTGATTCCGATGACCCGCGTGGTACGGCCAGGACGCACCGCCCTGCTCGTTCTCCGCAGGCCGCCGCGGGTTTCCATGGGACCGCCCGGGGTTTGCTGGCCGTCGCCTCGGGCCGCCGTGCTCGGTGCGGCCGTCCATCCGGGTGGCGACTGCCGGGTTTTGGAGCCACGTCCAACCTCGGGACTCGCCGATGGAGCCGATCGGGATCGACGTGGAACGCCAGTTGCTTGTTTTCATGGTGCGGCGTCGCCCGGCGTTCCCGTCCCACCGGGCCAAGCGCGTCCGCGCCCGGTGATCGTGCCGCCTGGTGGTCAACCGCTGGCGGTGGCCGCGGCCAGGAGCGGGCCGGGGTCCGGATTCGAACATTAGCCTCGCACGCGTTCGCGCGGGGCACGTCTTTTCAGTTGGGCGCATGTTAGATATACTGAATAAGAATCGTTCTCATGAGCAGGCCTTGGAGTCGCTGATGGATCAGGTCGCGGATGCACCTCTAGCACTTGGCAAGCTGCCCGTTGGGGGGCGTGCGCGCATCGTCGAGATCCGGGGCGGACGTGATTTGACGCGACGGCTGCTCGGCCTTGGGCTGCGCATCGGAAGCGACGTGCGTGTTGAGCACCATCGGGGCCGTGGGTTGGTCGTATCGGTGGGCGCGACGCGCATTGCCCTCGGCGGCGGCATCGTCGAGAAGCTGTTCGTGGTGCAATTGGGGGCAGACCCCGGCGCCGGCTGAGCCGGGCGAGTGGATCGGCGCGCAGAGAGTGGACCGGGAGATGGCGGCTGGTGACACCGGCGGGTGCGATGCACCGCGCGGTCAGTCTGCCAGAGTACGGCATCGCGATGCGCGCGGTTGGTCGGCCCCTGGTCTTGGGCCTTGGCCGATCCTGTCGTGACGCCACGGAGCGGGTGTGTCGGTCGTGCTGCACCGCGGAATGTTTAGCTTGGATACGGCGGTCGGCCGCTATGGCGTGACGCAAGCGACTGTTTTGATTCTGCCAGCATGCTGTTCGGCCGGCTCGTCGCATGGGTGAAGGGCGCCACGACTCCCACGGCATACACGGCGCGGCGTCTTACAGGCTTGCAACTCGTTGTAATAACACGACTATTCCGCCTCATTCTGCTTTCCGGTCAGCGCGCGATCCGCACCCCGGGGGCGTCCAGCTGCCGTTTCCAGGTTCAAGTACCCTTTCACCGAATCCCGAGTATCCAGATACCCCGTCATGAACTCCTCTTCAGGTTTGTCCGCTCCGCCCGCCGTTCAGCCGGCGGAGGCCCCCGCCGCCGATGTCCGCCGTCTCTCACCGGCCGACACGCTCACCATTGCACTGGCGGGGAATCCGAACTGCGGCAAGTCGGCCTTGTTCAACGCCCTGACCGGCATTCGCCAGACCACGGGTAACTGGCCTGGGGTGACCGTCGAGCGCAAAGAGGGACGCTACGAGCTCGATGGGCGGCCGGTGTGCGTGATCGATCTCCCCGGGATCTATTCCCTCGACGCGGATTCGCTCGACGAGCGGGTGACGCGTGACTACCTCCTGGCCCGCGAGGCGCGGTTGATCGTCAACGTGATCGACGCGTCGAACCTTGAGCGCAATCTCTATCTGACCGTGCAGCTGATGGAGATGGGCGTGCCCATCGTGGTGGCGCTGAACATGATGGATGTGGCGCGAAAGCGCGGGGTCCAGATCGATACCGCGCGGCTTGCCCGCGAGCTGGGTTGCCCGGTTGTACCGCTGGTGGCGGTCACCCGGGAAGGGATCACCGAGCTGAATGCCCGTGCGCTGGCGGTGGCCAATGGCGCCGAGGGTGGGGGGTTCGCGCTGGCCCAGGAGGAATGCGTCGAGCAGGCGCTGGCGGATCTGGCCCCCGGCTTCTCGGCATCGGGCGCGGGCGCCAACCGGCATTGGCTCGCGTTGAAGCTCCTCGAGGGGGACCCCAGCGTCGAAGCCCTTGCCGACGAGGCGTTGCGAACCCGCGCGGCGTACTGGCGATCCGCCATCGCGGAGCGCTCTGGTGAGGATGCCGACATCCATATCGCCGACACCCGCTTTGGGCACGCTCACGCGTTGGCCGAGCGCGTCGTGCGCCAGCGTGGGCGTGTAGGGCGTCATCTGTCCGATACCATCGACCGGGTCGTCCTGAGCCGTATCTGGGGTATCCCGCTGTTCCTCGCGGTGATGTACCTGATGTTCGTGTTCACGATCAACATCGGCGGGGCCTTCATCGACTTCTTCGATGGCGCGGCAAACGCCCTGTTCGTGGGCGGCCTCGGCGCGCTGCTGACCGCCGCCGGGGCGCCCGATCTGCTGCGCCTGTTGTTGGCAGACGGGGTCGGTGGTGGACTCTCCGTGGTGGCGACCTTTATTCCGGTCATTGCCAGCCTGTATATCTTTCTGTCCGCGCTTGAGGACTCCGGCTACATGGCGCGGGCGGCATTCGTGATGGATCGCTTCATGCGCTCCATCGGTTTGCCGGGCAAGGCCTTCGTGCCCTTGATCGTCGGGTTTGGGTGCAATGTGCCGGCAGTGATGGCGACCCGCACGCTGGAGAACGAGCGCGAGCGCAAGCTCACGATCCTGATGAACCCGTTCATGTCCTGCGGCGCGCGCCTGCCGGTCTATGTGCTCTTCGCGGCGGCCTTTTTCCCGCAATCCGGTCAGAACGTGGTATTCGCGCTGTACCTGACGGGGATCGCGGTGGCACTGCTCACGGGGCTGGTGATGCAGCGCACCCTGCTTGCCGGCACCAGCGCCGGATTCATGATGGAGTTGCCCCCCTACCATCTGCCGACGCTGCGGGGCGTGCTGCTGCGCACCTGGGATCGGGTGAAGCTGTTTCTTCGCGAGGCGGGCCGCGTCATTATCGTGATGGTGGTCGCCCTGAACCTGCTCGGTTCCATTGGCACCGACGGGAGTCTCGACAATACCGACAGCGATCGCTCGGTGCTCAGCGCGGTGAGCCGGGTCGCGACCCCGCTGTTCGCGCCCATGGGGATCAAGGACGACAATTGGCCCGCCGTGCTCGGTATCGTCTCCGGGGTGCTGGCCAAGGAGGTCATCGTCGGTACGCTGGATGCCGTCTACGGCCGGCTCGCCGCCGAGCAGGCGCAACCGGCCGGGCCCGAGGCCTTCGATCTGGGGGCGGCCCTGGCCGCCGCCGCGGCGACCGTACCGGCCAATCTCGCCGCCGTCGGCCAGAGTTTGACCGACCCGCTCGGGATCAGCGTGGGTGACCTCTCCGATCGAGAAGGCACCGTCGCGGCACAGCAGGTCAACAGTGGTACCTTTGGTGCCATGGAGGCGCGCTTCGACGGGCGCGCGGGGGCCTTTGCCTATTTGCTGTTCGTATTGCTGTACTTCCCCTGCGTGGCGACCGTCGCCGCAATCGTCCGGGAGGCAGGCGCGTCCTGGGCCGCCTTCGTTGCGGCCTGGACCACGGGCATCGCCTATATCACGGCGACCTTGTTCTATCAGGCGGCGACGTTCGAACGCCACCCCTGGCTCTCCGGTGGCTGGATTCTCGCGTCGGTGTTCGTGTTGATCGCGGTGTTCGCCGCACTGCGGGTCTGGGCCCGACGCGGGCGCGATGGGCTGCTGGAACCGGCCCAGGGGGCGGCCTGATGCTCGCGGATCTGCGGACCTATCTACAGCAGCGCCCGACGGCGAGCCTGGCCGATATCGCGCTGCATCTCGGGGTCGAACCGGACGTGGCGCGCGCCATGTGCGCCATCTGGATCGGCAAGGGCAAGCTCGAACGATTCGTGGGGGACAAGACCTGCGGGGGCTGCAATCGGTGTGTGCCTGGCTCGCTCGAGCTCTACCGCTGGATCGCCGATGGGGCTGCCCGAGCCGCCCAGCACTGCGCCTCGCCGGCCCCGCAAGACACGGACGCCAGCACACCCTAGGCCAGCACACCTGAGGCGAGCACACCTGAGGCGAGCACACCTGAGGCGAGCACACCTGAGGCGAGCACACCTGAGGGAGGCGCCGTCGATCACGTGCCGTTCCGGCATGGGATCAGCCCCCAAACCGGGGACGCGGTGGCCGATTTTCTCTATCTTCAGTCACTCCGGTGGCTGACGATGCCGGAGCATGCCTGGCTCGCGGGGGAGGAGCGCGTTTCCTCAGTGTTGCCTTCGTGCCGCCCGCGTTCGCTCCCTAGCGCGCGGTCTCTGCTTCCAGGCTAGAATGATGCGCTTCAACAGGGTCGCGCCCGACGGCCATCACCCTCCCCTTGCCCCGCGGCCCGCCGCATCAGATTCTCCCGCGTGAACCCACTCAAGCGCCTCGCATCCCAGACCGCCATCTACGGCGTGAGCAGCGTCTTTGGGCGTTTCCTGAACTATCTGCTGGTGCCGCTGTTCACCTACACGTTCGCGCCTGCCCAGTACGGCGTCGTGGCAGAGTTCTACGCCTATATGGGATTTCTCGCGGTGTTGCTCGTGTTCGGGTTCGAGACCGGGTATTTCCGCTTCCGCAACGACGGCCAATGTGCGCCGGCGCTCGTCTACGCGACGGTGCTGCGTTTCCTGATCATGGCCAACGCCCTGTTCTTGCTGGCAGCGATCCTGTTCCAACAACCCGTCGCGGACCTGCTGCGCCACCCGGATCACCCGGAGTACATCTGGTGGACCGCGGCGATCGTTGCGCTGGATTCGGTCGGCGCGGCCGCTTTCGCCAGATTGCGCGCGGAGGATCGGGCGATACGCTTTGCGGTGATCAAGCTGATCGAGATCGCTGCCAATATCGGGCTGAACCTGTTCTTCATCATCCTCTGTCGGCAGGCCTTCGAGGCCGATCCCGGCTCCCCGTTGGGCCGGCTCTGGAACCCGGAAATCGGCATCGGCTACGTGTTCATCGCCAACCTGGCCGCGAGTGGGCTGAAGATCCTGCTGCTGGCGCCGCAATTCCGCGAGGGGTTCTTGGGATTCGACCGCGTGCTGTTTTCTCGGATGCTGCGCTACTCGCTCCCGATGGTCGTCATCGGCATGGCCGGCATCGTCAACGAGATGCTCGACCGCGCCGCACTCAAATACCTGTTGCCGTTCGATGACCAGACCAACATGGCGCAGCTCGGCATCTACAGCGCCTGCTACAAGCTCTCGATCCTGATGACATTGTTCATTCAGGCGTTCCGCTATGCGGGCGAGCCATTCTTCTTCAGCTATGCCAAGCAGGCCGACGCCCGGCGCACCTATGCGGTGGTGCTCAATGGATTCGTGATCTTCTGTGTGTTTATCTTCCTGCTCGTGACCCTGTACCTGGACCTGTTCCAATACTTCGTGGGTGCCGCCTACCGGGAGGGGTTGCACGTGGTTCCCGTGCTGCTGCTCGCGAATCTGCTGCTCGGGATCTACGTGAACCTGTCGATCTGGTACAAGCTCACCGACCGTACCCTGCTCGGCGCCTGGGTCTCCCTCGGCGGCGCCGTCATCACCGTCATCACGCTGGTGCTGCTGGTTCCGCGCTACGGCTATGAGGGTGCCGCCTGGGCTCACCTGGTCTGCTACGGCTCGATGGTACTGGTCTCGTACCTGCTCGGGCGTCGCTACTACCCGGTGCCCTATGAGCTGGTACGGGTGCTTGGGTATATCGTGTTGGGTCTCGGGCTGTACGGGGCGAGCCGAGTGCTGGTGCAACAGCTCGGATGGGCGCCGCCGATCGTCGGGACCTGCCTGATGGCGTTCTTCCTTGCCATCGTGTTCGTCAGCGACGCACGCCGGCTGTTCCGACGCCGAGCTTGATCTGCCGCAACCGCGCTCCGGCGCTCTCAGCGCACCGCCCCCCCGGGGGCCGCGCGAGGCTAGCCCCCGATGCGACCGGATGACCCGTGGTGGCACGGGCGCCGCGGCGATGCTCCGAAACGCCGTCCGCCCGACTGTCTTGCTCTGGGATCGCGCGGCCCCGCTACCCCCCGCGCGTGTGTCTTGATGGGATATGCTCGGCCTCTTGGTCGTTGGCTCGGGCGCTGCCCCAGGGGCGTGTTGTCTGGTGGCCCAAAAAAAAGCCCCGCCGAGGCGGGGCTTGCGTAACAGCCGATCAGCGCGGGCTGATCAGTGGCCGGTGGCCTCTCCGGCCCCCTTCGGGATGCGGATGTCCTCGACCAGATGCTGGATGTGCTCCGGTGGCGCCGCGGTGGCACGTGAGACCAGATAGGCGACGATGAAGTTGATTCCCGCGCCGACCGCGCCGATGGCCTCGGGCGAGATGCCGAACAGCCAGTTTTCGGGCGTGTTGGCGGCCATCTCGGTGCCTTGGACGAAGAACCAGCCCTTGAACCAGAAGATGTAGATCAACGTGAACAGCAGACCGGCAAGCATGCCGAGGATCGCCCCGCTCTTGTTCGCCCGCTTGTCGAAGATCCCCATCATCAGGGCAGGGAAGATCGAGGACGCCGCGAGTCCGAACGCCAGCGCGACCACCTGGGCGGCGAAACCCGGTGGATGCATGCCGAGATAGCCGGCCACCGCGATCGCGCCGGCCATGGCGACACGTCCGGCCATGAGCTCGGCCTTTTCTGAGATGCGTGGCATGAACACGCCCTTGAGCAGGTCGTGGGAGATGGCAGAGGAGATCGCAAGGAGCAGGCCGGCGGCGGTGGACAGGGCGGCCGCGAGTCCGCCAGCGGCGACCAGCGCGATGACCCAATTAGGCAGCTCCGCGATCTCGGGATTGGCGAGTACCATGATGTCGCGGTCGACCTTGGTCAGCTCGTTACCCTTCCAGGGCGGGTCGAACTTGGCGGCCCTGGCGGCGAACTCGGCATTGGTGTCATCGTAGTACTGCAGCCGGCCGTCGCCATTCTTGTCGTCCCACTCCAGCAGCCCGGTCGTCCGCCAGCGATTCATCCACTCGGGCAGCTGGGCGATCTCGATGTTGCCGCTTTCCTCGCCCACCGGGCCCGTCTGGATGGTGTCGGTCAAGTTGAGCCGGGCCATCGCGCCGACGGCGGGGGCGGTCGTGTAGAGGATCGCGATGAACACCAGGGCCCAGCCGGCGGAGTAGCGCGCGTCCTTGACCTTTGGCACCGTGAAGAAGCGGATGATGACGTGCGGCAGACCCGCGGTACCGATCATCAGTGACAGGGTCAGCAGGAACATGTTCAGCGTCGAGTCCTTCTGCGCCGTGTAGGAGCTGAAGCCGAGATCCGTGATCACCTGATTGAGCTTGACCAGCAGCGGCGTGGTGGTCGCAACGCCGTTGTCGACGTACTCGGCGCCCAGGCCGATCTGCGGCAGCACGTTGTCGGTCAGCTCCAGGGAGATGAAGATGGCCGGGATCGTGTAGGCCAGGATCAGTACGCAGTACTGGGCAATCTGGGTGTAGGTGATGCCTTTCATGCCACCGAGCACGGCATAGATGAAGACGATGCCCATGCCCACGAGCACGCCGGTCTCGAACTCGACCTCGAGGAAGCGCCCGAACGCCACGCCCACGCCCTTCATCTGACCGATAACGTAGGTGATCGACGCGATGATCAGGCAGAGCACGGCGACGATCCGGGCGGTTTGCGAGTAGTAGCGGTCGCCGATGAACTCGGGCACGGTGAACTTGCCAAACTTGCGCAGATAGGGCGCCAGCAGCAGCGCGAGCAGCACATAACCGCCGGTCCAGCCCATCAGGTAGACCGAGGCATCATAGCCCTTGAACGCGATCAGCCCGGCCATGGAGATGAACGATGCCGCGGACATCCAGTCGGCGGCGGTGGCCATGCCGTTGAGGACCGGATGGACGCCTTTTCCGGCGACATAGAACTCACCGGTGGTTGCGGCACGGGCCCAGATGGCGATGCCGATGTAGAGCGCGAACGTCGCGCCCACGACAATGTAGGTCAGCGTTTGGAGATCCATTGGTTATCCTCTGGTGCTCAGTCTTCTTGGACGTCGTATTTCTTGTCGAGCAGGTTCATCCCCCACGCGTAGACGAAGATCAGCACCACGAAGATGTAGATCGAGCCCTGCTGGGCAAACCAGAACCCGAGCGGGTAACCGCCCACCGAGAAGCTGTTCAGCGGCTCGACGAGGACGATGCCGAGCCCGTAGGACACGGCGAACCAGATGATGAGTAGGATGGTCAGAAGCCGGAGGTTCGACTTCCAGTAGCCAGAACGATTCTCGGGTGTCACCGTGGTATTCCTCCCTCTGATGTGGGGTCGTGGTGATTAGCTGGTGGCCTGACCGGCGCGTCGCATCAATACGGACGGATGCACGATGTCCTGGAGCGAAACGGAAAAATCCTCCGGATCGCATTGATTTTTCTCGCGTGCACGTCCCTTCCCTGGGGCCCGGGCAGTGGCGCATTGTGTTGTGCGGTGCGAGGGCCTGTCAATCGCGATTGGCCCGTATCTTTTGTCGCCATAAGAAAAATGCATCGGTTGCCCCCGTCCCCCCCGGGACCGGTGCGCGCCGGGGCGGCCAAGGTCCCGGCGTCACCACTCCCGCCTGCCCGGACAGGGGGTCGGCCTGTTCGGGCCTTCGGGGGTACTCGGCGGATGTTGTTGAAGCGGAAGTCCATTTTGTCTTAAGTTGGCGAACTACGCGCGCGGGTATGGACCCGCCGGCCGGAAACCTTCGGGATGAATGACAGAACATGAGATACCTCAGCACACGGGGCGGCGTGGAGCCCGTCGATTTCTCCGCGGCGGTGATGATGGGGCTTGGAACCGACGGCGGCCTGCTGGTACCGGCCGTCATTCCGGCGGTGCCGCGTGCGACGTTGCAGGAGTGGTCGCACCTGTCCTTCCAGGACCTGGCCGTGGAAGTGATGATGCCGTTCGTTGGCGACGCCCTCGCGCGTGCCGATCTGGTCGAGCTGGTACAACGCTCCTACGCGGGCTTCGCGCATGCCGAGGTCACGCCGGTGGTCGAGGCGAGCGGGCGGCGCTGGCTCGAGCTGTTCCATGGCCCGACGGCCGCGTTCAAGGATGTCGCGCTGCAGTTCCTGGGAAACCTGTTCGAGCACCTGCTCGCTCGCGGAGGCGAGCGGCTCAACATCGTCGGCGCGACCTCTGGCGACACCGGCTCGGCGGCCATTGCCGGCGTGCGCGGTAAGGAGCGCATCAATATCTTCATCCTGCACCCCAAGGGCCGTGTGTCACCGGTGCAGGAGCGGCAGATGACCACGGTGCTCGACGCCAACGTGCACAATGCGGCAGTTCGTGGCACCTTCGACGACGCCCAGCGCATCGTCAAGACGCTGTTCAACGACCTGGAATTCAAGGACGAGTACCGGCTCGGTGCGGTCAATTCCATCAACTGGGCGCGCATCCTGGCCCAGACGGTCTACTATTTCTACGCTTGGGGGCGGCTCAGCGGTGGGGATCCGGGGCGCCCCGTGAGCTTCTCGGTACCCACCGGCAACTTTGGTGACGTCTTCGCCGGTTATCTGGCCCGTCGCATGGGCCTGCCCATCGAGCGGCTCATCATCGCCACCAATCGCAACGACATCCTGTCGCGCTTTGTCGACACCGGGATCTATTCCGCCGGCCGGGTCTATCACACCCTGAGTCCGGCCATGGACATCCAGATCGCGTCCAACTTCGAGCGCTACCTCTATTTTCTGATGGACGAGGATACGGCCGCGGTTCGGGAGCTGCTTGGCACGATGGAGCGCGAGGGGAGCCTGCGGGTCGACGCCGCCCGGCACGCGCAGGTGCGCTCGGACTTCGAGGCCCGCGCCGTCACGGATGCCGAGACCCTGGCGCAGATCCGCGAGACCTACAGCGCCGGCGGCTATATCCTCTGTCCCCACACCGCCGTGGGCGCCCGTGCCGCCGCCCACCGGCCCGACGCGGTCACGCTGGCCACCGCCCACCCGGCCAAGTTCAACGAGGCGGTGCGCGAGGCCATCGGCCGTGAGGCGCCGCCGCCGCCGTCGCTGCAGGGCCTGATGGAAAAGCGCACGCGTTGCGCCGAGCTCGACGCCAACGCCGATGCCGTGCGCGGATTCCTGCGCGACACCCTGGGGCGAGGCTGATTCAGATCCGCTCGCGGATCAAGTCAGCTCGCGATCGCAACATGATGATTTCTGTCGCACCATTCTTTTCAGCGACCTAAGGCCGACAGACAGGACGGGCCGTCCGAGCCCACGTGGACGGCGCGTCAGACCATCTCCTCCCGGTGGCAGGCTGCCAGCCCTGTTGCTGCCGGCGCAATCGATTCTTCTGCCCCAATGACAATTGAAAGCCCCTCCATTCGCATCCTCGACACCACCTTGCGCGACGGTGAGCAGACCCAAGGCGTCTCCTTCTCTCCGGACGAGAAGATCAACATTGCCAAGACACTGCTCGAGTTGGTCCGTGTGGACCGCATCGAGGTGGCGTCCGCGCGGGTCTCGGAGGGGGAGAGCACTGCCGTTGCGGGCATCATCGACTGGGCGCGAGGCAAAGGACTTGACCGGCGCGTGGAGGTGCTTGGCTTCATCGATCAGGGTAAGAGCGCCGACTGGATACGCCGCGCCGGCGGCCGCGTGATCAATCTGCTCGCGAAGGGGAGCGAAAAGCACTGCCGGACCCAGCTCGGCAAGACGCTCGATCAGCATGCCGCCGACGTACGCGAGAACATCGCCATCGCGCGCGACAGCGGCCTGGATGTCAACCTGTACCTGGAGGACTGGTCCAACGGCTACGCCGACAACCGTGACTTCGTGTATGGACTCATGGATCGACTGGGCGATGCAGGTGTCGGCCACTTCATGCTTCCGGATACCCTCGGCGTAATGACCCCGGAACGGGTCTTTACCGCCATGCTGGATATGATCCGGCGTTTCCCGGGCTGCCTGTTCGATTTCCACCCGCACAACGACTATGGCCTCGCCACGGCCAACGTCGTCGCGGCGGCCCAGGCCGGCGTCGCCGCGGTGCACTGTACCGTCAATTGCCTGGGTGAGCGGGCCGGCAATGCGTCGCTGGCCGAGGTGGTGGTGAACCTGCGCGATCAGCTCGGCATGGACATCGGTATCGACGAGACACACCTCGTGCGCGCCAGCGAGATGGTGCAGTATTTCTCCGGCAAGCGCGTCGCCGACAATGCCCCCATCATTGGGGACGACGTCTTCACCCAGACCGCGGGCATCCATGCCGATGGCGACAGGAAGGGCAGCCTCTACCACACCCGCTTGTCGCCGGAGCGCTTCAGCCGGCGCCGGACCTACGCGCTGGGGAAGCTCAGCGGTAAGGCGTCGCTTGCCAAGAACCTCGAGCGGCTCGATATCTCACTCTCGGAAGAGAACCAGCGTAAGGTCCTGGCCCGTATCGTCGAGTTGGGTGACTCGAAAAAGAGCATCACCGCCGAGGACCTCCCGTTCATCATCGCCGAGGTGCTGGAAAGCAAGGACTACGAGCACGCCGAGCTGCTCGCCTGCAACGTCTCCAGCAGTCTGGGCCTGGAGTCGACCGCGAGCATCAAGCTGTGCCTGCGTGGTGAGCACGTCACGGCCACCGGCAGTGGCAACGGCGGCTTCGATGCCTTCAACAACGCGTTGGCCAAGGTGGTCAAGCGACAGGGCCTGACCCTGCCGCATCTGGCGGACTACGAGGTGCGTATCCCCAAGGGTGGTCGCACCGATGCGCTGACCGAGTGCACGATCACCTGGATCCGCGGCACGGGCGGTGAGGCGGGCAGCCAGCTCAAGACCCGGGGGGTCCACGCCAACCAGGTGTTTGCCGCCATTGCCGCAACCATGCGGATGTTGAACGTGGTCATCCACCGGTCGCTGACGCAGGGGGCTGATGATGCCGCGGCGGCGACCGAGAGCGCGGCCTGATCCGTGGTCACGGCAAACGCCCCGGTCCCAGGCGGCCGAGGGTCGGTCGGTCTACGACTGGCGGTGGTCGCGGACAAGCCGCGCTCGCGCCGACCGGTTTCTCCAATCGGAACGTCCATAGGGGTGCGTCGTGAATCCAGAGAAGGTCGTCTTCGGTTTCTTCATCCTGCTTGCACTGACGCTGAACTTCGGTTTCTTCGTCGGCGACATCGACAACCCTGATCACCACCACGTCTGGGAGTTCGCGGCGGTGGTGGTGGTCAATCTGATCGCGACCATCATGAAGCTCGGCGACCGAACCCAGATGGGTGCGGTGCTGCTGGCGACCAGCCTGGTGGCCGTGCTGCAGTTGGTCGCTGGTGCGATCATCTGGACTGCTGCGGTGCACGTGATGGCATCGGGGATGACGCCCAGCATGGTCGCAAGCATCGTCTCGCTGGCAGGTGGCGCGATGATTGCCAACGTCGTCTCCGTGGTGCTACTGGTGATCGAGACGGTGATGCTGCGCCGCTAGCAGTGTCGGCAACCGGCCCCCGACTCCGCCCGATCGTGCCCTCGGACAGCCATGGACAACATCGTTTTCCTCGTATTCCGACGCATGCGCGTGCCGCTGATCGTCCTGATCGTGACCTACAGCGTCGCGATCCTGGGCCTGGTGTTGATGCCCGGTCGTGACGGCGATGGCAACCCCTGGCACATGGACCTGTTTCATGCGTTCTACTTTGTCAGTTTCATGTCGACGACGATCGGTTTTGGCGAGATCCCCTACGAGTTCACCGACGCGCAGCGGCTCTGGACCACCTTCTGTATCTACGCGACGGTGGTCGTGTGGATCTACTCCATCGGCTCGCTGATCGCGCTGCTGCAGGACAGGACCCTGCGGCGCACCTTCGCCGAGCGGACCTTTGCGCGTAGGGTGCGCGCCCTCAACGAGCCGTTTCACCTCATTTGCGGTTATGGCCAGACCGGCAGTGGGTTGGTCCGCGCGCTGGCCGAGCGCGGTCAGCGCGCGGTCGTCATCGACGCCAGCGCCGAGCGGATCGATCTGCTTCACCTCGAGAACCTGCCAGAGTTCGTGCCCGCGTTGTGCGCCGATGCCCGGCGCCCGCAGAGCCTGATCCATGGCGGTTTGCGCAACCCCCGTTGCGCGGGCGTCCTGGCCCTGACCTCGAACAACGAGACAAATCTGAAGATCGCCATCGCGGCCAAGTTGATGCAGCCCAAGGGGCAGGTGATCTGCCGCGCCGATTCCCATGACATCGAGGCCAACATGGCCTCGTTCGGCACCGACCATATCTATGACCCTTTTGATATCTTTGCCCTCTATCTGGCCAGCGCCCTGCAGGCGCCCGGGTTGACCCTGCTGCAGGACTGGCTCGGGGGATTGCATGGCGAGCCCTTCGAGGAGCCGACCTATCCACCCGCCAAGGGGCTCTGGATATTGTGCGGCTATGGCCGGTTTGGCAAGGCGCTCTACCACCACCTCAATGGGCAGGAGATCGAGCTGGTGGTGGTCGAGGCGCGTCCGGACCGAACCGGCGAGCCACCGGGGCGCTGGGTGCGCGGACGCGGCACCGAGGCGGACACGCTGGAGCAGGCCGGGATCGACCGGGCGGTCGGTCTGGTGGCGGGCACTGACAACGACGCCAACAACCTCTCCATCCTGATGACCGCGCGCACCCTCAACCCCGATCTGTTCTGCGTGGTGCGGGAGAATCACCTTGACAACCGTGAGCTGTTTTCCGCCGTGGGCGCGAACATCCGGATGCACCCCAGCTCGATCGTTGCCAACCGCATTCGTATGCTGCTCAATACGCCCTTGTTGACCGAGTTCATCAACTACGCCCGCTACGAGGACGACAGCTGGGCCTGTGAGTTGGTCAGCCGCATCGTGGCACTCGAGCACGAGCGGGTGCCCGATGTCTGGGAGGTCCGCGTTGACGAGATCGATGGGTACGCGGTCCACCAGGCGCGTCGAGAGGGAGTGGTTGCGACGGTGGGCACCTTGCTGCACGATCCGCGCGACCGTGAGATGCGCATCGCCGCCATCGCGCTGATGCGCCGCCGGGCCAACGGCCGGACCCTGCTCCCGGGAGACGACGAGCGGCTGCAGCGCGGCGACCAGTTGCTGTTTTGCGGGCGCGCGGGCGCACGCTCCGCGATGCACTGGACGCTGCAGAACAGCCATGCGCTCAACTACATCCTGTTTGGCAGCAGTCCACCGCGGGGTCTGGTCTGGCGCTGGCTGGCGGCGATCTGGGCGAAACGCGCACGCGCGCATCGCGGCCGCTAAGCGGTGCCGCGCACCGACACAGCGACGGCTCCTCCCGGACTCCGCCGCTCCAGGTTCGCTCACCTGGGTGGCTGACCATACCGGGCCGTCGAAGGCCCGGGCGGGAAACGCTCTCGATCGGCGTTCCCTTTGATCCCTGCTCCGGCGATGGCATATTTCCACAATCAGGCGGCTACACAGACGAGGACAACGCATGAGCCCACTACTTGCCCGGCTTGGCCGGGAGCACCGGCGCCTGACGCAAGTGCTCGATCTCCTGGAATCTCTGCTCGACCGATTCAACCTCGGTGACGAGCCCGATTACGAGTTGATGAGCGAGCTGCTGGAGTATGTCATCGACTATGCCGACCAGGTCCATCACCCGTCGGAGGACCTGATCTTTGCGCGCATGCACGCGTACTCGTCTACGCAATTCCCGGTCATCGAGCGGCTGATGCACCAACACGCGAGCCTGGGCCAGCTCAATCGGCGTTTCCGTGAGTCTCTGGAGGGCATTGTGCACGAGGAGGTACTGCGCCGAGACGAGGTCGAGCAGCAGGGCCGCGAGCTGATCGCGGCCCATCGCGATCATCTGCGCACCGAAGACCAAGAGGCATTCCCCATCGCGCTGAGCGTCCTCTCGGAGCAGGACTGGGCCGAGCTGGAGGGCCAGGCACCGACCGCGGAGGATCCGGGCTTTGGCCAGGCGGATCCGGCACGTTTTCAGGCACTGTTTGGGCGTCTCAAACGCGACGCTGGCGACGAGCCTGGCGGATGACCCGGATCGGGAGCGTGCCGGCCGAGGTGCGCTGTTATGGTCTGCGTCGGGTCAACCCGTTCCTCGGTGTCGTCGCGGTGGTGCAGACCGCCGCGGCCCGGGCGCTGAGTGTCGATGGTGTCAACTGGTCGTTGCAGGTCCTGGCCCATCCGCCGCGCGGATTGTGGGCCGCCGGCGACGATGCGCCGGAGCAGCGTTATTTCCGCTTTGGCGGCTGGTCGCCGGGCGAGGGGATGACGAGGGTCCCGTTGACCCCAATCCTCGACGTTGGGCGTATGATCAGCGCGGTCCGGGAACTGGTCGCGGCGATCGAGGAAAATCTCTCGGCGCTGCCCTTTCCCCTCGCCCCCGAGTTGGAGCTCTGGCTCCTGGACCAGGAAGGCCAGCCGCTGGCGTTGCTGGCGACCTGCGTGGACGAGACGGCGTTGGAGGAGATCGGTCAGCCAGACTGGATTGCCGGCGGACGCGGCGAACGCCCCTTCGTCTCGTCGGCATTGACAGCCCTCGGCATCGCCGAACGCGACGCTCGTGGGTCGGCCCAGCATGCCGAGTTTTTGGAACGGCGAGTCTATCGGGCCGCGGGGCCGCGCCCGCGCGCGCGGTGGTTCCGCCGCGAGCCGGGTGCAGGCCGGCGCGTGGGTGTCGATGCATCGGGGGGCCAGAGCGATGGCCCGCTGCCCGCCGCGGTGTTTCCGCGTCTGCACCTGCGTGCCGAGTGGCCGGGTGAGCAAGGCGAGGGCGTCCCGACCAATGCGCTGGTGGCGGACTACCTGGGCTGGCTCTCGCCCTATCTGCTCACCCTCCCATACCTCCCCGACGATCTGCGCGCGCGGCTGGAGCGCGAGGCGCGCCGGCATGCGTTGGCGGTCGATCTGGTCTGGCGGCTGTACCCCAAGGTGCTCGACCCCGCCCTGGTGTGGCGCAGCCGGGTCGAGGCGAAGCTGCGGCGCAGCAACGCCTGATGGGGCCGGGGCGGTCGGACGTCGCCGCGTGCAAACGAGAGCCGATGCGGCCGCTGACCGGATCCATCGAGGAACCAGGCCAGAGCGCAATCGCAGCCGCCGCATTTCCGGATCGGGGCATCTTCAGCGACCACCGGGTCGCTGACAATGGCGGGCCGTTCACACCCCTGCACGGGCGTGGTGACGTCTGCCGCGTTTTCCCGATGCACTGAGCAGGGTTTCCTGGAGAAGAAGGTCCACGATGAAGTACAAGAACACCACCGATTACGCACATGACGCGCCCGAGCGGCTTGGCGTCTTGCTGTTGAATCTGGGGACACCCGACGCGCCGACGCCGTCCGCGGTGCGCCGCTACCTGGCCGAGTTTCTCTGGGACCCGCGGGTTGTGGAGGTGCCTCGTCCGCTCTGGTGGCTCATTTTGCATGGGGTCATCCTCCGGGTCCGGCCGCGTCGATCGGCCAAGGCCTATCAGGCGGTCTGGACCGACCAAGGCTCGCCGTTGCTCGCGATCGCACGGGCCCAGGCCGCGGGTCTGCAGCAACGTCTGATCCAGTGCATCGGCGAGGGCGTGCACGTGGAGCTGGCGATGCGCTATGGCGATCCGTCGGTGTCCGAAGCGCTGCAGCGCATCCGAGAGGCGCAGGTGCGCCGTTTGTTGGTACTGCCGCTCTATCCCCAGTATTCGGCCACGACCACCGCGTCGAGCTTCGATGCCGTGACCGCCGAGCTGCGCACCTGGCGCTGGCTGCCGGAGCTGCGTTTCGTGAATCAGTATCACGACGAGCCCGCCTATATCGGGGCCCTCGCCGGCAGCATCCGCGCGTTCTGGTCCGAGCATGGCCGGCCCACCCGGCTGCTGTTCTCGTTCCACGGTATTCCGATGCGTTATTTCATGGCCGGGGATCCTTACCATTGTCACTGCCACAAGACGGCGCGGATGGTCGCCGAGCGGCTCGGCCTCGATGCCGAGCACTGGGCGGTGTCGTTCCAGTCGCGGGTCGGACGCGAGGAATGGCTACAGCCCTACACGGATGCGACCCTGAAGCGCTGGGGAGGCGAGGGCGTTAACAGCGTCCATGTGGTCGCGCCGGGTTTCTCGGCAGACTGCCTGGAGACCCTGGAGGAGATCGACGTGGAGAACCGCGGCTATTTCCTGGAGGCGGGAGGGCAGTCCTATGGGTACATCCCCTGCCTCAACGACTCCCCGGCGCACCTCGACATGCTCGCCGGGTTGGTCCAGCGCCACGCCTGCGGTTGGCCCGAGCTGGAGGAATTGGCCGAGGTCCCGTAGGGGGAACCGATCGAACCCATTCCTGGATGAGAGCGGCCCGTGCCTGGCGGGGTGTGGCGCGCGAAGTGCGCCCTGTTCGATGGCATGCATCGCCGCGATGCCTGGCCCGGACTGGAAACGCCTTCGATCGGTGTTTCCCCTCGGCGGCTGTCGATCGGGTCGCGTCCTGGTCCAGGCGGCCAGCGCCGGGGCGCGGCGCGCGTGGGTCCCGACATTGGAAAGCCCGGCCGCGGCCTCAACTTCCCCTCATCCGCCTCGCAACCGACGCCAGACCATGGACCGACACCCGCTGCCCACCGAGCTGAATCTTCACCAAAAGTCGCGCGTGCTGGAGGTCGTTTTCGACGACGGCGCGCGCTTTCGTCTGCCTTGCGAGTATCTGCGGGTCTATTCTCCATCCGCCGAGGTCCGCGGCCACACGCCAGACCACGCCAAGCTGCAGATCGGCAAGGAGCAGGTCAACATCGCCGACCTGCAGCAGATCGGCACCTATGCGGTCAAGATCATCTTCGATGATGGACACCGCTCCGGCCTGTACGACTGGCCCTATCTGTACAAGCTCGGCCGTGCCTGGCAGCCCCTGTGGCTGGACTATCTCGGCCGGTTGCGCGACGCGGGCCATGCGCGTCAGGGCGAGGACCCGTTCGAGCTCATGCAAGGGCGCGGCGAGACGCCCTCGCTGCTGCCGGTGCCAAAGAGCTGATCCGCCCCGGCCCGCCAGCGTTTTGGGCGCTCAGCCGGAGCGGTAGACGTCGAGCACGTCCGGCAGTTGCCGGATCTTGAGCAGCACCAGCTCGAGCTGATCCATGTTGGCCACCTCGACGGTAAAGCGCATCGTGGCGACGTCACGGTTGGGGTCGGATTGCGTGGCGGTGCCGACCACATTGACCTTCTCGTCGGCGAAGACGGACGACACGTCCCGCAACAGGCCGGTGCGGTCGGCGGCGGCGATCACCACGTCGACCGGGTAACTGGCGTTTGGTGGTTGATTGGACCAGCTGACGTCGAGTAACCGTTCGCGTTCATGGTCTGGAAGGCTCAGGATGTTGCGGCAGTTGCGCCGATGTACCGTGACGCCCCGCCCCCGGGTCACGAAGCCGACCAGCTTGTCGTAGGGCACCGGCTTACAGCAGCTCGCCATGTGCGTCATCAGGTTGCCGACACCCTCGACGACGACCTCCGCGTGGCCGGCGTCGCCGGGATGCACGGGTGGGCGAGGCGGGGGCGGCGGCGGGCTGCGGCCTTCCGTGCTGGTCTCGCGTTCCTCCGGGCGCTCCCCCCTGGCCTCGAGCGTGGCGCGCGCGACCTGCGCGACCGAGACGTCACCACGGCCGATTGCGGCGAGCAGGTCGTCTCCCTTGTGCAGGTTCCAGCGCGGCGCGAGCTTGTCGAGCGGCGGCTTGCCATCGATGCCGAGGCGGGAGAGCTCCTTGTCGAGCTGTGCGCGACCCTCGCCGAGGTAGCGGTCGTAGTCCTGCAGCTTGAACCACTGCCGCACCCGATTGCGCGCCCGCGCCGTGACCAGGTAGCCATGGTGTGGGCTCAACCAGTCGCGGCTTGGCGTGCCGTGTTTCTGCGTGAGGATCTCCACCGTCTCGCCGCTGGTGAGCACGTGGTTGAGCGGGACGATGCGCCCGTCGACCCGTGCGCCGCGGCAGCGGTTGCCGATCTCGGAATGGATGGCATAGGCGAAGTCCAGTGGGGTGGCGCCCTTGGGGAGCTCGACCACCTTGGCCTGGGGTGTGAGCACGTAGACATGGACCGGCTCGAACTCGGCCTTGAAGCGCTCGACGAAGCCGCCCGCCTGGTCACCCTCGTTCTTCAGCTCGAGCCAGTGGCGCATCCAGACCACGCGCCGCTGGAACTCGGCGTCGTGTCCCTTGGCCTCCTTGTAGGCCCAGTGAGCGGCAACACCGAGCTCGGCGTGCTGATGCATCTCGTTGGTGCGAATCTGCACCTCGAGCGGCTTGTCCTCCGGACCGATGACCGCCGTGTGCAGGGACTGATACATGTTACCCTTCGGCGTGGCGATGTAGTCATCGAACTCCGAAGGGATGTGTCGCCAAAGCCCATGCACGATGCCCAGGGCCACATAGCAGGCGGGGATGTCGCCGACCAGGATGCGAACGGCCCGCAGGTCGAAGATCTGGGCGATATCGACCCCCTTTCGCTGCATCTTGCGCCAGATGCTATAGATGTGCTTTGGGCGGCCGCTGATCCGGCAGGGGATGCCGGCGCGCGCGAATTCTGCCTCCAGCAGGCCAATGACGCGGCCGATGTAGGCCTGGCGCTCCTCGCGTCGTTCCCGCAGCAGCTTGGCCAGGCGCTTGTAGTCTTCCGGTTGCAGATAGCGCAGCGAGAGGTCTTCCAGCTCCCATTTGATCTGCCAGATGCCAAGCCGGTTGGCCAGTGGCGCATAGACGCGCTGCGTGTCTTTGGCCAGGTCGCGGCGACGCTCCTCGCTCAGTGACTTGGCGGTGCGCATCAGGTGCACGCGCTCGGCCAGCACCACCAACACCACGCGCACGTCCTCGGCGATGCCGAGCAGCAACCGGCGCAGGTTCTCCTCGTGCTGGTGCTGGTCTTTCTCGGCGATGACGCGGTCGACATTCGCCAGCTGACCGATCCGCCCGAGGTCGACGATCATCCGCGCCAGTCCGCTGCCGAAGCGCGCGGCGAGCTCCTCCTCGGTGACGTCCGCGCGGCCCAGGCAGCCGTTCAACAAGGCCGCGCACAGCGTTTCCGCGTCCATGCGCAGGCCGTAAAGGATGTCGGCGGTGGAGAGCAGGTGCCGCGCCTCGGTCTGGCCGGTCTCCAGGAGATGGCCGCCGCGGCACCCGATCATCAGCTCGCAGGCCTGCCCGATGCGGGCGCACTCGTCATTTGAGTAATGCTCGCCCAAGCGCGCCAGCCAGTGGCGGCTCGCGCTGAGGTCGTCCTGGTCGGCGCCGGGGAGGTTGGAGTTGGGCTTAACCATGATGTTGGCAACATGGCGAGTGGCGAGCCGATCCGCCGTGGAGGCGCGCCGCTCGCCAAGCGCCGTGCGCGAGGTGCTCTACTCGTCGGACAAGGGGTGGCTCACGAGACCATCCGCCAGCTTGGGCTCGAACCAGGTGGACTTCGGCGGCATCACCTCGCCCGCATCGGCGACGGCCATCAGGTCTTCCATGCGCGTGGGATAGAGTGCGAGGGCGACTCGCATCTCCCCGGAGTCCACGCGCCGCGTCAGGCCCTCGACCCCACGGATGCCGCCGACGAAATCGATGCGATCGTCGCGGCGCGGATCGACGATACCGAGGATCGGCTCGATCAGATTGTTCTGCAGCAGGCTGACGTCGAGCCGCCCGACGGGATCATCCCAGGGGATGCGTTGGGGATCGAGCTGCAGCCGATACCAATCGCCGTCGAGGTACAGACCAAACTGCGCGGGTTGGGTCGGGATGACCGGCGCGTCGGCAGGTTGCACCTCGAAAGCGACCGCGACGCGGCGCAGAAAACTCTCGCGGTCGTGACCATGCAGATCCCGGACGAGCCGGTTGTAGGCCAGGATCTGCATCTGGTCGTGGGGGAAGATCACCGATAGGAAAGAGTCGGATGCCATGTCGACATTACCGGGGCTGGACGCGTCGCGGCCATGCGCGGAGCGCCTGGCGGCGGCAACCCGCGAGGCCGCTGCCGAACGATGGTGACCGTCGGCGACGTACAGGTTATCGATGGCCTCGAAGGCGGCACTGAGATGATCGATTGTGGAGCTGTCGCGGACGGACCAGAGCTCGTGTCGGACGCCATCGGCCGCGCTCACATCGACCTCCGCGACACCCTCGCAGACCCGCGCCAGGGTCTCGTCGATGGCCGCGGTGCTGCGATAGACCAGGAACACCGGTCCCGTCTGGGCGTTCAACGCGTCGATCTGGCGGACCCGGTCGTCCTCTTTGACCGGGCGCGTGAGCTCGTGCTTCCTGATCCGGTCCGCATCGTAGGCGGCCACCGATGCCGCGGCCACCAGGCCGGTCTGCCGATGCGCACCCATGGTCAGCCGATAGACGTAATAGTGCGGCGCGGGATCGCGCGTGAGTACCCCCTCGCGGATCATGCGCGAGAGGTTCTCGCGCGCCTTGGCGTAGACCTCGGGCGAGTAGGGGTCGATGTCTTCGGGCAGGTCGACCTCGGGTCGCGAGATGTGCAGGAAGCTCCAGGGCCGGCCAGCCACCATCGCGCGCGCCTCCACGGCGTTCATCACGTCGTAGGGCGGGGCGGCGACATCCGCGGCGCGTCCCGGGGCCGGGCGCAGGCCGGCAAAGGGTCTGATCAAGGCCATTGGATTGGTCCCGTGTTGGAATGCGCGCCGGCCGAGAGCGCTCGATCGTTGCCCGATGCTCGCGATTCGGCCTCCTGGCGCGTGCTGTCTTTGGCGTGTCTCAACGTGCCGGCGGCGCGTAGAGCAGACCGCCATTGCTCCAGAGCGCGTTGAGGCCACGCTTCAGGCCGAGTCCGGACGCCTTACCGAGGTTGCGATCGAACAACTCCGCGTAGTTTCCGACCTGGGCGATGACTCGGTAGCCCCAGCCCGCCTCGATGCCGAGCCCGGCGGCGCTCTCGCCGTCGAGATCGAGCAACATGCGCACGTCCTCGCTGCTGGCGCGCTCCTTTGCGCCGACGACGTTACCCGAGTCGATACCCTTCTCCTCGGCATCGATGAGCGTGAACAGGGTCCAGCGTACCAGATCGAACAGGCGCGTCTCGCCCTTGCGCACGGCGGGGCCCAGCGGCTCCTTGGAGACCACCTCGGGCAGGATCCGGTGGGCCGCCGCGTCGGCGAGGCTCGCGCGCAGCGAGTACAACTGTGACTGGTCGCTGGTGAGCGTGTCGCACTCGCCCGCGATATAGGCGGCCTTGGCCGCATCCATGTCTGGATAGAGCCGCAGTTGCATCGCCATCTGGTGGCGGGTGAAGTAGCGCTTTGCATTCTCTGGGCTGGTCGCGCCTTCGAGCGCGCAGATCCGCGCCTTGTCCAGATCCAGGGTGCTGCGCTTGTTGCTGCCGCGCGGCACCATGAACCCCTGGCCGTCGAAGTAGAGAACGGCGGTAAAGCTGATGCCCTCGCCCAGGTCGCGCGATTCGGTCCAGGTGACGTTGCGGGCGAGTAGGTCGACGCGGCCCCCGCGCAGCGCTGGAAAGCGCTCGGCGAGTGTCACGGGGATGAATTCCACCTTGTCGGCGGAGCCCAGGGCGGCGGCCGCGACGGCACGGCAGAAGTCGACGTCCAGGCCGCTCCAGGCGCCAGCGGCGTCCTGATAGGACAGTCCCGGTGCCTGGCCGTTGACGCCGCAGCGCAGCACGCCGCGATCCTGGATCTCCTCGAGTGCGTCGGCACCGGCCTGGACGAGGGTGCCGGCGAGCACCAGGCCCGTCAACCATCGCATCGCATGGGTCATCGGCGGTCTTCTCCTGAGTCGGGTTTGAAACGACGGGGCCGGCCGGCAAGCGCCGGCTGCGCCTGGCCGCGGACCCCTACCAACTGGTCAGCGCCCACTGGGGGACGTTGTTGTCGAGCTCCGGGCGCCCTCGGTTCCACGCCATGTCACCGGACCCATCCTCGTCGACCAGATAATAGGGAGCGCCGACCCGCGGCGTGATCTTGAGCATGTAGGTATTGTTGTTGACGCTGTATTCCTCGACGGTGCGGTTGCCGTACTCCTTGAGTGTCACGGCCGGCTGGACGTCGGCCTCGGTGACGCGCAGGTCCAGGTCCGATAGGGCGGACTGCGCCGGACAGAGATCAGCGGCCAATGGCAACGCGAGGGCAGTGATCAAGAGGGGGCTCCACAGGGGCTTCCGCATCGGGGGTGCTCGTCCGTCGTCCAAGGTCGCGCGCATCATAGCAGGAACCACCAGGGCGGGCAGGCGCCCGGCCGCGTGCACCCTGGCGCCGCGCGCCGGCAGGTCCGAGGTCGGCGGGATGGGACCGACATCGCAGTCGGCGGCCGGTGTCTGTCGTATAGGTACAATAGGACGCCAGCCGGACGCCCCGACGGGGACTGGCGTGTCGGCGCCTCCATCCGGGGCGAATGTCTTGTTGGTTGAGAATTGTTACTCGCGTGCGACAGTGTTACATTTACATCACCCCCTGTGTGGGACGGACCCCTCCGATCGGGAAGGGTTGAAGGGTGGTGTTGCCGATGCCGCGGCCGACAAAACACGAGACATCCATTGAGCGTCCATTCGCGCAGTTTCTGGCTGGCAGCCGGTTGCGTGTCCTTTGGCGCCCGGACGGTTCCAGCCGGGTGATGCGGGTCGTGAGTGCGCCCCGGCGCCCCCCGCTTCAGGGTGTCGATATCGATGGCATGCCCCTGCCCAGGGTCGCCCCGGCCCGGGAACCCGCGCCGGGGCCCCTTGAGCAACGCTCGGAGCTGGAGAAGTCCTTTCCGCACGCGGTGGGACTCATTGCGCGCTGCTGGAGCAGGCCAGAGGCCGCAACCCGGGCATTTCGGGCCCTGATCGTCGATGATCGCGGCACTGTCCGGCGGTGGCCGGGGCCGGCCTGGGACGAGTTGCTGTTCCTGCGCAATCTGCACCATGTGGCCTACCCGCCAGCCCTGGACGCGGCCGGTCACGTTCATGGCGGCCTGATCGATCCCTCCCAGTTCGCCGAAATGGAGCTGCGCTATCGCCACGTCGTCCTGCGGTTGATCAAGTGCTGGGGGAACGTGGAGGCCTTTGCCGTGGTGTTTCACGACCTGGTTATCGATGACCGCGGCGGCCGCGCCGGATGGCCCGAGGACATCTGGTCGGACCTGGTGCTGCTGCAGCAGATCCACGACCGTGCCTATGGTCCGTTGCGCGCTGGCTCTGAGCCCTGGAAGGGCTTTTTTCTCAAGCCCTGAGCGCTCGAGCGCTTCGGCCCGCATCAGGTCCCCTGCCGCAGCGCCTGCAGCGGCGGGCGTACCAGCAGTGCGTAGGTGGCCAGCGTCCCGGCAGCGCCGATCAGCACCGCGCTGCCGCCCACGCCGAACAGCCACAACCAGGGGTTGAAATGGAAGGCCAGCCCGAGCAGCTCGCGGGCGAGGAGCCACCCGGTCAGCTCGGCAAACAGCGAGGCCATGAGCCCGGCCAGCAGACCGGTGAGCGTGAACTCGATCATCAGGCTGTGCAGCAGGCGCGAGCGGCTGGCGCCGAGGGTGCGCAGCACACCATGCTCTGTCCGGCGGGCCGTGAGACTCGCCTGGATGCCGGAGTACATCACCAGCAGACCGGCCGCCAGTGTGAATACGAAGACGTATTCCACCGCGCTGACGCCGCGCTCGATGATCCCGCGGACCTGCGCCAGCAGGGTCCCGACATCGATCAGGGTCAGGCTTGGAAACTGCCGCAGCAGCACGGACGCGAGCGCTTCACGCTCTGCCGCGAGAAAGAAGCTGGTCACGTAAGTCGTCGGCATCTCCCTGAGCAGGGCGGGCGAGGCAATCACGAAGAAGTTGACGTTGAAGCTGTCCCAGTGCACCCGTCGCAAGCTGGTGACCGGCGCGGTGACCTCGCGGCCAGCGACCCAGAAGCGCAGCTCATCGCCCAGCGCGATGCCAAGCGTCTGGGCCAGTCCCTCCTCGACCGAGAACTGCGGTTTCGTGCTGTCGGTGTCCCACCATTGGCCGGCGATGATCTCGTTGTCGGGCTGGGGGGTGTCCCCGTAGCTCAGGTTGAACTCGCGCTCGGCCAGCCGCTGGGCGCGGGGATCCGCGAACGCGGCCGGGTCCACCTCGTGGCCGCCGATACTGGTGAGTCGGCCGCGGATCATCGGATAGATGCCGGAGAGGGCGACCTGGTTGGCGGTCAGGAAGTCCTGCAGCGGGGCGACCTCGTCTGGCTGGATATTGATCAGGAACCGGTTCGGTGTGTTCGCGGGCAGGCTCGCCTGCCAGCCCTGCAACAGGTCCAGGCGCACCACCGCGAGCAGCAGCAGGGCGAGGATACCGAGCCCGAACCCGACGATCTGCAGGATTGCCGTGCCCGGTCGCCGCGCCAGTCCGGCCAACCCCAGCCGCCAGATGCCGCGGCTGCGCCCGGTTGCCAGATGTGCGAGCCAGACCATCAGCGCGCCCAGCGCGAGCAGCCCGATCAGCGCCGCGGCCACGCCCGCGAGCAGCTTCCAGGCGAGTTGGATGTCGCCCGCCTGCCATAGCACCAACAGGATCAGCGCCCCGGCGGCGGCCGCGGCGGCGATGGCCACCGAGGTGCGTGGCGCACCGAGATCGCGCCGGAGAGCTCGCAGTGGCGGCACCCCGGAGAGCTGCAGGAGCGGGGGCAGCGCGAAGCCGGCCAGCGCGACCAGACCGCTACCGATGCCGATGGCGACGGGCTTCAGTGATGCCGGTGGAAGATCGGAGCCGAACCAGTCGGCCAACAGCAGGACAAGCCCCTGGTGGCCGAGCCAGCCCACCAGGCAGCCGACCAGGCCCGAGAGGAGTCCGAACAGCAGCAGCCGCAACGCGAAGATCCGTGTCAGCAGATAGCGCGGGGCACCGAGGCAGCGCATGATCGCGACGGCATCGGTCTGACGCTCGACCAGGCGGCGACTGGCCAGCGCGATGGCGGCGCCCGCGACCAACAAGGTCGTCAGTGCCGCCAGGTGCAGGAAACGCGAGGCCCGCTCGACCGCGGACTCGAGCTCGGGCCTGGCCTCGCGGGCGTCGATCAGGCCCGCGTTGGCCGGCAGCCTGGGCCGGGCCCAATCGGCGAGGGCTTCGATGCTGGTCACATCTCCCGCGGCAAGCAGCCGATACCGCACGCGGCTGGCCTCGGTCACCAGACCCGTGGCGGCCACCGCATCGGTGGCGATCATGACCCGGGGCGCGATCTGAAACAGGTTGCCGCCGCGGTCGGGCTCGTACGCGATCACCCGCTCGATGCGGAAGCTCGACTGCCCGAGCTGGAAACGGTCGCCCACGGTGAGACCAAGTCCGTGGAGCAGGCGTGGCTCGACCCAGGCCGCGTCGCCCCTCGGGCCCCCTTCGGCCGGCTCGATCCCTTGATCGAGCGTGGCCTGCACGCGCACCTCGCCGCGTAGCGGGTAGCCCGGATCGACCGCCTTGACCTGGACCAACAGGCTTTGGGCGCCGCTGACGACCACACTGGGGAAGCGCAACGTGTGTGCCGTGGTGAGGCCGAGGCGGATGGCCTCGTCGACGAAGCGCACTTGGATGGGGGATGATGCGTCGATGGCCAGATCGGCGGCGATGAGCTCACCGCCCTGGCGCTGCATGGCACCCTCGACCCGATCGGTGAAGAATCCCACCGCGCTGATTGCCGCCACCGTCAGCACCAAAGACAGCGACAACAGCGAGAGCTCGCCGCTGCGCCAGTCGCGGCGCAGCAGGCGCCAGGCCAGACGCCAGGCCGGCAAGGCCAGCGCGTTCACCGCAGCGCCTCGAGGTGGCCGTCGATCATGTGCAGGCGCCGATCGCAGCGCTCGGCCAGCGTCGCATCGTGGGTGACGAGCACCAGCGACGCGCCGGAGTCGCGACGCAGGTCGAACAGCAGGTCGATGACGCGAGCCCCGGTGCCCGCGTCGAGGTTGCCAGTGGGCTCGTCGGCGAACAGGATCTCGGGGCCGGGCGCGAACGCCCGCGCGATGGCGACGCGTTGCTGCTCTCCGCCGGAGAGCTGGCCCGGATAGTGACCCGCGCGCGCGGACAGCCCGACGCGCTCGAGCGCACCCGCCGCCACCGCATCGGGGTTGTCCGCGAGGCGTTTGGCTCGGGCCGCGCCGTTGGAAGCGCCAAGCTCCAGTGGAAGCAGTACGTTCTCCATGGCGGTGAGCGTTGGCAGCAGCTGGAAATTCTGAAACACGAAGCCGACGCGCCCGTTGCGCAGCTCGGCGCGACCGTCCTCGTCGAGCCCGTTGAGCTGGACGCCGCAGAGCCAACTGGATCCACTACTGGACTGATCCAGCCCGGCGAGCAGGCCGAGCAGCGTCGATTTTCCAGAGCCGGAAGCGCCGAGGATGGCAACGGCCTCGCCCGCGTGCACGATCAGATCCAGATCCCGCAGGATGGTCAAACGGCCGCTGGGCCCGTTAACATCCTTCCCCAGTCTCTGCGCCTGACACAAGATCGGTGATGGGTCCGTCATGTCGAGAATGCTCCTCCTGTTGGCGATGCTCTGCCTGGGGCTGTTACCGGCCGCCGGCCGCGATGGCGATAGCGATGGGCCGGTGCTGCTGGTGTTGGGCGACAGCCTGAGCGCCGCCTATGGCCTCCCCCTCGACGAGGGCTGGGTCGCTCTGCTGCAGCGGCGGCTGAAGGCGTCGGGCCTTGCGCACCGGGTCGTCAATGCCAGTGTCTCCGGGGATACGAGCGCGGGCGGACTCGCGCGCCTGCCCGCCGTGCTCGCCGAGCATAGACCGGTAGTGCTTGTAATCGAGCTGGGCGCCAACGACGGTCTGCGCGGCATGCCGATCCAGCGGATCGCGACCAATCTCGAGCGCATGATCGCCTTGGGTCGGGCCGCCGGCGCGCGCGTACTGCTGCTCGGAGTGCGGCTGCCGCCCAACTACGGTGCGGCCTATACCGAGGGCTTTCAACGCATGTTCGTCGATGTCGCCGCGCGTGCGGAGGTCGGGCTGGTGCCGAGGTTGCTCGACGGTGTTGCCGATGACCGTACCCTCATGCAGGCCGACGCGATTCATCCGCGCGCGGCCGCGCAGCCGCGCCTGCTCGACAACGTCTGGCCGATGCTCCGGCCACTCCTGGAGGAGAGCGACCCGGCACCCGTGGACGCGGGTTGACCGACGCGAACGGGTCGCGCTCCGGCCCCTCTGGGCCTGCTGGCCTTGTCGTTGGCCGGGGTTGACCACCATATACCCACACCAGAGGGGCCGGGTCGCGCGCAAGCGCGGCGCGCCGACCGGCGCTCGTCGGCCTCATCAACATCAATCGACTAGGACAACGCGCGAGAAAGCGGGGCCGATGCCCTGTTCTGTGCGCGGGCCGTTTACGCAGGACAAGTCCAACATGAAACGCATCACCGTTGTCGGCTCTGGATTCGCCGCCCTGACCGCCGTGAAATCGCTACGTGGGGCGGGTGTGAAGGACGACATCACCGTCGTGAGTCCCAACGCCCATTTTGTCTATCTGCCGGGGCTGATCTGGGTCCCCTCCGGACTGCGCACTGGTGACGATCTGCGCATCGATCTGCAACGGTTCTTCCGGCGCATGGGTGTCACGCACCGGGCTGCTGAGGCCACCGGGCTGCGCGACGGCGGACGGCTGCTCGAGACATCCGACGGTGAAATCGAGAACGATGGGCTGATCATTGCCAGCGGCGGGCGATTCATCAAGAAACTGCCGGGTATCGAGCATGCCATCACCCCCTGCGAGGGGATCGCGGCCGCGCAGAAGATCCGCGACCGGATCAAGGCCCTCGACGGCGGGACCGTGGCGATGGGCTTTTCGAGCAATCCGCAGGAGCCCTCGTCCATGCGCGGCGGGCCGATCTTCGAATTCCTGTTCGGGCTCGACCGCCAGTTGCGCAAGGAGGGCCGCAGGGAGCGCTTCCGCATCGTCTTCTTCACACCGGCCGAGCGTCCCGGCAACCGGCTGGGTCCGAAGGCCGTGGACGGCCTGCTTACGGCATTGCACCGGGTCGGGATCGAGACGCACCTTGGCCACAAGCTCAAGGGCTTCAGCGCCTCCGGCGTCTCCACCGAGGGCGGTGACTTCGACGCGGATCTGATTGTGTTCATGCCCGGCATGACGGGGAATCAATGGTTCGATAACACCGCGTTGCCGCGTTCACCTGGCGGCCTGATCCAGGCCGATGCCCAGTGCCGCGTACCCGGCTTCGAGCGGGTCTACGTCGCGGGCGACGCGGGCAGCTTCCCCGGACCGGACTGGATGCCCAAACAGGCCCATATGGCAGACCTGCAGGCCAAGGCGGCGGCGCGGAACCTGGCCGCCGAGCTGCGCGGTGATGCGCCAGCCGAGACCTACAAGGTCGAGCTGATCTGCATCGTCGACGCCAACGACCGGGGCATGCTGGTGTTCCGCGATGAGAAGCGCAATCTGGTGCTGCCGAATGCGCGCATCTTCCACTGGCTCAAACGCTTCTTCGAGTGGTGGTACCTGCGGCAGTATCGCTGAGACGGCGCCGCTGGACGGGGCGGGGGCGCTCAGCCCGGGGCCCGCGCGCTGGCGCGCGACAAGTACTCCGCGTGCAGAGCCCGCACGGGGTCCTCGAGCGCGGCAAGCGCACCGGTGTTCTCGATGACGTCGTCTGCCCCGGCAAGGCGCTGAGCACGCGACGCCTGGGTCGCGATGATCTGCCGGATCTCCCCGCGCGTCAGGCCACTGCGGCGCTGCACCCTGGCAATCTGGATCTCGAGGGGCACGTCGACGACGAGGATTCGGTCGGCGAGACCCGTTTGGCCGGTTTCGAACAGCAGCGGGATGACGAGGATGGCGTAGGGGCCGGCGGACGCCTGCAGACAACGTTGCATCCCCGTGCGGATGCGTGGGTGCAGGATGTTCTCGAGTCGCTGGCGTGCGTTGGGGTCGCCGAACACCACACGCCGCAGGGCAGCGCGATCGATGGCCCCGAGGTGGTCGAGCACGGCATCGCCGAACTGTTCGATCACCTCGGGGACCGCCTCGCCGCCGGCGCCGGTCAACGCGCGGGAGATGACATCGGCGTCGATGATGTCGGCCCCGAGGTGCGCGAACCGGTCCGCTACGCTGCTCTTGCCGCTGCCGATGCCGCCTGTCAGCGCGACCGTGAACATGGCAGGGCCCTATTCCCGTTTGAGGTGCCGCTGGAGGCGGGCGTGGACGGCCTCAGCCCAGGCCGCTCCACTGCAGATAGGCGGCGTTGATCCCCTGACCCCAGATGAGGCTGGCCCAGCCAGCGATGGCGAGGAAAGGGCCGAACGGGATCGGGGTCTGACTGTCTTGGCGACCGCTCAGGATGAGCCCGACCCCGAATACCGCGCCGGGGATGGCCGACAAGAGGATGATCTGAGGCAGGGCGGCCCAGCCCAGCCAGGCGCCGAACAGCGCCAGGAGCTTGAAGTCGCCGTGTCCCATGCCCTCCTTGCCCGTCAGCAGCCGAAACAGATGAAACACCAGCCACAGGCTCATGTAGCCGCAGACCGCGCCGAGGATGGCCGATGAGCTGTCGGTGAAGACGCCAAACAGGCTCAGGAAGAGGCCGACCCAAAGCAGTGGCAATGTGATCCCATCCGGCAGCAGCTGGGTATCGAAATCGATCACCGCCAGCGCAACCAGGCCCCAGGTCAGCACCAGCGCAGCGGCCGCCTGCCACGACGGGCCGAAGTGCCAGACGGCGACCCACGACAAGAACGCGGTGGCCGCCTCGACGAGTGGGTAACGCGGCGCGATTCGGGTCCCGCAAGCGCTGCACCGGCCGCGCAGCAGCAGCCAGCTCAGGATCGGGATGTTCTCCCATGGCCGGATGCGGTGCTCGCAAACCGGACAGTGTGATGGCGGATAGGCCAGGCTGAACCTGGCGGGGGGGCCGTCGTTGGGTGCCCCCGTGCCCAGCAGCTCCGTGCATTCCTGGCGCCATTGCGCCTCCATGATACGCGGCAGACGCAGAATCACGACGTTGAGAAAACTCCCTACCACCAGTCCGAGCAGGACTGTCGCAACGTAAAGGATGACCGGGTGGTGTTCCAGCAGGGTGAGGGTGTCCATAGGGGGCGATACCGGGCACGGGTAGGCACACAGGGATGTCGTCTTGCTCAGACAACGGCGGCCAGCTTGAAGATGGGCAGGTACATCGCAACCACCAGACCGCCGACCAGGCCGCCAATGACGACCATGATCAGGGGTTCGAGCAGGCTGCTGAGACTGTCGACGGCGTTGTCGACCTCTTCCTCATAGAAATCCGCGACCTTGCTCAGCATCGCGTCGAGGGCGCCGGATTCCTCACCGATGGCGGTCATCTGGACCACCATGTGCGGGAACAGGTTACGTTGGCGCATGCTCAACTGCAGGCTCTGCCCCGTGGCGACGTCCTCGCGCATCTTGCGCACCGCATCGCCGTAGACGATGTTTCCGGTGGCGCCCGATACCGAGTCCAGGGCCTCGACCAGTGGCACGCCGGCCGCGAACATGGTCGCCAGGGTCCGTGCAAATCGTGCGACGGCCGCCTTGTGGAGGATCGCCCCGACCACGGGCAGCCTCAGCACCAGCCGATCGAGCATCTCGCGGAACTTCGGTGATTTCTTGAACAGCATGCCGATGCCGTAGCCCGCCATGCCGCCGGCGATCGCGACCGCCCACCACCACTCCCTCAGGGCATCGGAGATGCCAATGACGAGCAGCGTAAAGGCCGGCAGGTCTGCGCCGAAGCTGGCGAACAGGGACTTGAACTGCGGGATCACGAACAGCATGATCACGACCGTCACGCCGATGGCGACAACGATGACCGATGCCGGATAGAACATCGCCTTCTTGATCTTGCCCTTGATCGATTCGGTCTTTTCCTTGTAGGTCGCGATCTTGTCCAGCAGGACATCGAGCACACCCGCCTGCTCGCCCGCGGCCACCAGGTGGCAGACCAGGTCGTCGAAATAGAGTGGGTGTTTGCCAAGGGCCTCGGCCATCGCCGTGCCGTTCTCGATGTCGCCCTTGATCGATAGGATCAGGTCCTGCATGGAGCGTTTGTCATGACCGCGGCCGACGATATCGAAGGCCTGCACCAACGGCACCCCCGCGGCCATCATGGTGGCGAGCTGGCGGCTGAAGATCGTGATGTCCTGGCTGGTGATCCTCTTCTTGCCGCTCCCGAAGAGCGGCTCCGGGCGCTTCCGGACCTTGAGCGGGTTGACGCCCTGGCGCCGCAGGTCGGCCCGCACCATGGCGATGCTGGAGCCGCGATATTCGCCCTTGATCCTCGTGCCGCGTCGGTCCACGCCCTCCCAGATGAACAGGAAGGACTTCTCGGCCTTGGCCTTCTGAGCGGTTACGCTAGCCACTGTGGTCAGTCCGTCGTCACGCGGTTGATCTCTGCCAGGCTGGTGATCCCTGCCTTGACCTTGCGCAGGCCGGAATGGCGCAGATCCTCGTAGCCCTCGCGCTCGGCCTGCTCGGCGAGCTGGATCGAGTTTCCACCTTCCATAATGATGCGTCCCATTGTTTCGGAAATCCGAATGACCTGGAACAGGCCGACCCGCCCCCGGTACCCTCCTGTGCATCGCTCGCAGCCGACTGGGCCGTAGATGGTCAAGCCCTCTTCGATCTCCGCCTCGGTGAATCCTTCCTCGAGCAAGGCCTCTCGCGGCAGCTCCTCGACCTGGCGGCAGTGCATGCACAGCCGGCGGGCCAGGCGCTGGGCCATGATCAGCAGCACCGACGAGGCGATGTTGAACGATGGTACGCCCATGTTCGCGAGACGTGTGAGTGCCTGCGGGGCATCGTTGGTGTGCAGCGTGGAGAGCACCATGTGGCCGGTCTGGGCCGCCTTCACGGCGATCTCGGCGGTCTCGAGATCCCGGATCTCACCGACCATCATGATGTCCGGATCCTGGCGCAGGAAGGCCCTCAGGGCGGTGGCGAACGTCAGACCGGTCTTCATGTTCATGTTGACCTGATTGATGCCCGCGACTTGAATCTCGACCGGATCCTCCACCGTCGAGATGTTGACGTCGATCTTGTTCAGGATGTTCAGCGCCGAGTAGAGCGTCACGGTCTTGCCCGATCCGGTCGGCCCGGTGACCAGGACCATGCCGTAGGGCTTGTGGATGGATTCGAGGAACGCCTCGCGTTGTGCTGGCTCCATTCCAAGCTGGTCGATGCCGACCATGGCCGCCGTCGAGTCCAGGATGCGCAGCACCACCTTCTCGCCGTGGAGGGTCGGGAGGGTATTGACACGAAAGTCGATGTCGCGCGTGCGCCCGAGCTTCAGCTTGATGCGGCCATCCTGCGGCACGCGGCGCTCGGCGATGTTCATGCGCGACATGACCTTGAGTCGCGCCACGAGTCGAGAGGCGATGCTCACCGGCGGGTTGGCGACCTCGCGCAGCAGCCCGTCCTGGCGGAAGCGAATGCGAAACTCCTGCTCGTAGGGCTCGAAGTGGACGTCGGACGCGGACGAGGCGATCGCGTCGATGAGTATCTTGTTCACATAGCGCACGACCGGGGCGTCGTCGACGTTCGGGTCCGAATCGGCCTGTTCCTCATCGTCGCCACCGGCGACTTCCAGATTGTCCAGATCGGCATCGATGATGTCCGAGATGGCCGTGTCCTGTGCCTCCATCGCCCGTGCGATCGCGGCCGAAAGCTTGTCCTCCTCGACCAGGATCGCGTCGGTGGCAAGACCGGTGTGGAAACGGATCTCGTCGAGCGCGCGCACGTTGGTTGGATCGGAGACGGCGACGAACAGCCGGTTGCCCCGACGATGGATCGGCAGGGCGCGGTGTCTGCGCACCAGGCGCTCGTCGACGAGGGTCAGCGGCAGCTCGAGCAGATTCATCGCGTCGAGGTCGAGCACCGGGACGCCGAACTCCTGCGAGGCGGCGATCGCGATGGCGCGGCTCTCGAGCAGCTTCTGTTCGACCAGATACTGTACGAAAGGCTGCCGACGTCGGGCCGCCTCGGCATGCGCCGTCTGCGCCTGCTGCTCGGAGATCAGCTCGTCACGGACCAAACGGCGCGCGAGGCCCGCCGGGTTGATCTGTGTCTGTTCGGTTGCCATCGGACGCCCCCGGGGCATTGCAACGATGTTGGTCTTGATACGCGGACAGGCCCGCCGCGTCGCGGTTCCGTATCAGGTTCTGTGATGTCGGTCCGGTCCTGGCGTCACCGCCGGTGTGCACTCGCTGGCACGGGGAGTCAGCGGTTTACGCCATAGGCGAGCCGCACATTGTTGGCCACCAGGCCGTTGTCCTTTTGCTCACTTTCGTTGAGGTAGAACTCGAGAATGGTCTCGCGGTTCATCAGCATGTCCTCGGTCACCTCGTCGGCCACCTCGTTAGCATGGCAGAACACGCTGACATAGGGTGAGTCCGGCTCGCGCGGGTCGGTGATCCACAGCTGCGGCGAGATCTGATCCATGAAGCGCAGGAACCCGTAGCCCTTGTCGGGGAACCACTTGGTGCAGACACCGCGGACGCAGGAGCCTGCCTTGCCCCATTCGTTGCGCGGCTCGTAGGAGATGGGAAGCAGGTCCGGAATGAGGAATCCGGACCAGTACGCATCGACCTCCTGCTGCAACTGGCGCGACACGTTCTTGAACCCGATCAGCTCCACCCGGCAGCCGAGGTTCTGCAGTGCGGAGACGACCTGAAGGAAATCGCCGTCACCGGTGACCAGGATCACCTGGTCGAGCTTGCCGGCCTGCAGCATCGCGTCGACGGCCATGTCGAGGTCCGCGTTGGCCTTCGTCGAGACATTGCCGTTCTCGTCGGTGTAGTGGCGGACGTACTTGACGGTGATCTTCCAGCCGAAGTCGCGCACCATCTGCTGATAGGCGCGGGACTTCTTGGCGTATTCGTGATCGTCCCGGGCGCGCTCCGCGTCGAAGGCAAGATAGGTGTTGAGTCGTTGCAGAGCCCCGTTTTCCCTCGCGGCGAACCGGCGCAGCACGTCGTAACGCATCTGGTAGCCGCCGTTATAACGTACGTTTTCGGCGTCGACATAGACACCGACCTTTTGGATGGAAACCAAAACGGATAGCCTCGTGATACAGGTCGAAAAAGGATTGGAAGCGCCAAAACAACGGCGCACGCGTTTCAATGTCCGAGTGTGGGCGGGCGCTGCCGGTTCCCGCGCCCGCGCCATCCGCGGATGCAATCGTCATGGACCCAAGCAAAGGCGTCGAATCACGGGTTGCTGAAGCGGCGCCTTGGCCGAAGGTCACCCATCGATGCTCCGCCTCGGGAACAGTCGATGGGCAGCCGCGCCGATGCCGTTCGCGCCCGCTCTACTGGTTGGCCCGGTTGTCGATCAGGTCATTGACCACGGTCGGGTCGGCCAGCGTCGAGGTATCGCCGAGCGAGCTGATCTCATTGGCGGCGATCTTGCGCAGGATGCGCCGCATGATCTTGCCCGAGCGGGTCTTCGGCAGGCCAGGGGCCCACTGGATGACGTCGATGGTCGCGATCGGCCCGATCTCCTCGCGCACCAGCTTGACGAGCTCTTTCTTGAGCGCGTCGTCGGGCTCAACGCCGGCCATCGGCGTGACATAGGCGTAGATGCCCTGACCCTTGATGTCGTGCGGGTAGCCAACGACGGCGGCCTCGGCCACCGCGTCGTGCAGGACCAGCGCCGACTCGATCTCCGCGGTGCCGAGGCGGTGGCCGGAGACGTTGAGCACGTCATCGATACGCCCGGTGATCCAGTAGTAGCCGTCCGCGTCGCGCCTGGCTCCGTCCCCGGAGAAGTAGGTGCCCGGATACTGCTTGAAGTAGGTATCGATAAAGCGTTGGTGATCGCCGTAGACGGTGCGCATCTGCCCCGGCCATGGGCGGGTGATGACCAGGGCACCCTCGCCCTCGCCCTCGATGGTGGTCCCTTCGGCCGGATCGACCAATGCCGGCACGACGCCGAAGAAGGGGCGGCTCGCGGAGCCCGGCTTCAGCGGGGTCGCCCCCGGCAATGGCGTGATCAGGTGGCCGCCGGTCTCGGTCTGCCACCAGGTGTCGACGATCGGACAACGGCCGTCACCCACCACGTGGTGGTACCACTCCCATGCCTCCGGATTGATTGGCTCGCCCACCGAGCCGAGGATGCGCAGGCTCTTGCGAGAGGTCTTCTTCACCGGATCCTCGCCCGCGCGCATCAGCGCTCGGATCGCGGTCGGTGCGGTATAGAAGATACTGACGTTGTGCTTGTCGATGACCTGCCAGAACCGCGACATGTCGGGGTAATTGGGGATACCCTCGAACATCAGCGACATGGCACCGTTCGCCAACGGGCCATAGACGATATAGGTGTGGCCGGTGACCCAGCCGACATCGGCGGTACACCAGTAGACCTCGCCTTCCTGGTAGTCGAAGGTGTACTTGTGCGTCATCGCGGCAAACACCAGGTAGCCGCCGGTGGTGTGCAGGACCCCCTTGGGCTTACCCGTGGAACCGGATGTGTACAGGATGAACAGCGGGTCCTCCGCATCCATCTGCTCGGGCTCGCATTCGGCTGCCGCATCGGCCATGGCCTCGTGGTACCACAGGTCGCGTCCATTGGTCCAGGAGATCGCACCGCCGGTGCGTTTGACCACCAGGCAGGTGCTCACCTCGGGGCACTCTTCCAATGCCTTGTCGGCGTTCTTCTTGAGTGGCACGTGGCGGCCGCCGCGCACGCTCTCGTCGGCGGTGATGAGGACGCGGCAGTCGGAGTCGAGGATGCGGTCGCGCAGCGAGTCGGGCGAGAAGCCCCCGAACACGATCGAATGCACCGCACCGACGCGTGCGCACGCCAGCATCGCGACCGAGGCCTCGGGGATCATTGGCATGTAGATGCAGACCCGATCGCCCTTCTTGACGCCACGTGCCTTGAGGACGTTGGCCAATCTGCAGACGTCGGCGTGCAATTCCCGGTACGTGATCTTGCGATCTTCTTCCGGATTGTCGCCCTCCCAGATGATGGCCACCTGATCGCCGCGCGTGTTCAGATGACGGTCCAGACAGTTGTAGGACACGTTGAGCTTGCCGCCCTCGAACCAGCGGATGTGGACCTCCTCCGGACCGTAGCTGTAGTCCATCACCTTGTCCCATTTCTTGAACCAGCTGACGAACAGGTCGGCCTGATCGGCCCAGAAACCTTCGGGATCCTCGACCGAGCGCTGATACATGCTCTGGTAGGTTTCCTGGTCGACATGGGCCGTTGCCGCAATCTGGGCGGGGATTTCGTAGACTTTCGACTCCGACATCTGGTGTTCTCCTCAGCGGTCGCGTTGACTATTTTGTCGGTGCCGGCGTCGAGGCTGGCACTGTGTGGCGGGGGGTTGAACCTCAATACTAAACGCTCGATTGTGCATGGGCTACCATCGGTACCAGCCGCCCGGTTCGCCGCGGGCAACGAGGCGTCGGCGGTGGCGACCCGAGTCCGCGCCGCCGATGTCGACACAGGCGCACGCCGCCGGGCGCTGATGTGCGCCCTCGCGCGGGCCGGCCGCGGGTTCGCCGGTCGCTCGCCGTGCCGGCCTCGGAGTTCACCATACGCGCGCCAGGCCTCAAATGCCCCGCGTGCGTCCGGCCACGCGCAGGCGCAGCGCATTGAGCCGGATGAAACCGGTGGCGTCGGCCTGGTCGTAAGCACCGGCATCGTCCTCGAAGGTCGCGATCGAGGAGTCGAACAGGCTGTCGGACTCGGACCTGCGTCCGACCACCATGACGTTGCCCTTGTAGAGCTTCACACGCACCACACCGTTGACGACCGCCTGCGTGTAATCGATGGCCGCCTGCAGCATCCGACGCTCCGGGCTGAACCAATAGCCGTTATAAACCAGCGCCGCGTAACGGGGCATCAGCTCGTCTTTCAGGTGCGCGGCCTCGCGATCGAGGGTCAGCGACTCCATTGCCCGATGCGCCTTGAGCATGATGGTGCCGCCCGGGGTCTCGTAGCAGCCTCGGGACTTCATGCCGACATAGCGGTTCTCCACGATGTCGTCGCGACCAATGCCATGGGCGCCGCCGATCTGGTTGAGCCGCGCGAGTACCTCGGCCGCGGTCAGGGGGTTCCCGTCGATCGCGACGATGTCCCCCTGCCGAAAGGTCAGCTCCACATAGACTGGCGTGTCGGGGGCCGCCTCCGGGGCCACCGTCCAACGCCACATGTCCGCGCCCGGCTCACACCAGGGGTCTTCCAGATCGTAGCCCTCGTAGGAGATATGCAGCAG